>JAYWEO010000427.1:0-6253 GCA_043779225.1 Prosthecobacter sp.
CCGGGCTGTGCGCGTCGGTGAATCTCATGCCCTCGCGTGCGAGGCGGTCAATGTGCGGCGTGGCGACCTTCGACTTGTCGTTGTAGCAACTCACATCGCCGTAGCCAAGATCGTCGGCGAGGATGACGAGGATGTTCGGCTTTGCGTGCGCAGGCATGGTGCAAGGGATGAGGAGCAGCGCGGCGAGCGAGGGGAGGAGGCGGAGGATTTTCATGGGTGTGGGTGGGGTGGGAATAGGTGCGCCTGGGGTGCGCCCAGTGTCACAGCGCCGTCTGGTCGGAGTGAGACACCCGTTTTTCTCCCCGGCATTCCACCGCATCGCGCAGATCTATACGCGGGGTGGACTGCTTTTTTTGGCAGACTTTCTCTGCACCATCACGGTGCGAGCGCGTGGATGACCCGGAAGTATTTTTGCTGATCCACGGCCAGGACGGTCAGAGTGCTCAATCCGTCCACCGCCTGGACGAAACCGCCGGGCTCATCCACGAACGGGGCGTTCATGTAGAGGGTGGATTGCAGTTTATAATAGGTGCCGCGGATGGTGTCGCACAGGAGTTCGCACTCGCCGGGGGCGGAGGGGTGGATGGACATGGCCAGCGGTGAACCCAGGATGGTGCCGTCGAAGTATCGCTTTGCCATCGCCCAGGCACCCTTGCCGCACTGAGAGCCCACGCGGCGGCCCGTGAGATCATCCACCGAGACGTGGATGCCGCCAAAGAGGCGCGAGATGCCGGCCTGATCCGCGGCATCATAGTAGGTGGCCCATTGCAATTGCACCGGCTGGCTCGGGCCGTTTTCAAAGGAAAGCGTGCCGGGGGCTGCGGTATAGGTGCCGAGGCCGCCGGGGAAAAACGGCGAACCGGTCATCGCGGTCAGGACCTCCGCAGCCGAGCGGCTGAAGGTGCTGTGGCCGGAGATGTAGCCGGGAAATGCCGGGGTGACAAAGGTGGCCTTCTGATAGGGAAGCCAGCTCTTAGCTAAGATCCAGCGTGCTCCGGTGTGCTGGTTGAGGGGGTCGGCGGGCTGGCCTCCCCATGCATAGATGGCGACCGCACCGATGGGCAGTCCATCGTGGCGCTCGCCGGTCTGGGTCGTCAGGGCGGTCACGAGTTCGATGGATCCCGGCACGAGCGGGAGGCCGGAGGAATGATAGGATGCGCCCGCGGGATTGCTGGACTGGCCGAGCTGCCCCATGTAGCGGATGTATGAAATCGGGCGTCCGCCGTCGTAGAAACGCTTCAGGGACCACGCGGCGCAGGCGGCCTCGTGGACCGCGGCATTGAGCGCGAAGTACATTTTCACGTCCCACTCCAGATTGCCCAGGATCGGGCCTGTGCCTCCGATGCGTTTGACAAAGGAAGGATAGTCGCTGACGGAATTTGCGATCGTGTTCCAGTGTCCCGGCGGCGTCTCCGAACTGGGCCCGTCGGCCCAGAACTCTGCGAGCACTCGCGCATAGTCGCCACGCAGGACGTTGTTTTGCGCATAAGCCAGTCCCGTCGCCGGGTTCACCGGATATCCGGTGCCGGAATTCGTTCCGAGCGGGTTGTTCCCCAATGCGCCGGGCGAGATGTTGATCGTCACATTGTCATCCGGCGTGAGCTGGCTGCTGCGGAGGATCACACTCGCCACTTCGCTGCGGAATTGGGCGTCGCCGATCCCGCCAAGCTGCGGCTGCGGCCCGGGATCGATCCACGGCAGAGACGGGTTCGAGCGCGCCAGGGCAAAAGGCCTCACCCCGAGCCACACCGCTCCGACGTAAGACTGGATGGGCCCGATCGGGTTGCCATTTTGATCGAGGGCATTGGCGATGGCGAGCGGCTGCCATCGGTTCACATTCACCGTGTTCGTGCCGGGCAATCCGGTGACTAGATTCGGATTCGACGGGACGTAGCCGCCCTGGCCGACAGGGTAATCCGCATAGCCATTGGTCTGCCTCGCGCCGTCATTGATGAAGTAGTTCGACACAGCGGCATAGACGCTGTTGCCGACGCCTGCGGGCGTGGAGGTGTCGGTGGAAAAATTATTTTTGTTGTAGCCGAGCGCGGTCATCTCGGCGTCGAGCGCCGCGACTGTGGTGACCGCATTCAGTGACAATGCGTAGCGTTCCCGCAGGATGCGATATGCCGCAAAGGAGATCGCTTCTTTCCGGGCGCTCACCGGGTCTGAGGCGCTCGGTTTCTGGCGGAAAAGGTAGCCCACTGCCGCCGGGGCATACGCTGCCCACGCATCGTACATCGCCACTGAGAGGTGGAAGAGATTCCGTGCATGGACGGGTGGATTGGGCCGGTCTATCCGGATCGCCGATAGGATCTGTTCGTCCCAGATGCGTGCGGTGCTCTGGGTGGTCTGAGCGGTGGAACTTTGCGTGAACGTACTGACAAGCGAGACGACCAGTACGAAGAGTCCGGTGAGTTTCATAGTTCTGCAGGGGGTAAGACTGTAACCCAGAACCTTCTCCGTAGGGAGGTCAAGCCATCTATGGTTATTATTTCACCCGGCCGAACGCACGCCGCGGATCTCAAGCTGCACGTCCGTGCGGCCGTTCCATTCGTTGCGCGAGACGGTGTAGGCGATGTCCCACGGGAGAGGCGGCAGCGTCTCGTCCGCGGCATTCCACCACACGGCGCGGCCTTGCGAGCGGGCCTGGCGGAAATTGAATGACCAGTGCTTGTCCTTCATCAGCCGCGGCTCGCCGCCGAGCGTGACGCCGCGGGTGAAGAAGACCGGCTGGTGGTTTGCCGTGCCGAAGGGCTGCAGTGCGTCGTGCTCGTCGAGCAGGTTCAGATCCAGGTCGGAGAGGCGCAGCTCGGCGTCGAGGCGCAGGGTGCGCTGCAATTGATCCGCGGTGATCATCTCGCGTGCGGCGTGTGCGAATGCCTCGCGGAATGCCTCCAGATTTTCCTGCCGCATCGTGAGGCCCGCGGCCATCTCGTGACCGCCGAATTTTTCCAGCAGCGGCGCGCATCGCCCGAGCGCGGCGACGAGCGAGAATCCCTCGATGCTGCGCCCGCTCCCTTTGCCCACGCCCATCGGGTCGAAGCCGATCACAAATGTCGGACGATGATAGCGCCGCTGCAGCCGCGACGCGACGATGCCGACGACGCCCGGATGCCAGCCCGCGCCGCCGACGACGATGGCCGACTCGCTGCCCGGATCGTAGAGGCTGGTGATCTGTGCGCCGGCCTTGCCGAGCACTTCGTCCTCGATGGTGCGCCGCTCGCGGTTCTGCTGATCGAGCGAACGCGCGAGTGATTGCGCGCGCGCCGGATCGTCGGTGAGCAGCAGTTCGAGCGCGGCTGAGGCGGAGTCGAGCCGGCCTGCTGCGTTCAGCCGCGGGCCGAGGCCAAAGCCGATGTCCTTTGCGGAAATTGGCGGGCGCAGTGCGGCGACTTCCACGAGTGCGCGGATGCCCGGCCTGCGGGATTGCGCGATGCGGTCGAGGCCCGCGCGGACGAAGATGCGGTTCTCCTCCACGAGAGGCACCACATCCGCGACGGTGCCGATGGCGGCGAGGTCGAGCAGTTCCTTGATGTCGAAGCCCGCGAGCGGCTGCCGCTTCAGCATCGCGTGTGCGAACTTGAACGCGAGGCCCGCGCTGCACAGGTAGTGAAAGCCGTCGCCGAGCTTTGGATTCACGATCGCGACCGCAGGTGGCAGTTCGTCTTTCGGCTCGTGGTGATCGAGCACCACGGTATCCACGCCCGCCTCGCGCAGCCGCGAGATTTCCGCGACGGAAGTCGTGCCGCAGTCCACCGCGATGAGCAGTTGCGGGCGATGTTCCTCGACACATCGCGCGATGCCATCCGCGGAAAGTCCGTATCCCTCGTCCACACGATGCGGCAGGAAAGTGGCGACCTGCGCGCCGTATGCCCGCAGCACCAGCGTGAGCATCGTGAGCGAAGTCACGCCGTCCACATCGTAGTCGCCGTAGAGCACGATGCGCTCGCGCTTTTCCACCGCGGCGAGCACGCGAGTCACCGCCGCATCCATCGCGGGCAGGAGAAAGGGATCGCTCAGCGTGCGCAGCCGCGGCTGGAGGAAACGTGTGGCGGTCTCAGCCTCCGACAATCCGCGCCGCACGAGACACTGCGCAACCCACGGCGCGATCTGGGCATCGCGCACGAGCCGTTCGATGGTCGCGGCATCCGCTGCAGCCGGGAAAATCCAACGCGCTCTATCACTCACTGGCCGCGGGATTCTGGTTTCGGTTTCGCACCCGGCGAATGTGCCGTCCCGCCCTGCGCGCCGCAAGGCTTGCGCGTGATTCGGGCGTCAGGTCACGAGGCGGCCGACGGTGTTCAGGCAGCGCGTGACGAGCGCGGTCCAGCCCGTCTGATGGCTCGCGCCGAGGCCGCGGCCGGTGTCGCCGTCGAAGTATTCGTAGAACCACACGAGCTCGCGCCAGTGCGGATCGTTCTCAAATTTTTCCGCGAGCACATCGTCGCCGTGGCAGGGACGGCGCCCGTCTTTGCCTGGGAGGAAAAGCCCCGTGATGCGCCGCGCCAGCTCTGTGGAGATCTGTGTGAGGTTGAGCATGTTTCCCGAGCCTGTCGGGAATTCGAGCTGCACGGAGTCGCCGTAGAAATGGTGGTAGCGCTCGAGGGCCTCGAGCATGAGGTAGTTCAGCGGGAACCACACGGGGCCGCGCCAGTTCGAGTTGCCGCCCCACATGCCGTCGGTGCTCTCGCCAGGCTCATACTGGATGCACACGTGGCCGCCTTCCGCGAAGTAGCAGAACTCCGCCTCGCGATGTGCGCGCGAAAGCGAGCGGATGCCGTGCGGGGAGAGGAATTCCTTTTCGTCGAGCATGCGGCGGAGCACGCGCAAGAGGCGATCCTTGCTGGGAATCGCGAGCAGGCGCAGCTCCGAGCCGTCGTGCCCGGTGCGTTCCATGTAGCTCGCGTGCTGTGCGAGCTCGGGGCGGTTATCGAGGAACCACCGCATCCGCTTCCGGAAACCGGGCAGCGAACGGATGACGTCCTGCTCGAGCACTTCGACCGCGAGCAGCGGCACGAGGCCGACCATGGAGCGCACTTTCAGCGGCGCCGACTCGCCGCCGGCATGGCGGATGTGATCATAGTAGAAGCCGTCCTCCTCGTCCCAGAGCCCCTTGCCATCCAGCGTGTTCATCGCATCGTTGATGGCGACGAAGTGCTCGAAGAATTTGCTCGCGATGTCCTCGTACGCGGGGCGGGAGCGCGCGAGCTCGAGCGCCATCGAGAGCATCGTCACGCAATAGAATGCCATCCACGCGGTGCCGTCCGCCTGCTCGAGCGAGCTGCCGTCGGGCAGGGGACGCGAGCGGTCGAAGAGGCCGATATTGTCCATGCCGAGAAAGCCGCCGCCGAAGATGTGCCGCCCCTGCGCGTCCTTGCGGTTCACCCACCAGGTGAAATTGATGAGGAGCTTCTGGAAACATCGTTCGAGGAAAAACGTGTCGCGGTGTCCGCGTGACGCCGTGATTTTATACACGCGCCAGCAGGCCCATGCGTGGACGGGCGGGTTCACGTCGGAGAAATTCCACTCGTACGCGGGCAGCGCACCGTCGGGCCGCAGATACCATTCGCGGAGCAGCAGCAGGAGCTGGCCCTTCGCAAAATACGGATCGATGCGGCACATCGGGATCATGTGGAAGGCGAGATCCCACGCGGCATACCACGGGTATTCCCACTTGTCGGGCATGCTGAGGATGTCCGCGTTGTAGAGGTGCTTCCAGTCGGCGTTGCGCGTGTGCGCGTGCTCCGCAGGCGGGCGCGGCTGCGTGGGGTCGCCGGCGAGCCAGCGCTTCACGTCGTAGTGGTAGAATTGCTTCGACCACAGCAGTCCCGCGTAGGCCTGGCGCATCACGTTGCGTTCCTCGTCGCCGAGGCCCGCCGCGCATTTCGATGCGAAGAAGAGGTGCGTCTCAAAGCGGCGCTCAGAAAATACCGTGTCGAAATTCTTGAACGCCGCCGGCGGGACTTCGAGCGACTGGCCGAGGAGGAAGCGCAGCACCTTTTTCCCGCCCGGCGGGAGATCGATCACGTAATGCGCCGCGCACTTCGTGCCCGTCTGCGCTGGATTCACGACGCCCGGCGTCTTGTGAATGACGTGATCGTGGAAGGCATCCTTCACGAATGGCTGCGCATTCGGAGTGCCGAAGACCCGCGCGCCATTCGTCTCGTTCTCGGTGAAAAGCACGGGCGCTTCTTCATCGAGCAGCCAGCGGTAGTCGCCGAGCGAAGTGTGCGCGGCCTCGATGCAAGTCGGG
>JAYWEO010000428.1:0-6460 GCA_043779225.1 Prosthecobacter sp.
CGGACCGGCAGATCGAGCACCGCTTCCAACTGCACAAGCGGCACCAGCCGTCCTCCGATCGGGATCGTGTCCCTGTTTTCCACCGTCTGGATGTCGCCATGCCGGAACCGCGCGATGCGTTCCACGCTCGCCGTGGGGATCACGAGCATCTGGCCGCCGGCGGAGACCACGATGCCCTTGAAAGTCGCAAGGGTGATCGGCACCAGGATGCGGAAGGTGGTGCCTTTTGCCGGGCTGGATTCGATGCTGATCTTGCCGCCGAGCTTTTCCACCTTCTCCTGCACGATCGCCATGCCCAGTCCTCTCCCGGAGATCTCCGTGACGATGGAGCTCGTCGAAACGCCGGACTGGTAGATGAGTGCAAGCGCGGATGGCCCGTCGAGCGTCCGCGCCTCCTGTTCGGAGAGCAGGCCGCTGCGCACCGCGGCCGCCTTGAGCTTGTCCACAGGAATGCCGCCTCCGTCGTCGCTGATGACGATCTCCACCTTGCTGCCATCGCGCTGGGATACGAGGATGGAGACCGTGCCAAAGGGCGGTTTGCCGCGCGCCACTCGGACCGCGCCGGTTTCGATCCCATGGTCGATCGAGTTGCGCACGAGATGAATGAGCGGGTCCTTGATCTCCTGGAGGATGCGCTTGTCTATCTCCACCTCGCGTCCTTGGACGAGGATGTCCACCTGCTTGCCCAGATCCCGCGACAGGTCGCGGACCATCTTGGGGAAAAGATCGAGCAGCGTGCCAAAGGGCAGCATCACGAGACGCTTGGCGTCATCAAGGAGCTGATCCACGAGTGTGGCGACGCTGCGCTCATCGCGCGCCGCCGTCTTCGCGAGGGCGGCGAGCTGCTTCTCCATCGTGCGGATGTGCTCCTGGTTCCAGTGCAGGAAGTCCGCCACTTTTTTTCGCGAGGCCTCGCTGTGCCTGCCGATGTCGGAACGCGTGAGGTCACGCACCTTCGCCCACTCCTTGTGCCACTCCGTGAGCCGCTCGCCGAATTCCTTCACTTCCAGCACGCGCTGGTGGGCGGCAAGTTTCACCGTCACCATTTCCTCGGCCTGCCGCAGCAGCGCATCCATTTTCCCCATGGGAATGCGCACGGTGTCGGAAATCTGCGGGCCTGCTGCCTCGGGCGGTGCCGCCGCGCCTTCAGGCGATGCAGGTGCATCGGCGGGAGGAGGCGTCGGCGTGGCGGAAGCCGCGGAGACCGGTCCGGCCTCGCGCCCGGTGCGCGCATTTTCCTCCAAGACGACTGGCTGCGGCGCCGCGTGACTGCTCTCGCGGAAGGACGGTGCATGGGTGCCGAGGGCGTTGATTTTCGCCACCATGGCGGGCACGGCTTGCGCATCCGCCGCGTTGCCGCCGGCGTCCGGCGCCTGGAGCAGCTTGCCCACCAGATCCACCGCCCGATTCAAGACGTCGAACGCCTCGGCGGAAACCTCGGGGTCCGTCCTCTTCCACATTGCAAAGACACCCTCGAGCGCCTGGCACACGCTCTGAATCTGCGTGTGTTCCACTGCCCCCGCCGCGCCTTTGAGACTGTGGGCATCCCGGAAAACCGCTTCGACCAGCGCCTTCCGCCGCGCCGGATCCGAAGTCTTCTCCAGCTCGATCAGGCCGGCCGTAATCTCTTGCACGTGCTCGGCTGCCTCGATGGCAAAGGCCTCGCGAAGTCTTTTCTGAAACCCGGGATCTTTCATCGCGTCGGCGGGACTGGATGTTGCATGTCACTCATGGCACCCCGACGGCTGGCTGTCAGACCTTCAATTGTCCGGCGAGCTGTTTGAGTTTTTCGCCGAGATCGTGCAACTGGCGCGCGCCGGTCTCCACCTGCCGTGTGCTCGCCACCGCCTGCGTGCTCGCGGACTTGATGCTCTCCATCGCTGTCGCGACCTGCTCCATGCCGGCAAGCTGCTGCCGGCTGGCCGCCGCGATCTGCGATGCTGCCTGCGCCGCGCTGGCGATGCCCTCGGCAAGTGCGGAAATGGACTCGCCGGACGCCGTGGACTGGCGGACTCCCGCCTCGACCGCCTTCGCGCCCTGTTCCGTGGCGAGCACGGCGCTGGCGGTCGCCTTCTGGATGTCGTTCAGGATCGCGCGCACCTGGGTCGTTGCCTGCTTGGATTGGCTGGCGAGCAGTTTGACCTCCTGTGCGACCACCGAGAATCCCTTGCCTTCCTCGCCGGCCTTGGCAGCTTCGATGGCGGCATTCACAGCAAGGAGCTGCGATTGCGCGGCGAGATCGTCCACGCTGGCGATGATTTCCCCGATCGCATGGCTCTGCGCGCTGAGGCTCAGGATGCTCTCCGCGATCGAATCCATCTGCGCACGGATGCCCTGCATGCCCTCGATCGTCTGGTTCACGGAGAGCTTCCCGCCCTGCGCCACCTCCGCGGCATTCTGCGCCTGGCCGGAGACGAATTTCGCACGCTCGCTCGACATCTGCGAAGTCTGCCGCACTTCCTCGACCGTCGTGGTGGTCTCGGCCACGGCGCTCGCGGCCTCCGTCGCGCTCGCGCCGAGTTGCTGCATGGCGGCCACGATCTGGCCGGCGGAGGACGCGAGCACCGCGGCGGCATCGGTGATGCCCGCGGCCTGCTTCCGGAGCGATTCGTTCGCATTCTGGAGGGCGCCGGTGCGCTCCTCGATGTCCCCGAGCATCTGGTTGAACGCATCGGTGAGCAGACCGAGTTCGTCGCCGCTCATTTTCTCGGCGCGCGAGGAATACTCGCGGGTCTGGGCAATGCGCTTCACCGCTTCGGTGAGCGAAAGGATGGGCCGCAAAATGAGCCGCTGCAGTGCCGTGGAGAATGCGAATGCGAGGATGAACGAACCGATCAATACCATGCCGGAAATCTCGGCATACCTCCGGATCTGCGCATCGAGTTCCTCCAGGCTGGCGCGCAGATAGATGGTGCCGATGCGGGCATCGTTCAGCGTCACCGGACGCACCACGATGACGCTGTCTCCCTCGAAGCGGGCCCCGTCGGAAGGTGGCCGGACGGGAAATTTCTTCTCCGTTACCGCCTTGGCGTAAATCGCGAACTGCGCATCATTCGCCCCGTATAGGCAGGCCCCGGCGACCGACGATTCCACCTTCAGCGCCTGCAGGGTCTCCGCAGCGTCATCCTGATTGTTGAAAGAGAGTGTCGCCGTGCTGTTCAGCGCCAGCACATCCGCCAGCACCGTCAGGTTCCTGGTCATCGCGGCGCGAAAGCTCTGCCGCTCGTAAATGATGAAAGCGAGGCATGCGAGGATCAGCGCGACGCCGGTCGTGCCTAATACGGCAATGGTCATCTTTTTCTTAATCGGCAGGTCGCGAAATGCCTTCATCGTCTCTCCTGTTAGGAACTGAAAATCCGGCTCGCGAGCTTCAGGAGGCGGGAGCTGATCTCCAGTCCCGAGCGCCGTGCCGCAGACGTGTTGACCTCAAAGCGCACCCTGTCGCCGTCCATCGTGAAACCGATGATCCCTCCCTGTCTGGCAAAACCCTCCATGTCTCCGACCGTCAGCACATTCGTGCCTTCCAGGCTTGAAAGAATCGCGCCGACGTTTCCCCGCTCGGATTTTGAGATGAAGATGATCTGGCAATTCTTCAGCTCCTCGGGGCGCCGCGAACGCTTGATGCCTAATTTGCCATGGAGCACCTTCTGCAGTTTCCCCTCGAAAGGATCGTCGCCCAGGATGCCAACCGTCGCGGAAGCGCCTCCGGGCCATTTCACAAACTGAACGAAGTTCATCAGGAATGCCGCCTTCAAATCGTATTCCGTCGCCTCCGATTCCGCGCGCAATTCCAGACCGCAAAACCCGATTCCAAAAAACGCGAGCAGCAAGACAATCCGGGTCTTGAGTGCGATCAGAAAGCAGTCTCGCGTCGGAGAGGTGTGTTTATTCATAGACAGGGAATGCATCCGAATGGCGCGATGGTAGGGAGGACCATGGGGTGCGTCCAGTCTCCTCGCTCGTGTTAATTAGCTGTGTATTCAAAAAAGCGGACTGAGAGCATGTCGAAAAAGTTCCATTGCAGGATCACGCAAAGACGCAAAGCAATCCATCGCCATACCAGCTCCTTTGCGCCGTTGCGTGACACCCTTTTCGACGTGCCCTGATGCAGTGGATTTAGCTTTCACAGGGAGGGGCCAAAGACACGCAGAGGGAACATGCTTCAAGTGCCGAAGTATGAAATGATGAATTGTCATATGCTTAAAATTTGATTCTGAATCCCAGCATGCCGCTGATTCCTTCCTGCGGAATGGCCTGGCCGACTGTGCCTCCCAGCGCGTAGTGGTTATCGGTCAGGTTGCGGACGTTGGCATAAAACTCCACATGTTCGGCAGCCTGCCAGAGCACGTTCAGGTTGACTTCATAGGGAGTCTGGATCTCGCTCCCCAAGTTGCCCGGTATGACATTATCGGGTGTCGAGCGGATGACGAGGCTCGGGGTGATGAATAGCTTCGGTGTCACCGCCCAGGTAAGGCCGAGGCGGCCATTGTGACGGGAGATGCCGTTCAGGCCGGTGATCATCCCGGCATTGCTTTCCCGGAAGTCCACGTACGAATAGGAAAACCACGGTGACACATTTCCCCAGCGAAACCGGCCGTAGAAGTCCAGGCCGTTGGTGATGCTGGTGCCACCGTTCGCGGTGTGTGTCAGGCTTCTCGGCTGCGTGCCGGCCAGATCGGCGAAGACCACATCCTGAACAATGTTCTGCGGTGCACGGTGCTCTGCGGTGGTGATCAGGTTTGACTGCTCGCCGTGGTAAAGCGCGAGGCCGAGCTGGAGGTTCTTTTTTGTGTAGGTGAAGTCCACCTCGTGCATCGAGGTCTTTTCCGGCTGCAGCCCGGGATTGGGGGTGGCGAAGTCCCTGCCACTGTCGAAGGCCTCAAAGCTGAAATAAGTGGCCGGCGAAATATAGGCGGTGGTGTAGGAATACTTCGCAGTGAAGTTATCGGTCACATTCCAGATCACGGCTCCCCGCGGCGTATAGGATGGCTGCTTGATCCGCGAATCCTTGTCCACGCGTCCGCCGATGAGCAGCTTCAGCCTCGGGGTCGCCTGCCAGCCTGCTTCGACATAGGCACCATACACATCGTAGGTCGCGTGGGTCACCCGCGGGATTAGGTGGGCGGAGGAAGGATCGTTCGGCGTCGTGTAATAGGTGAAATTGCCACCCTGCCGCTGGATCTGCGCGATGCTGTCGCTGGTGTTCGCACCGCCGGGCACCGTGGACTTTGGGACGATGTCGTAATAGCTGTAATCCACGCCTGCGAGGATGGAGATGTTCTTGGTCACGTCCACGCGCAACGATTCCTCGATCGAGACGGAATAGCCGATGCTATATTTGAAATCGTTGAAGAACCATTGGGTATTGCTGGCGGGAAAGACAAAGCGCGTGCCCGGATCCACCTCGTACCAGTTAAAGGTGACCGCCGAGTCGAGATGCACCTTGTCGGAGAGTTTTGCGGAATATTTTGCCTCCACGACGGCCTGCCGATCCTCCCAGGTGGCCTCGGGCAGATACCCGAGGACCGGGCTATAGCCTTCGGAACTGCTGCGCCGCCCGGTGCGATACCATGCCTGCAATGAAAAGTCGCCCGCCTCGAGTCGGATGAGCCCGTTCAGCCCGAAGTCCTGGCGGTCTGGCACGAGGCCCCGGCCTTTTGGCAGCGCGACGGCCCGGTAATCTTTCCACCATGCCGGGTATTCCCGATCGAGCCGCGTCAGTTCGGAGTCGTGATAATGCACATAGCCGCTGAGGCGGATGGGAACCGGTGTGTTCAGGAAGGAATCGAATGAGCCGAATGCCTCGCGTTCGTTGTGCAGCCCCCAGGCGAGGCCGGCGTCGCCATGCGTGCCGGCGACGGGCTGTTTGGTCTTGATATTGATGACGGCGCTTGCCGCATCGCGGCCGTAGAGCGTGGAGCCGGGGCCGTACACGACCTCGATCTGCTCGGCGTTGCGCACGCCGAAATCGGTGTGGAGGGGGAAGTGCTCGCCGCCCGGCGGGTTCACCCTCATGCCGTTGACGAGCACGACGATCTTGTTGTTGCCGACGACGCCGCGCACGGGCACCTGCGTGCCGAATTCACCGTGGAAAAACTCCGTGGTCTCCATCCCCGGCAGGTCGCGCAGCACGTCCTTGAGGGTCGAATACCCGCGCAACTCGATGTCGTTCTTGTCAATGACGATGGCCATTCCCGGAGCCGAGGTGGCTTTCTCCTCTTTCTTGGATGCCGTCGTCACTTTCGCCACCTTCACGTTCATCAACTCTTCGAGGCTCAGCCGTTGCAACTCGGCCGCTTTGGGCGCTGCGGATCCGGACGTGGTGACGCCTGCGTCTGCCGCCCAGCCTGCCGATCTTGCGGACAGGAGCATGCACAGAGACGGCAGGATGCCGCTGGCACGCCGAACCAGCCGCGTGAGTGGAGGGATATCGCTTGACGAGTGGTTCTGAATTGGCCGC
>JAYWEO010000429.1:0-2336 GCA_043779225.1 Prosthecobacter sp.
CGCCTTCTGCACTTCGTCCGCGAGCTGCCAGCCCTCATCGTCGTGGCCGAGCCGCAGGAGATCCTGCGCGAGCTGGATCTTCGCGGGGATGAATGCCGCGTCCCATTTCAGCGCCTCGCGCTGGAGCGCCGCGCCCTCGGCGAAACGATATTTGTGCGAGAGCTTGCTGCCGATGAGGTGCGGCACCGCGGGATTCGTCGGCCACAGTTTCAGCGCCTCGGCGCGCGCGGCGGCGGCGGCCTTCTCATCCGCGCGGAGATTCGCGAGCACCGCGCTCAGGGCATGCGCCTCGGCATGACGCGGATTGATGCGCAAGACCGCGGCGAGCTGCGCATCGGCCTCCGTATAATTTTCCGAATCAATCGCATGATCCGCGAGCAGCATGTGTGCGCCGGTGTGATTCGGGTTCAGCTCCAGCACCTTCGCAATCTGCTCTTCCGTCGCCTCGCCATCACTCGGTGCAAATGCCCTCGCGAGGCCAAAGTGTGCCTCCGCATTTTCGGGAAACTTCTTCACCGCTGCGACAAAGCTCTTCGCCGCCAGCGCGAAGTCATGCTTCGCCAGCGCGAGTTCGCCATTCGCGAGATATACGTCGGCAAAATCCGGGTTCGTCTTCTTCACCGGATCAAAGAACAGCTCCGTCACGCGCTTCGGATCTGCCCCGAGCAGGATGGCAGCCTTGCCGAGCGCCACACGATCCGCGGGCTCGCGATACGCCCATTCGCGCTGACCTCCGAAACGATCCATCTCCTCCTTTGCCGTCCGCGCGCGCTCCGTCTCGCCATTCGCGAGGAAGACATCGTAGCCGAGCAGCCGCAGCCGCATCGCATACGGGAAGCGTTCCAGCGCCGTGGAAATCTCGTCGCGCGCCTCGGGATATTTTCCCATCGCCATCAGCGCCTCGGCGCGCAGCAGCGGCCAGTCCTCGACCTCCATCTGCGTCTTCTCCGCCGCGCCCGCGATGTCCGCGGCATCGGCGTATTTTCCGGCGAGCAGTTGCTCGCGCACGGCATCCGTTTCCGCAGCACGGGAAAATGCCGCGCTCAGCGAGAGACACACCACCACGAGTGCCGACAATCCCGCCCTCGATCCGAGTGGGTGGAAAGTCTGCGAGGACATCGTGCGCAGACTATGCAGGGCGGCGGCACATACTCAAGCGGCGCGGCTAGAGTTTTGTCCCCGTGACCTTCGTCCACGGCGTGAATGCACCCGCCGCGTGCTGCAGCACCTTGCGCTTCCAGATTTTGTTTCCGCAGAAGGCGAACAGCGTGTCCTTTTCCGCACCACCGAGCGCGACACCGATGACGCGGCTGCGGTCCGGCACGGGGAGGATTACCTGCGTCGGGCCGTCGTCGGCGCTGATTTGCACACCGCTTTTCGTCGCGATGAATTGCCGGCCTTCGAGCGAATAGCACACACACTCCGGGCCGGCGTCGTCATCCCAGTCGGCCACGTGCAGGTGGAAAAAGCGCTCCTTGTTTGTGAGCGTGCCATCGGCATTCATCTGGTAGGAATAGACCCACTTCGAGTGCCCCTCGGCGACAGAGAGCAGCCATTGATCAGGACGCATCGCGAGGCCGCTCGCAAACTTGATGCCGGCATCCACCTGCTTCTTCTGCCCGTCCTTCACGAGCCACACGGTGCCGCCGTTGTTCGGTTTCTTGTCGTCGTTGTCCGTCACGTAGAGGCCGCCATCCGGCCGCGCGAGGATCGAGTGACCGGTGAGGCCTTCGAGCACCACGCTGGCTTTGCCAGCGGAGTCGTAACGCATCACCTTTCCGGACTTTTCCGAGACGGAGAAAAGCGTGCCGTCCGCGCCAATCGCCACGCCATGCGCAGCGCCCGTGTCTGTCGCAAACTCGCTCACCTTTCCATCGAGCCCGACGCGATGGATTTTGCTCGCCGTCGCATCCGCGAAGAACACCTCGCCGCTCGCATTGCACGACGGACCGCGCGTGCTCTTGAAGCCCTCTGCGACGAGCTGCCAGCCTTCGCCCGGCACGATGATTTCCTGCGCCCGCGGCGCGCTCGGCCCGGCCTTCACACGCTCGGGCCACCCGCGCCACAGATACGCCATCGCCTCCTGCCAGTGCTCCGCGTAGCCCGCCACGTGCCGCCCTTCGATGGTGCGGAACTGATACTCGTAGCCGGAGAACTTCATCGCCTTGTCCATCTCCTGATCGAGCACATACCAGTCACCCGCGCAGTTCTCCATGTCGTGCGTCGCCGTGGTGAGGACAGTGCGGATCGGCTTCGCCTCAATCTTCCGCACCATCGTCGGAAACTCATGCCCGCCGCGAAATGCCACGAAGCTCCCGCTCGCCGCATACACGCGG
>JAYWEO010000430.1:0-10472 GCA_043779225.1 Prosthecobacter sp.
GGCGCTTGCAGCGAAAAGTGCGGCGCGTTGTGCGCGAGGTAGAGAAAGAACGGCTTTTTCTCCGCGACCGCCTCGTCGATGAACTTCAGCCCGAACGTCGTCCACAGGTCGGTGGAATACCAGTTCGACGGCAGCCGCGAGTCATCGTTCGCGATCTTCTCGCCATTCAGAAAAAGCTCCGCGCGCGGATGCGTGGGAAAATAAAATCCGCCTGCCGCCGCATTTAGGCTGCGATCAAATCCGCGCGTCCATGGCGCGACGCCCGCATGCTGCCCGACGTGCCACTTTCCGGTCATCGCGGTGAAATACCCCGCAGGCTTCAGCACTTCCGCGATGGTCACGCACGAGTCATTGAGATGCCCCTGATAGCCCGGCACGCCTTTGTCCTCCATCATGTGCCCCACACCTGCCTGGTGTGAATACAGCCCCGTGAGCAGCGCCGCGCGCGTGGGACAGCAGCGCGCCGTATTGTAGAATTGCGTGAAGCGCACGCCATGCGCCGCGAGCGCATCGAGGTTCGGCGTGGGAATCTCCGAGCCGTAGCAGCCGAGATCGGAAAAGCCCATGTCATCCACGAGGATGACGATGATGTTGGGCTTCGGGCCTTCGGCGCTGAATGACGAATGCGGAATGACGAATGACGAGAGGAGGAGTGCGGCGAGGAGGGCGAGGGGTTTCATCAGTGGTTGGGTTTGGGGGGACGACATGCCAGCCATCAAACCGCGCGGTTCATAGAAAAATGAGTGCAAATGTGAGGAAATTTTCGCGGCAGGTTGCGCGGCAGATTCGTCAATACGGGCGCGCTTCAATCGGAGCACGGCCGGTTTTCCACCGTCGCGCGTGCGCAGATGTCCGCACGGAGGGTTCCAATCTTAGGCATTTATCCCGGCGGAACGTTGTGTAGCGTCGGCACCGGTTCTCCCATGGTCATCCGCATTCTCGCGATCGTTGCGTGCGGCGCTGTCGGTCATTTTGCCCGCAGCGCGTTCGATGTTTCGTCGAGAGGCAGCGCGCCGGTACGTGCGCCGGAGTGGCCTGCGTCTCTTGCGGAGTTGAAAATGCCGACGGCGGCGGAGAGCGGATTCATCGCGGAATGGGAGCGGCTCCGCGCGGCGCATGGCGACGACAACGCGGCGATTTATGCGGCGATCCAAGATGGGAAGGATTTGTTCCGCCAGCGCGCGTTCCGCTCGGCGTTCATCGCGGAATGGTCGGTGAGCGACCCGCGTGCGGCGCTGGTGTATCTTTTGGAAAAGGATGGCGACCGTGCCGTGCAGCTCGCGCGCGAGTGGATGCGGCGCGATCCGCAGGGTGCGGTCACCGGACTGATCGCAGGCGGAGAGAAGACGCGCGGGCTGTTGCGCGCCATGCTGATTGAGATCGCCGAGGTCGCTCCGTCGCGGCTTGTCGAAGCCCTCACCACCTTTGAGAAGGCTGAGTTCCGCTTGAATACGAGGGCGCTGGACGCGTTTGCCACATTCGCTGCGAAAGATTTCGCCGCCGCGCGTTCTGCTGCGGAGTCCGCCACCGGCGAGTTCCGAGGGCAGGCGCTCGCGGGGGTCGCAAAGGTGTGGGCGGAGAAGGACGGCGCTGCCTCGCTCGCGTGGGTGCAGGCGATGCCGGCGGGCGAGGAACGCGACCGTGGGCTGAGGGCCGTGCTCCTCGGCTGGGCGAAGACCGATCCCGTCGCTGCGCTCGACAGGCTCGATGTCGCCCCGCCAGGCGGTGGGGATCGGATCGACAGGAGCGACACCGGTGCGGCAGTGCTTCGCGAGGCGGCGAAGAAGGACTGGGACGCGACCATCGCATGGCTGCGGGATCATCCCGGCAAGGTCGGCCGCAACAGCCTCGGCGGCCTGCAGGAAGAAACGACCCACCGGCTCCGCGTGGACACCGCAGGCACGATGCGCCTGCTCGCGACAGGTGCGCTGCCGGGCCTCGATCGCCTCTTCGGCAATGCCCTGGTCAACGATGGCTACGCACAGCGCGACGTGATCTGGACGTGGCTCGAAGGGCAGCCGCCGGGTGACCAGACGACCGGCCTCCGCGCATCGCTGCTCAATGCCATCGGGCGGAAGGAACCGGAAGTGGCGCTCAACTTTCTCGACAAAATCGCCGACACTCCGGAAAACGAAAAAGTGTTCGCACAAGGGGTGTCGAGCATCGTCAACTTTGGCAGCATGGATCAGTTCGGCGAGCTGCTGGCCAAAGCATCGCCGAAGCTGCGCCCGCGGCTCATTGAGCAAGCCACCATTTGGAGCGCAGATACGGTTGGTGCCGACCCCGCGCTTTGGATCGAGCGGCTGAATGAAATCCCCGCCAAGCGACGCGATAGCGCCATCCGCAACCTCGCGGAGGCATGGGCCACGAACTACCCGGAGGCAGCAGTGCGCTGGACGTCGTCTCTTCCAGAAGGGGACGCACGCGACGGTGCGTTCGGCGGGATCGCGGCTACTTGGGCGGAAAGCGATCCGCACGAAGCGGCCCGCTGGGTGGACACGCTCCCGCCCGGTGCGGGTCGCGATAACGCGGCGGAAAGCATCGTGGATGCGCTGGCGAAATCCGAGCCCGAAGCCGCGTGGGCGTGGGCCGCAAGCATCCAGTCGCCCGAGCAGCGTACGAATGCCCTGCTACTCGCCTATGCAAGCCTCATCAAAAAGGATCCCGCGCTCGCCGAGGAGACGCTCGCATCCGCCGGATTGCCCGAGGCGGAAAGCACGGCGCTCCGCGAATCGTTCAAGGCGGGCAAGGACAAATAATTTTCCCGACCATGAACCGCGCCACACTCCACACCGGCATCGCCTGCGCGTTCGCGCTGCTGGCGGGCATCGCCATCGGAGGCAGGCGCCCCGTCTTTCCCTCGGACGAAAGCGCGCGCGCGTCCGGGCGCACTGCGGGCAGGACCGCGCCGCCGGACGCTGCGAATTCTCCGCTCGCGCTCGCCGTGAAAACCGAGACGGGCGCGAAAGGCTGGCTGCGCCTCGTCGCCGCCGCGGAGAAGGCGACCGCGAAGGACATGCCGGGCATCATCCGCGCGGCGGGCGGCAACTACGAGGCGGTGCGGATGCTCGGCATGCACTGGGCCAGGCTGGATCCGCGACACATGTTCGGCGAAATTTACGCGGATTTTCTCCAGCCCGAAGGCGCGCCTACTGCGCTGCCGCGGAGGGATGCGCTGATGCAATCGCTTTTCGAGGAGTGGTCGAAGGCCGACCCCGTCGGTCTCGTGAAGGCACTCAGCGAGGCACCGGCTTTCCAGGGGAGCGACAACATCCGCCGCACCGCCGTGAACAGCCTGATGAAAGCCGACATCGAGACCGCTCTGCGGGCGATGCACGATTGGAACATCAACAACTACAGTCCCGACATGAACGGCGTCGCCGCGTGGGCCGCGCGCGATCCGCGCCACGCGGCCGAACTCGCCGCGAAATACAGCCGCGGATACGCCGCCCAGGAAATCCTCGGGCGCATTGGCAAAACGTGGGCCGATTCCGATCCGGAGGGCGGGATGCAGTTTGCCGCGACGCTCCCCATCGGGTCGCGAGCGAAATTGGGAGCCGCGATTGTGGGCGGCTGGGCGGAAAAGGATCTCGCCGCCGCCGCGAGCTTCACCGCCGCGCAGACCGACGTCGCATTTCGCAATGCGCTCGCAAAGGGTCTGGTTGAGCCATGGGCAAAAAAGGATCCCGCCGCTGCGCTCGCATGGAGCCAGGAGAATCTCCGCGGCGAGGCCCGCTCCGAGGCTGTCGGCGACATCGTGGAAGTTGCCGCGGGAAAGGACATCGCTGCCGCGGGCGAACTCGTCGCCAGTATGGCGCCGGGCAATACGCAGAACAGTGCAGCCGCATCGCTCCTCCACATGTGGTCTAACAAAGGCAGGGAGCAACGCGATGCCGCCATTGAGTGGCTCGCCATCTTGCCCGACAAGGAGGCACGTCGCGCGGTATTCGATCAGGTGGGGATTGATTGGAGCAACGACCCGGCGGGCGCCCGCGCCTTTCTCACCGGGCCGCACGCCGACCTCGCGTCGAATTCCATGGTGGCCCAGATCGCCCGCAGAGAGGCGGCGAAGAACCCCGAGGCCGCGATGGAATGGGCCGGGAAACTCCCTGGTGATCGCGCAGACGCGGCCCGCAGCGCCGTGTTGAATAGCTGGCTCGGAGTCCGCCCCGAAGCCGCCGCAAATTACGTGCGCAGTCTCGCAGCCAGCCCGGAGCGCGAGCAAGCCATCAACATAGTGACCAGACAGTTCGGCTGGCAGGCTCCCGATCACGCCGCCGCATGGATTCTTTCCCTCGCGGACGCCGGGCAAACGACCGCGCTGAAATCCCTCGAAAACATGCCTCCCGAAAGACGCCGCAAGATCGAGGACGCGATGAAGAAACCAGCGAAGTAGACGGCCGTGAACGTGTCTCTGCGTCCAGAGCGGCTCAAGAAAAGGCGTAGCCGGAAGCGGCCGCGATATTTTCTTGAACCGCTCTAAATTTTCCCATGAACCGACGACTCGCCGATCGTGTGACCGAGCTTAGAGGCTGTGTTCCTCCTGCGCCGCCGACTTTTTACACGGCCTCTGAGTCCCGCATTTTGCCGCGAGGGTTTTTCCAGCGAGCCGCGTGTATTTGGATGAACCTGCACTTCCCACCTCGCATGAAAATCCTGCTCCTTCCCGCCTTCCTCACCCTCGCCGCTCTCGGCTCGCTCACCACATCGGCGCAGAATCCGCAGACAGGACGTCCGATGCCAATCCGGCAGATGATGCCAACCGGCATTCCCGACGGCGAACTCAAACGCTTCGATCTCGATTTCCCAGGCGGCACGCCCGGCGAATTCGCCGCCGCGATCAGCAAGGCGACGGGCAGGCATCTGAATCTCATCATCCCGATGGAGCACGCCGCGACGAAGATCATGCCGATCAAAGTCGTGGGCGTGACGGTGAAGGAACTGTTCGCCGCAATCCAGCAGGCGTCGAATCGGGAAATGATCGTGGTCTCCTCGACCGGCGGCAACGGGACGAGTCGGAATATTCAATACAAGTCGGTCTCGCTGAGTTTCTCTCCCGCCTCGGGCAGCATCTCGGATGATGCCGTGTGGTCGTTCATGTCCACCGAGCCGACGGCCGAGGATGCGGCCACGCTCGCGCGATTGTCCGATCCGCAGGTCTGCCAGTATTTCCAGCTCGCGAGGTATCTCGAAGACCACACCATCGCGGACATCACCACAGCGATCGAGACCGGGTGGAAAATGCTCGCGGTCGATCCGTTGCCGAAGCTGAGCTTTCATGAGGAGACGAAGCTGCTCATCGCCGTCGGCGCGGCTGACCATGTCCAGCAGATTCCGACGGTCCTCGGCCAGCTTGGGTTCGATGACAGCGCCGCCGTGGACAAGATCGCCAAAGCCACGGCGGAAATCGCCGCGCTGAAAGCGGCCAGCGAACCGGGATGGGAAAACAAGGCCCGTGAGATCGAGCGCAGGATGGAGCGCATCGCCGACAGGCAGAGCGCGCGGGAAAAGCTGCAGCAATTGAAAACGATGCCACGTCCGCCCCAAATGCCCGTTCCCGCGAGATGAACCCTGCCTCGCCCGCCTTCGATTCCCTGCTCGTGGACGACGCCCCCGATGCCCTCCCGGCACGATGCGATCGCGCACAGGCTTCGGATGCCGAGGTGGCCACACTCACCACCCGGCTGCGCGCGGGCGACGAAGCGGCATGGCGCGAATTTCACCGCGACTACTTTGACCGGCTGCTCGGCTACCTGCTCGTCGTCTGCCGTGGCGACGAGCACGCCGCGCACGAGAGCCTCCAGGTCGCGCTGGTGAAAATCGTGCGGCATGTGCGCCGCTTCGATCGCGCGGAAGCCTGGTGGGGCTGGCTCACCGTCGTTGCACGGAGCTGCTTGATCGATGGCGTGCGCCGCCAGTCCCGCTATCGCGCGCTGCTCGCACGCTTCGCGAACTTTTTCCATCCGCCCGCAGAGCCGCCCGCCGACGAACCGCTCTCCGCCCTGCTCGATGAATGTCTCGCTGGGCTCCCCGCCGACGAACGCGAACTCCTCGCCGCAAAATACCGCGACGGCGAAACCGTGGCCGCGCTCGCCGCCGATTCGCACTGCACCGAGAAGGCGATGGAATCGCGCCTCGCCCGTCTGCGCCAGCGCGTGAAAGCACACCTCCTTGCCCGCCTCCGCCATGAAGACTGAGCCGCCCGATCCTCTTCTCGCCGCCGTCCTGCTGGACGGCTCCGGCCTGCGCGATGCGACATTGCGCCAGACGCTCGCGCTCGCGAAGCGCCGTCGCCGTTCCCGCACCGCGCGTCGCGCCCTCGCCGTGGCAGCAGTGATGTGCGGACTCGCAGCGTTTCTGCGCCCGCCGCCATCCACTCCGCCCGCGATATCGCAGACGCCCGCCATCCCGCACTCCACGGTCGCGATCGTCCGCTCGGCGTCATCTTCCACCCTCGCGATCATCGGCACGCCACGCGCGCCATTTTCCGCCGTGAAAAGCGCGCCCGGCTCTCTCGCGATGATCACCAGCCGACCGGACACGCTCACCGCGATCACAATCCGCACCACCGCACCGCGAATCGAATACCTCACCGACCGGCAGCTCCTCGCCGCATTTCCGGATCGCCACGCGGCGCTCATCGCCCCCGGAACTCCCGATGCGCGAATCGTTTTCTATTGAGCGCCCGCCTGTGATTGAGCCGCTCCGCGGCTGATTCGCTTTGGCGATGATCCGTGGGTTCCTCGCAGGCTCGTCACCCACGGCTATTGTTGTGCGGACGCTCCGCGTCCATGTGTCCGATCATTTGTGAAAGATGGAATCAGTCCGCCGGCCACGGCGAGAATGTCACTCGCGAGTCTTTGGCTGAGTCTTCTTCCTTTCCTTCGCAGCAGGAGCATCGCCCGCACTTTCTGCCATCGCAGGAATCGTGGACGCTGGATCGCTGAGCGGGCGCGGGGTGCTGAAGACAGTCTGCTTGTCGCCCTGGTCGCGCATCCATGCTCCGAGCCGAGCCCGCATCGTTTTCACACGCGCGGATTGCGAAGGGTCGGCGGCGAGGTTGCGCAATTCGGCGGGATCGGCGCGGAGGTCGTAGAGTTCCACGGCGGGGCGTTCGTGGTAGTGCTTCACGATGGCGGCGGCGGCGGGATCGGTCTTCGCCTTTTCAAACCACGAGGTCCAGTAGGGCAGGCCGCTCGTCACGTTCGGCGATTTGTCGATGTGCGTGGTGTGCGCGAACTCGGGATGGAGATTGAGGATGAATTTCCAATCGCCGTCACGCAGCGAGCGGATGGGATACACGTTCATCCCGCCGTCGCCGCTGTGCGTGGTGAAGATGACCTCGCGGTGCGCGGATTTTTCGCCGCGCAGGACGGGGAGAAATGAGCGGCCATCAATGCCCGCGGGCACGGTGCCGCCGACGGCCTCGATGAGCGTGGGCCACAGATCGATCCACTGCACCTGTGCGCCGGTGCGCGCGCCGGGTTTGATCACAGCGGGCCATGCTGCGAGGAACGGGACGCGGATGCCGGTGTCGTAGAGGTTCCATTTTCCAAATGGCCACTGCGCGCCGTGGTCGCTCGTGTAAATGAGGAGCGTGTTCGCGGGATCGAAGTGCTGCTTCGCGAGGTCGAGCACTGCGCCGAGTTCCGTGTCGGCCTTCGTCACGCTCGTGCAGTAGCGGGCGCGGAAATCGCGCGTCTCGGGCGTGTCCACGAACTTCGGTGGGAGTGTCACCTTCGCGGGATCGTAACTTGCGATGTCGTTCCACGGCACATGCGGATGGTGCGAGCCGACGAAGAGGCAGAGCGGTTTCGAGGCGTCGCGCTCCTTCAGAAATTTGCCGACCAGCGCGGCATCATTCCGCGCGTTGAATACATCGAAGCCGTGGCGCTGCACGTCCTTCGGGCCGTGCGCGACTTTGCCAAATGCGGCGGTCTCGTAGCCCATCTTGCGCATCGCGTCGGGCAGCGAGGCCACGTCGTCGCGCTTGAACGTGTGGTTGTTCTCCGCGCCATTCCGCGCGGGCATGAGGCCCGTGAGCATCGCCGCGCGGCTCGGCGCGCACGACGGCGATGCGATGAAGGCGCGCGTGAAAGTCATCCCCGCATCCGCGAGCCGCTGCATGTTCGGAGTATGCACATCGGCCGAGCCGTAGGGCGTGGAGTCGAGCATCCCGTGATCGTCGGAGAGGAAGACGATGATGGTGGGCTTTGCGCCCTCAGCGCTGAATGCCGAAGGCCGAAGGCCAAACGCCGAAAGGAAAAGCGCGAGGAGGGCGAGGTTTTTCATGGTCTGAGGTTGTGATGTTCTGAGGCGCACTGCTGGACGTCACATCGTCTTTGCTTTCAGCCGCGCGTCAATTGCTGCACCGAGCGGCTTCACGATTTCAGGATGCCTGTCGGCGATGTTCGTGAGGTTCTCGGAATCCGCGACTCGCCAGCCTCGGCCAAGCCCGCACGCTGCCGGACGGAAAATTCACTGCCGGCTGAGGAAATGTCCGGACCGCAAAATCAGCATTGGCGCCCGCAGTTCCACCTCCGCCGGTGAGCTGTGAAGCACAGCCCGCCGAGCCCACTCGGAGGACCAATGGGGAAATCAACGTTGTGAGTTTGAACCGGGGAAGTATTTCACGCGATACTGCGCGTTCATCCGACGGTTCGTTAAGGCTCTTTGTGGACCGGCCTGAGCCCGAAATATCCGCCGTCCGCGTCGTAGAGATAATCGTAAAGCGCCAGCGCGCGCAGG
This sequence comes from Prosthecobacter sp., assembly GCA_043779225.1. Taxonomy (GTDB): domain Bacteria; phylum Verrucomicrobiota; class Verrucomicrobiia; order Chthoniobacterales; family Chthoniobacteraceae; genus SXWH01. The sequence goes on from JAYWEO010000430.1 coordinate 8,749, forward strand.
CCGGTGTTGATGAGCGGGCCGGTGGAATACTTCATCCACGACACCCGCCGCGGCGTGAGAGGATTGGCAAAGTCGCCGACTTTGAAACCATAGGAAAGCCGCCCGCCGAGCAGATGCACGTTCACGTCCGTGCCTTCCTCCACGTCCGAGATTCCGGCCAGCTCGGGGAATTCGATCATCATATTTGTGAGCCCCGTATCGAGCAGCATCCCGGACTCCCGCTGCCTGGCGCCGCCGACGGTGACCCAGCCGCGCGGGCTGTCCCAGTCCTTGGGCGCGGATGCCGGCAGCGGCTCCGCACCCGTGCCGGTGCGCTCCTTGAGTTTTTCAAAATCGCACCCTTCGCCGACTGCCGCCGTTGTCAGCCCGAGCGTGAAGCCATCGCGTCCGATGATGTAGCCGCGCCGCATCGTGCCCGCCTGCATCTCCTTCAAATTCACGAACGGGTTTTTTTCCTGGTGCGGCTCCTTTCCGCGTCCCGAACCGACGCCGAACATATAAATTTTCGGATTCTTGATGACCTTGAATGTGCCGCTGTTCACCGCGCCCTCGCGCACCGTCCGTTCGTGCACCGCGAGCACCGGCACGAGCGCGGCGGGCGGGTTGCCGTGCTCATCCTTCGCATCGAGAAACGTGATCGTCGCCGGGGTCCACACGCCTTTGAGTTCGACGCCGCTGCTCACGTAATTGATCCAGCCCGCAGGCGCGTCCGGCGCGATGTCCGGCACATCGTCCGCGCCGGCGATGACGCCCGTCGAGCCGGTGTCCACCTGCATCCGCAGCGGCGGCCCGCCGTTGATCGAGACATGCACGAGCAGCGTTTGCAGATGCTCGAAGTCCACCGGTTTGGTATTGCCGAAAGGCACGCGATAGCTCTGCGCATAGCGCGAATAGTCGGGTGGCGCGTTTTCAACGGCGAACGCAGCGGTGACCGGCACGGCGGCGGCGATGAAAATGGAAAGCACGCGCATGAACAGACGATACGGAAACGGATGCGAAATGGGAGTGGTTTTCATGGGTGGCGTTTATCGGGGATCGAAAGTAATGGCGACCGCTTCGTTTTGTTTCCAATCCAGCGCGAACTCCGCGCCGTTGCCGAGCGCGCGGCCCGTGCGCTCGTCGCGCCCGTCTCCCACGGCGCGCGTGAAGCGGAGCTTGAGCGGCACGGCCGCCGTCTTCAGCCCGACGGAGTTTCCGCCGCCGAGCGAGGTGCCGCGCGTTTCGGGATTGAGGCAGACGAAGAGGAGCGTGCGGCCGTCCGGCAGCGACCAGTACGTGATTTCATAGCCGTGCTCGCGCTCGCCCGCATCGGCGATGCGCACCCAGGGGACGACGCCAGCGGCGGTGATCTGGCGCATGAAAACGCCGCGTTTCTTCGCCGCGTCGAACCCCGCGACGCGCCAGGCGTTATACCACTGCGGGGAGAGGTTCATCAGCACGGCCCTGCCTTTGCCGAACGTTGCGACGTGCTCGGTCGGCATCGCGCGCACGGCTTTGTGGAAGCCGCTCGCGTCCTTGATGCAGGTGTTCCTGTTCGTCAGGAATTCCTCGTAGCTCTTCCACGAATAGTTCGCGTCCTGATCCACCTCGACCCACAGCTTTTCGCCGAAAATATCCGCCGCCCGCATCGCGGCATCATGTTTCACGCCGAACATCCCATCGAGCGCGCCGCCGTCCCCGCGGCCCTTGCCGTGCTGATCCCACACGCCCGGCAGATAGTCCGC
>JAYWEO010000431.1:0-3745 GCA_043779225.1 Prosthecobacter sp.
AGAATGGCGTTCAAGATGATGAAGGAGAGAGGGCGGAACCTTGATCGAGCCGCAGCCTCCCCAAAATGACCGAACTCCTGGTCCAGTCCAAGGCAGCCGCTGAGTTTTATGTGATGCCTGCGCCGGAAATGGATTTCCTTTGATTTTTTCGAATTCCCCTCAAAAGATGCTGATTCCGCGTGTCTCCCATTTTCCCCAAATCTTACCGTTTCAGAACTACTTCCGCATCATGTGCGCTCGTTTCTTGGGCCTGCTTGCGTTCTGGAGCAAAGGACGATTTCGGCGCTGTCGTCGATGCGCTCGATCGACGGAGGGCCGCTTCTGAAGACTGATTCTCTCGATATATGGTGAACGAAGACAAAGACTGGATCCGGAAAATTTTGAGCGCAAATGCGATGGAGGGGCCCGTCCTTGAGCTGGGCACAGGCTATTCTGGAGAAACATGCCGTGAAATCATTGTGGGTGCGGGCCTGCCATATTTCGGGACTGACATGGAGAAATCTCCGACGGTTGATTTTGTTGCCAATTTTGAGCGGGCCGAAGACATGGCGGTATTCAAGTCGAATGACCCTTTCGGCACCGTGCTTGTCCTGAACGTTCTTGAGCACACGTTTGATCCCATTCGTGTGCTAGACAATGTGATCTCGCTATTGAGGCCGGGAGGTAAATGTGCGGTGCTTACACCTTCGGTCTGGCCCCTCCACAACTATCCGATGGATGCGTGGCGCATCCTGCCAAACTTCTATGAAGAGTATGCGAAGCGCCGCGGCCTCACGATGGACAGACGCTTCTTTGACTACCCTGGCAAGGGGCCGGTGGAAAGTTTCCGGGACAAGAATGGCCAATATCAATATCCGCCCCCATGCAGCAGCCGTATTCGATATTATTGGTCCCGATTCGTTCACAAGGCGACCAATGCGTTCGGTCGTGGCATGGTTCATCCGAACTATATTTCTGTGACTGCGCTTTTCCAGAAGCCGCTCGCCTGACGGCGTTGTCAATTCCTTGATTTGGAATTGGCGAAAAGGTTCTTGTTCCCCGGCAAATATTCTTATGAAACCAAAAGTCCTCGTCACCGGCGCTGCCGGATTCATCGGCTCCCATGTCGCCGACCACTGTCTCGCCCTCGGCATGGATGTTGTGGCCACGGATGATCTCTCAGGGGGCTTCATCGAGAATGTCCCCGCCGGCGCGACTTGGGTGCAGGGCGATCTGCGTGATCCTGCCTTCGTGGAAAAGCTGTGGGAGCACGGGCCTTACCGCTACGTCTATCACCTCGGCGCGTATGCCGCCGAGGGGCTTTCGCATTTCATCCGGCGCTACAATTACGAGACGAACCTCGTCGCGAGCATCAACCTCATCAACCTCGCGGTGAAGCACAAGGTGGAATGTTTTGTCTTCACGTCGAGCATCGCCGTGTATGGCCGGAATCAGGTGCCGATGACCGAGGATCTCGCCCCCGCGCCGGAGGATCCGTATGGCATTTCAAAGTATGCGGTGGAACTCGATCTCCGCGCGGCGCACGAGATGTTCGGGCTGAACTTCGTCACGTTCCGCCCGCATAATGTCTATGGCGAGCGCCAGAACATCGCGGACAAATACCGCAATGTGATCGGCATCTTCATGAACCAGATCCTGCGCGGCGAACCGCTCTCGGTCTTCGGCGATGGACTGCAGACCCGCGCATTTTCCCACATCAGCGACCTCGCGCCCATCATCGCGCGCTCGCCGCTCGTGCCTGCGGCGATCAATGAGACCTTCAATGTTGGCGCGGACACGCCTTACACGATCATGCAGCTCGCCGAGGAAATCGGCCGTGCCTTCGGCGTCACGCCGCAGATCAGGCATCTGCCTGAGCGCAACGAGGTCGTCCACGCATTCAGCGACCACTCGAAATGCAGCCGCGTCTTCGGCGATGAGATTCCGATGAGCCTCGCCGACGGCATCGCGCGCATGGCGGCATGGGTAAAGTCGCGCGGTCCCGCGAAGCCGGTCGAATTCAAGAACATCGAGATTTACGAAAAGCTTCCGCCGAGCTGGCGTTAGCTAACCGCCCGCACATGGCCGTCTCCGTCATCATCAGCAATCTCAACGGCGCGCGATTTCTCCCTCGGCTGCTGGAAACGCTCGAAGGGCAGCAGGGCGTGGAACTGGAGATCATCGTCGTGGATCGCGAGAGCAAGGATGAGTCCGCCACGATTTTGGCGAAGCATCCGAAAGTGATCGTCGTCAGCGAGCCGCCGCTCACCGGGCTCGTGAGCGGCTATCACCGCGGCTATCAGGCATCCACGAAGGAGCACCTTTTTTTCATCAATGAGGACATGTGGTTCGCGCCGGATTGCCTCGCGCTGCTCGAGGGGCGCATCGATCTCGCAAACCGCATCGGGGCCACCGATCCGTGGCAGTGGACCTACGATGAGAAGCTGTGGATCCACGGCGTCACGCGTTTCCGCAAGGTGAAGTGGGCGATCAATGGCATCCATCCATTCCGCGAAAATGAGTTCAACGTGGATCTCCCCGCCGGCACGCGTGTGCCGTGGCCCTGCGCGGGCGCACTCCTCATCCATCGGAAAGTGTATGAGGAAATCGGCGGATGGGACACGTCCTTCTTCCTCGATAACGAGGACACCGAGATGTTCCTCCGCGCATGGCAGCGCAACTGGCGCTGCGTGGCGGTGCCCGAGGCGAAGGTGTATCACGCCGTCGGTATGTCGAACCCCGGCGCCGCCGAGGCGGTGAAAATGCCCGGCAAGAAAAAGCCCGGCGCAGGCCGCCGCCGCTACATCGCAAACCGCGCGGGCAAGACCATCATCGCATGGAAGTTTTTCTCGCCCTTCGCCGCGGTGTGGATGGGCTTCGGGATGTGGCTCGTGATGTTTGGCAATAATGTCTGCAAATTCCGCTGGCGCTATGCCTCGTGGGATCTCGCGGCGTTGTGGGATTGTTTCCGCCGCCTCCCTGCGGCGCTCGCCTTCCGCAGGAAGAACCGCGAATTCAACCGCGCGCATCCAGGCGAGAAACTTTTCGTCGAGCCCGAGTTCAACCTCCCTGTTTCCTCCTGAACTGTGCGCGCTGACGATGCTGCTGGAGTCAAGTCCTCCGCGGAAGAGGGCCATGCTGTGATGAAAATCGCCTTCATCGTCGGTTCGCTCCAGCCGGGTTGTGACGGTGTCGGCGATTATGCGCGGGCGCTCGCCGCGGAGATCATCCGCCAAGGGCACGGTGCGTGTGTGATTTCGCTCGCGGATCGGCGCGTGGATGTCGTGGCTGAGGGGACGCAGGAAGCGTCGGGTGTCGCGGTCCCAGCGCTTCGGTTTCCGGACTCGCTGCCATGGGAGCAGCGGGTCGGTGTCGTGCGGGAATTCATGCAGCGTGTCGGAGTCTCACACGTGAGCTTCCAGTTCGTGCCGTACAGCTATTCGCCGAAGGGTGTGATCCGGACGGCGGTGCCTTTCCTGCTGCGCGTTGCCGAAGGGCGGAAGAGCCACGTGATGTTTCACGAACTATGGATCGGCAATCACATCGGCGCCTCGCTGAAGGACCGATTCGTCGGTGCCTTGCAAAGGCGCTATCTCTTCAGGTTCATGCGAAAGCTGGCGCCTGCGGTCGTTCATACCAGCAACCCGGCCTATGCGGCATTCCTGGCACGCGACGGGATCAGGGCGGACATTCTCCCGCTGTTTGGCAACATCCCCATCGCCGCGGATTCCGGGACGGACGAGGCGCTCGGGCTTTTCCGGGATGC
>JAYWEO010000432.1:0-16676 GCA_043779225.1 Prosthecobacter sp.
TCCTGCCATTCGATGGCCGGCTTCATCATGCCAAAATAATTGCCGAGATGCGGCGCGCCGGTCGGCTTGATGCCGGAGAGGATTCGTTTCATGCGGCGGGGAAAATGGAAAGCCGTGCGCCGCGTGTCGAGCGCATCATCGGCCCACGTGATGCCAGCCGTTCAGAACTTGTAGTGATCCAGCCCGCCCGCATTCAGCGCCCCGCCGAGGAAGCCGACGACGCTGATGAGAAACGCGCCGAGCAGCAGCGCACCGCGGAATCGTCGCCGTGCCACGGAGCCCTCCTCGCATTCCGCGATGCAGATGAGTGTCGCGCAGACCAGCGCCCATGCGGATGTCGCCGTCCCGAGGATCTGGTGAAAGCGGTAGATCGTCGCGAGTTCGCTGCCGGAGATCGTCGGAAAATCGGTGAGCCATCCGAGCACCGTCGTGGGCACGCTGCTCAGCGCGCCGAGCACGGTGAGGAAGCGCACGAGCAGCATCCATTCGTCGCGCTTCATCCACCACGCGATCGCCTCGGCGAGGACGGCGGTCATCAGCAGTGCGACCGGAAAATGCGTGGAGACCGGATGGAACTTGCCCATCCAGTTCGCGAGACGGCGCAGGAATGAAACCTTCTGCTCGGCCTTTTGCTCGGTCTTCTCCATCTTCTCCGCCGCGATGCCCGCGAGCGAAAACCCCGCCGGAAGGGCGTGTGGCGCACCGGCGAGCACCCAGGCCTCGACGGTCTTCTTTTCCTCGGGCGTGAGCGGCGGCACGTCGGAGTCCTCGCCCGGCATCTCGTCGTTTTTCACGAGCATGTAGAGCTCGGACTTCTCGGGGTTGCCCCGCACGACGTAATCGGGATTCGCCCCGATGCGTTTCAGATCGAGCACGTAGCCGAATTTCCCCTTCGGCTTCGGCAGATGATCTCCGTGGCAGTCCGCGCACTTCGCATAGAAAATCCTGGAGACCTCCGCGGCCAGCCTCAGCTTCTCGTCCTTGCCAGGAGGCTTCTCGGGCGCGGCGACTGACGATGCACCGGCCATCGTGAAAATTGCGGCGATCAGAAGGAGGGGGACGCGCATCATGTGGCTGCTCATTTCAATTCGGTCATCGCGATCCTTCTTAGCAGGAACCGGCAGCGATTTGCCAGCATTCGCGCGAAGAGGTGAAGCGGCGCGGCGCGCTCAGATGCTGTCGCCGAGGAAGGTGTGGATGCCACACTCCGCCTTGTCGAATCCCGTCCAGCGTCCCGCGCGCTCATTCTCGCCGCCCGCGGTCGGGTTCGTGCAGGGCCAGCAGCCGATGCTTTTGTATCCGCGATCCTGCAGTGCATTGTAGGGCAGGCCGTTTGCCTTGATGTAGTCCCAGACCGCCTCGCGTTTCCACGGGGCCATCGGGTTTGCCTTCAGGATGTAAAGGTCGCGCAGCACGTCGAAGTGATACAGCTCCAGGATCTGTGCGCCTTCGCGCGTGTCGCTCTGCTGGCGGCGCAGGCCGGTGATCCACACGGCGTGCTGGCTGAGTTTTTTTTGCAACGGCACCACCTTGCGCAGCGTGCAGCACACATCGGGTGCTTTTTTCCAAAGCTCCGCGCCATACTCCGCCGCCTGCTGCTCGACGTTCTGCTCCGGCAGCAGCGCCTCGATCTCAATGCCCCAGTGCTTTTCCAGCCGCGCCTTCAGCTCGTAGGTCTCGGGAAAGAGCAGATTCGTATCGAGCGTGAAGACAGGGAATTTCAGCCCGGCCTTCAGCGCGTGATCGATCATCACGAGCCCCGCGCCCTGGAAGCTCGTGCCGATGGCAGCACGTTCGCCGAATTTCTCCCACAGCCAGCGCAGCACCTCGGTGAGCGGCACCCGCTCAAACTCCGCTGCGAGCCGCTTCACCTCGTCGCGATTGATTTCTGATGGCTGGAGCGACATGAAAAAAATGGGCGGCACCTATCGTGGCACGCGTGCGGTTTTGCAAGCCTTTGGAAGTGTGCCCGGCAGCAGCACTGCCTGCCTGTGAAAAGACCTCGGAAACCACCCGCACGCGGATAGCAATGGAAACATGCCTCACTTTTTGAAACGCACCGTGGATGCGCCTCACCAGCTCATGAAACACGCGCTCCTGCTCCTCTTTCTCATCGGCCTTCAGGCCGTGGCCCAGGACAAGGCGATGCTCGATCTCGCGCTCGAGCCGCCGGTCATCAATGCCAGGCCCGGCCCCGAGTACGACGATCAGGCCCGCACCGGCAACATGATCCTCGGCATGGACCGCACGCCCAAAGGTCGCCTGTGGGCCGCATGGGTCGGCAATGGCGACAATCCAAATGGCTTCTTCATGCTCGCGAGCAGCGATGATGGCGGTGCGAAGTGGTCGAAGCCGCGCGTCGTGATCGATCCCACCGATCCGCCGGATGCGCCGCCGCGCCGCGCGCTTGTCGGAAATCTTTGGACTGATCCGCTGGGCCGCCTGTGGTGCTTTTTCGATCAGAGCCTCGGCTACTTCGATGGCCGCTGCGGCGACTGGTACATCCGCTGCGATGATCCCGATGCCGCGGAGCCCGTGTGGACGAAGCCCGCGCGCTTCGCCGACGGCTGCACGCTGAACAAGCCCACCGTGCTCAGCAGTGGCGACTGGCTGCTGCCCGTCTCGCTCTGGACGCGCGACCGCATCGGCCCCGCGGCGCTGAAGGAGGCGCATCACGATCTCGATCCCATCCGCATGGCGAATGTCTTTGCCTCCACCGATCAGGGCAGGACGTGGACGCGGCGCGGCGGCGTGGCATTTCCCGAGACGGACTTCGACGAGCACATGATCGTCGAGCGCAAGGACGGCAGCCTGTGGATGCTCGCGCGCACGAAGAAAGGAATCAGCGAGAGTTTTTCCACCGACCAAGGCGCGACGTGGAGCACGCCGCAGCCGTCGGACATTCAAAATGTGAGCGCGCGCTTTTTCATCCGCCGTCTCGCGAGTGGCAAACTGCTGCTCGTGAAGAATGGTCCGATCCATGTGCGTCTGCCGCGTCGCTCGAATCTGAAGGCATTCCTCTCGGACGACGACGGCAAGACTTGGGGCAAGGGCCTGCTGCTCGATGATCGCGCGGAGGTCTCGTATCCCGACGGCTTCCAGGCTCCCGATGGCACCATCCACATTCTCTATGATTGGAACCGCCACACCGACGCGGAGATCCTGCTCACGAAATTCAAGGAGGAAGACTTCGCTGCGCAGGCCAAGCTCAAGCCCGCACTCGTGAACAAGGCGTACGCGCCGCATTTGCCGAAATCCATCACACCCGATCCGAAGTGGACCGCGCAAGCCATCGAGGATGCGAAGCAAGACTTCAAGAGCATCCCCTACGACGGCATCACGCCGAACAAGATGGTCTGCGACACCACGCTGCGTGAACTGCCCGACGGTTCGTGGATTCTCTTCATCCTCGCAGGCGGCGACACCGAGCCTTCGCCGTTGAACTACACCGGTCTCACGCGCAGCACCGACAAAGGCAGGACGTGGACAGCACTCGAACGCTTCGATGTCGGCTTTCCGCGCGAGGGAAAAACGATCGGCCAGGGTCCGACGGAACTCATGATCCTCGGCCAGCGCAGCACGCTCTTTTTTTCAACGCACTCGAAGCATTGGGCGAATGACTGGCGCTCGTGGTTTCTCACGAGCGACGATTCTTTCAAGACGTGGAGCAAGCCGCAGGAAGTGCCGGGCCGCCTCAGGGAACGCACCTTCATCCGCAAGCACATCGTCACGCGCGATGGCCGCATCATGATTCCCTTCCAGCACTACATCGGCCCCGATGACGAGCAGGACAAAGCGCCGCTCGCCCGCGCCTTCACCAATCCGCGCAATGGCGTGCTCATCAGCAGCGACAACGGCAAGACTTGGACCGAGCACGGCAACATCCGCCTCACGCCGAACAGCCGATATTTCGGCTGGGCCGAGAACGATCTCTTCGAGCATCCCGATGGCCGCATCACCATGGTGATCCGCGCCGACGGACTCGGCGGCATGCTCTACAAAGCGGAGTCGAAGGACGGCGGAAAAACGTGGCCGGAATTCGCCAGCCTCACGCCCATTCCCAATCCCGGCAGCAAGACCACGCTCTACAATCTCGGCGGCGACACCGTCGCGATTTTGCACAACCCAAACAGCAAGCACCGCAGTCCGATGGCGCTCTGGATCAGCTTCGACGGGATGAAGACGTGGCCCTACCAGCGCGTGCTGCAGGCCGAGTCCGTGGATGGTCCGAAGGGCCGCATGAATTACCCCGACGGCTTCGTGAGTGCGGACAAGCAATGGCTGCACTTCGCCTTCGACGACAACCGGCACCGCGCGGTTCACTACTCTGCGAAGCTGCCGCCAGTGAAGTAGCAACCAGCCCCGCCTCGTGGAGGCTGGTGCCGACTAAACCGCGACAGGCTTCCGACGATTCCGACGCGCGGCAAATCCCGCTGCGGCCAGGCCCACGAGGGCGATGGCGCTCGGTTCCGGCACGACTGCGGTGTCCACAATCGCGGTGTAAGTGCCGCCGATCGTCCCGATGCTTGAGGCCGCTGCAGTGGTGAGATTCAGCGACAGGAATCCGCCGGTGGTGGTCGAAAGGAAGGCGGACCCTGCCGACGCGGCTGCGGTGCCTGCGGCATTGAAGATGTCAAAACCGACTACGTTGAGTCCTGTGACTCCGGTCAGCGTCGCGACGGTCGTGAGCGTGCCGGTGTTCGGCGAAGTCCCGCTGCCGGTGAAAAAGTCAACCGAACCCTGGTTGACGAGGGCGTTGTTCGTGCCGTCGATCGCGTAGAGCGTCGTCGCGCCGCTCGTGCCGCCGCCCGCGTTGTTGCGGGAGTAGGCGGTCGCGCGGATGCCCGGGTTCGCCGGGTTCAGGTCGGTATCCGTCGTCAGTACTCCCGTGCCGCCGGTCGGGACGCGGAGGTTGTTTGTAGTCGCGCCGCTCGTGGTGATACGCAGTGCATTGGCCGTCGGATTGAAATCGCTCATCACCCGCACGAGGCCGGTGCTCAGGGTCAAAGTGTTGCTGTTGATGCTCGTCAGGAGGCCTGTGGAAATGCTGATCGAATAGACCTTCCCCGCGCCGGTCGCGGTCGCGTAGCCGAACCCGACGAGCAGCCCATCAATGGGACGGTAGTCGATGCCGGCGAGGGTTTCGCCACCGCCGAGCCCGGTGATCGTCACTGGTGATCCGATAATGGTGCCGGGCGTCACAGAGTCAAAAGTCAAAAGCTGCTGCCCTGAGGCAACGGTATTGACGAGTGCCGTCGTCTGCACCGCCTCAACGCGGCTTGCGGCAAATGAGCAAATGAGTGCGACGGATGCCGCGAGGATGGACTTTGGGAGGGGGGACGTTTTCATGGCCGGGTTTTTACCGGAAACCCGTGGTTTCAGCAAGTGGCAATTCGGTCACAATTCGACGAGTGTCGGCATCCGCATGGACACGTCCAAATCAGCCGGAAGCGGGATTTTTTCGACACGCCTGCTCCTTCAGATTCCGCTCCGCGCTTGCGCCTCCGCCGAACACCGATCACGAATCACCGCTCACATGTCCACACTCGGCCAACTCCTCATGACCGGCGTGCCCGGTCCCGTGCTCGACGCGCAGACCGCCGCCGCCTTCCGTCGCATCCAGCCCGGCGCGTTCATCCTCTTCGGGCGGAATATCCAGACGCCATCGCAGCTCCGCAAACTCTGCGACGACCTGCGCGACCTCTCGGATGTCGAGCCGATCATCACCATTGATCAGGAAGGCGGGCGCGTCTCGCGGCTGAAGCTCATCGGCAACGAGCCGCCGAACGCAAACAACCTCCGCGACCGCGGCGATCTCGCGCTCATCCGCGACCACGGGCGCATCACCGGGCGGCTCCTGCGCATGTTCGGTTTCAATCTGGATCTCTGCCCCGTGCTCGACATCTCGTTCGACGACGAGGCCGACAATTCGCTCCGCGGCCGCTGCTACGGCAACGATGCCGCACAGGTCATCCGCAACGCGGGCGCCTTCAACGACGCGCTGCGCGCCGAAGGCATCGCGACGTGCGGCAAGCATTTCCCCGGCTACTCGCGCGCCCCCGCCGACGCACATCACGAACTGCCGAGCATCCCGCTCACGCGCGCAGAACTCGATCCGCACGAACTCGCCGTCTTCCAACATTTCTCCGCGCCCGGCAGCGCGGGCACGGTGGACTCGATGATGATCGGCCATGCATTCTACCCCGCGCTCGACGACAGTGGCATCCCGACTTCGCTTTCGCGGCGCATCATCACCGATCTGCTCCGCGGCGAATTCGGTTTCCGCGGACTCGTGATGACAGACGATCTCGACATGGGCGCGATCCTGAATCCCTACGGCACCGGCGACTCGGGGCTGGAAAAAGTCATCGAGCTCGCCATCACCGCCGGCAACGACATCGCGATGATCTGCCACCGCGTCGAGATGGTGGAAAAGGCGCACGGCTTCCTCGAAAAAATCCCGCGCACCGATCTCGATCGCGCGCTCGCAAACGTCGCCGCGATGAAAGCGAAACTCGTGAAGCCCGACTCATGGGATGAAGCCGAATTCCGCCGCCGCGATGACGAAATCATGACCCTGCGCATCGCCACGCTCGGCGCCGAGCGCGCCGCACAACGCAGCGCCGAGGATGGCAAACGCTCGCCGGTGGAAACCTATTAGTAGCCGCCGACGGAAGGAGGCGGGCTGATCTTTTTTCCGCCTTACGCGTTTAAATTGTCCGCCTCCTGCCGTCGGTGGCTACGGATGAAACGCGCGGAGGATTTCCCCGATGAGCGCGGGGCCTCGGTAGATGTAGCCTGTGTAGAGCTGGATGAGCGCGGCGCCGGCGTCGAATTTCTCCTTCGCGTCGTCCGCGCTGAAGATGCCGCCGACTCCGATGACGGGCACTTTCGTCCGCGCGGTGATGTGGCGGATCACTTCCGTCGAGCGCGCGCGGACGGGCATGCCGCTGAGTCCGCCGGTCTGGCGGCGGTGCTCGGGGACGGTGCTGTGATCGATGGTGGTGTTTGTTGCGATGATACCCGCGAGGCGGTGCGATTCGACGAGCGCGAGCACGTCGTCGATCGCTTCCCATGTGAGATCGGGCGCGATTTTCACGAGCATCGGCTTGCGGGAAATGTTTGCGGCCTGCACGGCGGTGAAGAGCGCGTCGAGCGCAGGGCGGTCCTGCAAGGAGCGGAGGCCGGGTGTGTTCGGCGATGAGACATTCAGCACGAAGTAGTCGCCGAGATTTTGCAGCCGCGTGAATGAGTGCAGGTAGTCGGCGGCGGCATCTTCGAGCGGCGTGACTTTCGATTTGCCGAGGTTGATGCCGACGGGAAAACGCGGCCAGCGATCGGTCGCGCGCAATTTTTTCAGCCGTGCAGCGACGGCATCTGCGCCGTCGTTGTTGAAGCCCATGCGGTTGATCACGCCCGAGATTTCCGGCACGCGGAAAAGACGCGGCCTGGGATTTCCTGGCTGCGCCTTTGCGGTGATGGTGCCGATTTCGGCGAAGCCGAAGCCGAGGCCTTCCCATGCGGGGAGCACGAGCGCATTCTTGTCGAAGCCCGCAGCGAGGCCGACGGGGTTTGGGAATTTCAACCCGAAGACTTCGCGCGTGTGACGCGGATCAGGCTGTGCGTCGCGCGCCCACGATTGCATCGCGGGGCCGAGGCCGTGGAGGAATGCCATCGCGAAGTGATGAACCCGCTCGGCATCGAAGCGGAAAAGAATCGGACGGACCAATCGCCGGTAGAGCACATCGAGCACGCCGGGGAACATCCAACATCCAACGTCCAACGTCCAACATCCAATGCGTGCAAGTGAGTGTCCCTTGTGCGAGTGCCGTGGCACTGCTAAAGCGTGCGGATGCGAAGAGTCGGAGAATTGCAGAGCGAGCAGCAAGCGCGGTCGTTTCACGACACGCTGGTCGCGCGCGGCATTGAAAGTACAGCCGAGGAGGAAGACGGCGGCGCCTTTTCGATCTGGGTGCATGACGACGACCAGATCGCCGAGGCCGCGCGGCTTTTTGCACTTTTCCTATCATCGCCGGATGCACCGGAATTTCGCGAAGCCTCGACGAAAGCCGCGGCGGTCCGCGCGCAGCTTGTGAAGTCCCAGCGCAGCCGCCGCTCGACAGTGATTGACGAGGCGCGCGTGGGCTACGAGCGGCATTTCATGGGCGGCGGGTTCGTCACGATGCTGCTCGTGGTGATCACGATCACGGTGACGGGCTACACGGGATTTTTCGGTCCGGGCGGCGGTGGAGATCGCGCGGCGCTGGCGCGTTTCCACATCTCGCAGGTGCCGTTCATCCACGGGATCTCGCTTTTTCTCCCGGAGGTTCGCGCGGGCGAGGTGTGGCGGCTCATCACGCCGATTTTTCTGCACGGCGACATCATGCACATCGTTTTTAACATGATGTGGCTCGTGCAATTTGGTCGCTTCATCGAGTCGCGCCTCGGCGGGGCGAAGCTGCTCGCGTTCGTGCTGGCCATCGGCATCGGCTCGAATCTCGCGGAGTACCTGTGGAAGAGCCCGTATTTCGGCGGCATGTCGGGCGTGAACTACGGGCTTTTCGGCTATCTTTGGATGAAGGGAAAATTCGGCAGAGATCCAGGATGGGAAATGAATCCGCAGACCGTGCAGCTCATGCTCATGTGGATGGTGATCTGCTACACGGGAATGCTTGGCCCGGTCGCAAATGCCGCGCACACCGTGGGACTGCTCATCGGCGCGCTGCTCGGCATCGCATCGGCGCGGATCGTGCCTTGGCTGGAGCGGCAGGCCCGCGGGCGTTGACACGTCTGGCTCGGAACTTACTGTCGCGCGCCATGTCCGCCGCCGCTGATCTGAAACGCACGCCACTCCACGCCGAGCACGTCCGCCTCGGGGGAAAAATGATCGGCTTCGGCGGCTGGGACATGCCGGTGCAATACACGGGCATCATGGACGAGCACCACGCGGTGCGAAAGGCGCTCGGCGTCTTCGACATCTCGCACATGGGGCAGTTTTTCGCGAAGGGCGCGGGTGCCGCCGCATGGCTGAACTCGATGCTCACGAACAACGTGAACAAGCTCGCGCCCAGCCAGGGCCAATACACGCTGATGCTGAACGAGCGCGGTGGCGTGATTGACGACCTCATCATCTACCGCATTGCCGATGCCGAGTGGCTGCTCGTGGTGAATGCGGCGAAAATCGACGAGGACTTCGCATGGCTGAGCCCGCGCGTGCCCGCGGGTGTGACGTTGGAAAATCGCAGCGATGAATTTTTCGGCCTCGCCGTGCAGGGGCCGCGCGCGGCTGAGTGGTTTGGGAAATTCACCGGCGGAAAAACTGCGCCTGTGCCACCACCTAGAAACGGGATCGCGCAACTCGAACTCGGCGGCGTGCCACTTTTCATCTGTCGCACGGGCTACACGGGCGAGGATGGCTTCGAGGTCTTCGGCACTGGGGCAGATGCGGTGAACGTGCTCGGCGCGGTGCTTGCGGCGGGCGCGGAATTTGGCATCAAGCCCTGCGGCCTCGGTGCGCGCGACACGCTGCGCATGGAGATGTGCTATCCGCTGAACGGAAACGATCTCTCGCCCGAGCGCACGCCGATCGAGGCCGGGCTCGGATTTTTTGTGGATCTCGAAAAGGGTGACTTCACCGGCCGCGCCGTGCTCGCGGAGCAGAAGGCCGCTGGCGTGAAGCTGCGTCTCGCCGCATTCAAGATGATCGGCGCGACCCCGCCGCCGCGCAGCCATTACGGCGTGTGGAAGGACGGCGCGCAAATAGGCGAGACATGCAGCGGCGGCCTCTCACCATCGCTCGGCTGCGGCATCGGTCTCGCGTATCTTCCCGCGGAAGCCACGAAGCCCGGCACTGCGCTTGAAATTGATATCCGTGGCCGCCGTTTCCCCGCGCAGGTGGAAAAGAAACCGCTCTGGCGGAAGCCGGTTGAAAGTTGAAAGCTGAGTGTTGAGAGTCGCTGCTCGACGCCCGCCACTTTCTTTTCCAAACACACTGCGGCTTTTCCAAAACCAAACATCGTCCAGGCCACATTCACCGCCTCGCAACACTCAATCACCAACACTCAACTCCCATGCAAGTCCCTGACGATCTCCGCTACGCAAAGTCCCACGAATGGCTCCGGGCCGACGGCACCGTGGGCATCACCGATCACGCCCAGCATGAGCTGACGGATGTGGTCTTCGTGGACCTGCCCGCAGTCGGCAAGGTCGTGAAGGCCGCGAGTGACATCTACGCGCCCGCCTCCGGCAAAGTCGTCGCGGCGAATCCTGGCCTCAGTGCAAATCCCGCGTTCGTGAATACCGATCCCTACGGCGAAGGCTGGATGTTCAAACTCGAACTCGCGAACCCCGCCGAGCGCGACGCGCTCATGGACCCAGCCGCCTATCGCGCGGCGACCGGCGCGTGATTCCGTAGCCGCACTCGTGCGAGTGCGGGCACTTTAATCTCTGCGGAAAATCAGCCCGCGCTTTGACAAGCGCGGCTACAGAGGCTGCGTGGGACGCACTGCATCGCACTTCCAGCACGAGCCGAAATTCCCCGGCACGGTCTCGCCGCATTGGGGGCATTTCCACTCGGCGGAATTTTCCTCCGACTCGATCGCGCGTTCGGTGACGATGAAATCGCGCAGGAGTTCCTTCGCGCGCTCGGCGTCCGCATCGTCCGTCACGCAGAGCACCGGCTGGCATGCCATGTCAGGGAGACCTGAGAGCAAGTTTTGCGAGTTCTCATTGCGGATGAAGCACGGGATGCCCGCCTCTTCGAGGATCGCCTGGCAATGCCCGACACGGGTGAAATCTGGGTGGGTGAAAATCTCTTTCATAGTCGTCGGACTGCGCGCTGAAAAATGCGCGGGCTACTTCTTCGGGATGAAATCCACGACGAGCGGCTTTTCGATCACGCCGCCGAGGGTCGCGACGAAGGCCTTGTGCGCGGGGTGGACGATGTAGGCGTCGCGGTCCGCTTCGTTTTTGAAAGTGAGCACCCAGCAGTGCGTGAAGCCGTCGCTCAACTTCTCGGGCGAGCTGTCCGTGCCCCATTCGAGCGACTGCACGATCTCGATCTTCCCCTTCAGCGCGGCGAAATCTTTTTCCACCTGCGCGATCTGCGCGGGCGTGGCGTCGGCCTTGAACTTGAAGTGGACGATGTGGAAGACGGGGCCGTCTGCGGCGATGGTGCTCATGGTGAAAAGGGCGAGGCTGGCGAGAGCGAGGAGGGTTTTCATGCGCGGCGATTGTCGCGGTTTGCGCGCGCGGGGCGAGGGGAAAAACGGAGTGCTCAGTGCTTAGTTCGCAGTGCGCAGTTTGCGCTCAGCGCGATTATTTCTGAGCACTGAGAACCTCTTACGCCCTCGCGTCCTCGCGCTCGACGAAGGAGTAGCAGAGCATGTGCAGGATGTTCATGTGGACGTCCTCGACGCGGCCATAGTGCGTGTCCTCGACGACGATGACCTGGTCGGCCAGCTCCGCGGCGCGTCCGCGTTTTCCGCCGACGAGGGCGATGGTCTTCAGGCCCTGCGGCTTCGCCCATTCGAGCGCCTTGATGAGGTTCGGCGAATTGCCGCTCACGCTGATGATGATGAGCACGTCGCCCGCCTGGCCATAGTTCTTGAGCTGGCGCAGGAAGATATCCGCGTAGTCGTAGTCGTTGCCGATGGCGGTGATCCACGAGGTGTTGTCGTTCAGCGAAAGCACGCGGAAGGGCGAGCCCATCGCCTCGCTGGAATTCTTCCCGAGGTCGGTGACGAAGTGCGAGGAGTTCGCCGCGCTGCCGCCATTGCCGCAGATGAAAATCTGGCGTCCAGCGCGGTGCGCCTCGCGCAGCGTGGCGATGAGCGGCGTGATCGCGGCGGGGCTGATCGTGTCGAGGGCTTTCTTCTGTGAGGCGATGTAGTTTTCGATCCAGTCGAGCATGCGGCATTCTTCCGCGAAAGGCGCGGCGCTGTCCAGAGTCCGATGCGAACTCTTGTGCTGCGAAAGTGTGACGCGGCTACAGCGAGGCGTCGCACAGCGCCAGTGCGCCGACGGGCACGGAGTCCTCGCCAAGGCCGGCGAGAGCGACGCGCGGGCCGGGGGCGAAGGCGTGCATCACCCAGCGCGGCAGTGCGGCGGCGAGGCGGGCGCGGAGCGGTTCGCCGAGGAGGCTGAGGCCGCCGCCGACCACGATCACCTCCGGGTGCAGGAGCTGCACGACGTGGCTGAGGGCGAAGGCGAGTTCATGCGCGGCGTGCGTGAGGATGCGATCCGCGACCGGGCAGCCTGCGGCGATCGCGGGCGTGAGGATGCGCGCGTCGGGCTTGGAATTCACGGCCAGCTTGCCGAGCACGCTCAGCGGTTCCTTTTCCACCGCGTCGCGCACGGCGCGATCCACGGCCCAGCCGGAACATCGGTCCTCGACGATCATCCCGTCGCGTTCGAGGCGGATGTGGCCGATCTCCATCTCGCCGGGCAGTGCGCCGTGGTAGAGCCGTCCGTCGGCCACGAGACCTCCGCCGACACCGCTGCCGGCATTTACCCAGAAGACCGGATTTGCGCCGCGTCCCGCGCCGTGCAGCGCTTCGCCGAGTGCGGCGACGTTGGCGTCGTTTTCGACGAAGACGGGCAGCCCGGTGTGTCCGGCGAGCCATTCGCGGAGCGGGAAATCATTCCAGCCCTCGATGTGATGCGAGCATTTGATGCGGCCTGTCTTCCAATCCACCGGGCCGCCGTAGCCGACGCCGATGGCGCGCGGGCTCCACTTGGCGATGAGGTCGGGCAGCGCGCTGGCGATCTGTGCGCGGATGCCTTCGCCGCCCGCCTCGCGATCGACAGCGAATCGCGTGCGCCCGACGATCGTGCCGTCCGGCGATCCGGCGCAGACCTGGAGTTTCGTGCCGCCGATTTCGATCGCGAGAAAGTGCATGGGCTTCGTCTGCCTCGCCGCGCATGGGTGTGCAAGTGTTGCGAATCGCGGCGCGGCATCTTGCCGCGTGTCGCTTGTTGCATCCGGCGGCGGGGTCGCTACATTCCGCGCTCAGTTTTCCATGAAATCACTCCTATCTGTGCTGGCAGTCACCTGGCTTGGGCTTTCGCACTTGGTCGCGCAGACCCCGGCGGGGGGGCGTCCGCCTGCAACCGCCCCTGCCGCTGCGAAGCCGGCTGGCGCCGCGGTGGCGAAGCTGCCCGCGAACGAGGCGACGCAGCCCGCGAAGCCGGGCACGGCATACGTCCCGGCGGCGCCGCCGGTGAAGGAGGACAAGACACTTTTGAAGCTGATCCAAGACGGCGGCTGGGCGATGGTGCTGCTCGGCGTGATGAGCGTGCTGACGGTGATGCTCGTGCTGGTCTTCGTCGCGACGCTGCGGCGCTCGGCCATCCTCACGACGCACTACATGAACACGGCGGATGTGCTTTTGAAAAAGCGCGACTACCTCGGGCTGCTGGCGATCTCGAGCCGGCACGGCGAGGCGATTGCCCGCGTGGTGCAGCGGACGCTCGACTTTGCGACGAAGAACCCGGGCGCAAATTTCGACGTGGTGAAAAGCATCGCGGAAAGCGAGGCGAGTGCGCAGGCGGCTTCGTTCCAGCATCGCGTGACGTACCTTGCGGACATCGGCACCCTGTCGCCGATGGTGGGGCTGCTCGGGACGGTCTGGGGAATCATCGAGGCTTTCGGTGAATTGGCGCATGCATCAGGCGCCAATCGCGACTGGGGTCTCGCTGGTGGCGTGTCCAAGGCGCTCGTGGCAACCGGCGGCGGCCTGATCATCGGAGTCGTGGCGTTCGCTTTCTACGCGCTTTTCCGGAACAAGGTGCAGCGGCTCATCTCGGATCTGGAGGTCGCCGGGGCGCATGTGGTGGGACTCATCGCTCTGAACTACAAGCGCCGCGAACCTTCGCGTGCGGCGATGGATGACGAGATTTAATCCGACCACCCGATGAAACTCCGCAGGCGCGCAGAGCCGCTGGTGATGGGATTCCAGATCGCCCCGATGGTGGATGTTCTGCTGGTGCTGCTTTGTTTTTTCATCGTCACGTGGAATTTCGCGCGCAAGGAAACAGAGCTCTCGGTGAAGGTGCCGACGGCGGAAAATGGCGGCGAACCGTCGCTCGATGTGAACCAGACGGTGCTGAACCTGAAGGCCGACGGCACGATGGTGATGAACACGAAGCCGATCACTTTTGAAGAACTCAGCAACCGAATGGAGATCCTCGCGAAGATCAATCCCGACTACGCGATCATCCTGCGTGGCGATGAGAATGTGGCCTATAAATACGTTGCGCGGGTCCTCGATGTCTGCCGGGGAGCGGGCATCTGGAACATCGCCTTCCCCGTCAGCAAATCACAACCACAACCATGAGGCGTCGCGTTCCATTCGTGCTGCCGGTCACCATGCTGGCGGCTCTCGCTGCCGTCTCGTACGGTCAGAATGATGTGCTGAAGCCCTTCCGCCCCGGCACGCCCGGTGCGGAAGATCCGGCGAAGCCGGCTCCGCTGAAGCCTTTCCGGCAGCCGGGGCAGCCCGATGCGGTGAATCCACCCGAGCCGGTGGAACCGGAAATCCCAAAGGCCAGGCCGGTGAAGAAGCCGGCACCGGCGGCTGCTCCCGCAGGGGAAACGCCCGGCGTCCCGCACCTCCCGCCGGCGGCGACCCCGCGTCCGCCAAAGCTGATGCCCGAGGGCGGTGCGCGCCAGCCCGTTGCGGAACTCCCGGAGCCGGGCGACATCGTGGTGGGCCGGGGCACTCCGCCGACGACCGCCGATCAGGTGCAGCTTCAATATGCGGATGGATTTTACGCGCGGAAGCTGTTCCGCGACGCGGCGGCGGAATACGAGCGCTACCTCGACCAGTTTCCGAAGGCTCCGGCGCTCGACCGGCAGGCGGCGTATTACCGCCTCGCCGAATGCTACCGGCAGACCGGTGCGGTCAATAACGCGAAGGCAAACTACGAGGCGCTGCTGGCCAATTTCACCGCGGGCGACTTCATCGGATACGCGGCCTACCGGCTGGCCTCGATGCAGTACGAGGAGAGGAATTACCGCGATGCGCTCCAGTCCTACCGCCGTGCATCGGTGCGGCTGGTGCAGCCGGTGCTGATTTATGCGTCGCGGTTTTTCGTGGGCCGCTGCTACGAGGCGCTTTCGCAAAAGGCCGAGGCGCGGCAGCAGTATGAGGATCTCGCGAAGGTCGTGGAGAACAATCCGTTCCGCGATGCGAGCCGTCTCTCGACGGGCCGGATGTATGCGGATGCGGGTCTGCGCGAGCAGGCGCTGAAGTGGCTGCAGCCGCTCGCGGATGAGACGACGAATGGGCAGATCAAGGCCGAGGCACTGGCGCGCTCGGGGCTCATGCAGGTGGATCTCGGCCGTCCCGACGAGGCTGCAAAGACCTTTGATCTGGCGCTCGCACTTCCTGAGATCGCGGCCTGGAAGGACACGATCGCGATGGCGGGCTTCCGGATTCTGTACGACAAGAAGGACTACAAGGGCGTGCTCGAGCGCTATCAGGCAGGCGGCGCCGGCACCGGGCTGAAGATCGAGAGCAAGCTGAACGTTCTCGTGACCGTGGCTGATTCACAGCGGGAGCTGAAAATGCGTGACGACGCCATGGCGACCTACGCGCTGATCGCGCGCGAATTTCCCGCAACGCCGCAGGCGCGGGAGGCGGCCTATGCGCGGCTGGTGATGCTGTATGATGCCGGTGACGAACGCCTCGTGAACGAGGTGAATGCATTCCTGACCGACAACCCGACGGCGACGCAGGTGGACCGCGTTTCGCTGATGAAGGCGGAGGCGCTTTTCAAGGCGGGCGACTTCGAGCATGCCGCGCCGATCTATCAGATCGTGATCGGCAAGACGAAGGCGCTGCCGGGGAACTTCAAGGGCGAGGCGACGTTCAAGCTCGGCTGGTGCTGGATGCAGCTCGGGCAGTTCGACAAGGCGGTGGAGACGTTCACCACATTCCTGCGCGATTTTTCCACGCATGCGAAAGTGCCCACCGCGCTCGCGCAGCGCGGCTCGGCGCAGGTGCAGCTCCGGCAGTATGCGGCGGCGCAAAAGGATTTTGCGGAGCTGATCTCGCGGCACCCGAAGGCGAAGGAGCGCGAGTTTGCACTGGAGAATCTCTCGCTGATCCACGGCCAGCTCGGCGACCAGGCGAAGATGGCGGAGACGTTCGATATCTTGCTCAAGGAATTTCCCCAGGGTGCGGCCAGTGCGAAGGCGAACTACTGGGTCGGGCGGACCGCGTTTGAGAGGAAGAACTACAAGAAGGCCCTGCCGCATCTCGAACAGGCGCGCAAGCTCGACAAGGAGCAGTTCTTCGAGCGCAGCTCGCTCGCGATCATGGCATGCCTCTACAATCTGGAAGAGGTGGATGCGACGGAGAAGGAGATCGAATTTTACAAAAAAAACGGCGGCAAGGCGGCGACCCCGAGCGACGTGATCCGCTGGCTCGGGCAGAAATCGTACGAGCGCGGCGAGTTTGACCGGATGGAGAAATTCCTGCCCGAGCTGGTGGCCCGCAAGGAAGCCGTCGGCGGCGACTATCTGCTGCTCGCACGCGGACGCGCGAAGCTCGGGAAATTCAAGGAGGCCGTCGAGAGCTTCGACCAGTATCTGGCCCTGGCAAAGGATCCCGTGCCGCGCGTCGCGGGCATGATCGAAAAGGCCGACGCACAGATCGGCCTGAAAGACTGGC
>JAYWEO010000433.1:0-12064 GCA_043779225.1 Prosthecobacter sp.
CAAGTCGTGCGCAACCAGTTCAACGGTCTGAAGGATTTGATCGACGCCGGGCTCCTCGCCGGGGTGGTGGTGGATGCGGTGAACACCCTCGGCCCCGGCCAGCCTGCCACGGTGAGCGCGGACCTCACGGGTGGGGTGCTGCACCTGAGCTTCTCTATCCCGGCAGGGAATGACGGCGCGCAAGGGCCGCAGGGTTCCTCGGGTACGGATGGGCAGCAGGGGCAGCCGGGGCAACCGGGCCAGCCGGGCGAGGTGAGCAATGCCGCACTCGCATCCGCCATCGGCGGCACGAGCAGCAACAGCAACGCCGTGCCCACACTGGACACCCCTTTCACCAACGACCCGCCGACGCCAGCGGATCTGGAACTGCTGCGGGCCGAGGTGAACGAACTGCTCTTGGCGCTGCGAAGACCGTAGCCGCCGACGGCAGGAGGCTGGCACTTTGAAATGCGGCGAGCCGGGGATTGCGGAATCAGGAATGGCCCGCCTCCTGCCATCGGCGGCCACGAGGGGCAGGCAGCCTTTTTCTTTCCGAGAGCCAGTTTTCGGTCTTCTGCTTGGAAGCCTGTTCCATTACGGCCTGAGGCATCCTGCCGCCGCGAGCGCGCGCCAGCATTCGATGAATCCGTTCGCGAAATCCTTCGGGCGCGCGTCCATCCAGCGTTGGATCTGATCGAGGGAAAAGAATGCGCCGCATTCGATTTCCGCGGGCGGCAGGTGGAATGGGCCGTTGTGCTCGGCGCGGTAGATTTTCACGAACTCCCAGCCGGTGTTCTTGCACGCGCTCACTTCGCCGACGAGTGCGAGCGGTGCGGTGATGCCGAGTTCCTCCTGCAGTTCGCGCGGTGCGGTGGTGTCGCAGTCGTCACCTGCATTCACGTGGCCGGCGGCGCTGCTGTCCCAGCGGCGCGGGTGGGCATCCTTCCAGCGGGAGCGGCGCTGGAGAAAAAGTTCTCCCTGCTTGTTGAAGACAAAGATATGGATCGCGCGGTGCAGCAGTTTTTCGCGATGCACGACACCGCGGGGCTGCTGGCCGATGACGCGGTTCTGATCGTCCACCACGTCGAACATTTCGCCATTCACATCCTGTGCTCCCGCGCTGTGATCCTGCGGGGCCTCGGCGGCGAGATTCGTGAGTGTCACCCAATGCGCGAGGCTCAGGTCTTCGGCGCGCGCGGTCACGGGCACGCCGAGCTTTTCGGCAAACTCCGGCCAGCGGGCGAGGGCGAGCATCTTGTTGAGCTGCTTGCGCCGCTGGCTGAAGCCGCGCTTCACCAGTTCGCGGAAGAGTGCGCCGTCGCATTCCGGCAGCGTATCGTCCTCGCGCGGCGTGAGCAGGACGACGGCTGAGCCGACCTTTGGCACCGGCGTGAAAATCTGCGGCGGCAGATGCTTGATCAGTTTCGCATTCCAGCGACGGCCGATGAGCACTGTCAGTGCGCCGTATTCGCTCGTGTCCGGTTTCGCGCACAGCCGCTCCGCGAGTTCGCGCTGAAGGGTGAAGACCATGCGGCTCGCGGGGCTCGGCTCCGCGGTGAACTGGAACAGGATCTGGCTCGAGACGTAGTACGGAAGATTGCCGAAAACGGGTAGCGGCCCGCGCCAGAAAAGCTCGCGCGTGTCAAAGTCGAGCGCATCGCCATGCACGAGTTCGATCGTCGGGAAACGCTCGCGCAGCCACGGCGCAAAGCGGTCGTCCTTTTCCAGCAGGATGCCGTGCGGCGAAATCTCGACGGCAAATTCCGTGAGCGCGCCGAGCCCCGGCCCGATCTCCACCCACGGTGCGCCGGGCGTGAGGCCCGCCTGCTCGACGATCCACTTCGCGATATTCTGATCGTGCAGGAAATTCTGCCCGAGGCTCTGCGTGGGCTTGGTGCCGAGTTGCGCGAGCGTGGCCGCGATGGTCGAGAGCTTCATGCTGCGCGCGGGGATGTGGGGCTAGAGTGCCGCCTTCAGCAGTTCCACGTGCTCCGCGGGTTTCACTTTGCGCAGCACGGCCTTTAGTTTGCCGTCGCCTCCGATCACGAAAGTGGAGCGCTCGGTGCCCATGTATTTTTTTCCATACATGCTTTTTTCGACCCACACGCCGTAGTCGCCGACGATTTTCTTTTCGTCGTCCGCGAGCAGAGGGAAGGGGAGCGCGTGCTTTTTGATGAACTTCGCATGGCTTTTCGCGGAGTCCGGGCTCACGCCAAATACGATAGCCTTGCCATCGAAGTCCGGCCATGCATCACGCAGCGCGCACGCCTGTGTCGTGCAGCCGGGCGTGTCGTCCTTTGGGTAAAAGTAGAGCACGACGGTGTGCCCTTTGAAGTCCGCGAGCGACACCTTCGTGCCGTCGCCGAATTTTCCGCCGACGGCGGTCGCCGTGAATGCGGGTGCCTTGTCGCCTGCCTTCAGTTCATTGCTCATTTGCGAGAAAAAGAAAAAGGGCCTGCCCGTTTGCGGACAGGCCCCTTTTGGAAATTCGATCGTTACTTGAGTGATGCGAGCTTGGCCTTGATGGCCTCGAAGTTCGGCAGATCCTTCGGCGTCGCAGTCTGCTCCGCGTACTGCACCACGCCGTCCTTATCCACGATGAACGCCGCACGCGCGCTCGTGTCGCCGATGCCGGCGAGGCCGGGGAATTCCACGCCGTAGGCCTTCGTCACGATCTTGTTCAGGTCGCTCACGAGGGTGACGGTGATCTTCTCCTTCTGCGCCCATGCCTCCTGCGCGAACGGGCTGTCCACGCTGATGCCGATGACGTCTGCGCCGATGTCCGCATAGCTGCTGATGCCCTGCGTGATGTCGCAGAATTCCTGCGTGCAGACGCCGGTGAACGCGAGCGGGAAGAAAAGGATGACCGTGTTCTTCTGCGCGAAGTTCTTGGAAAGCGTCACGTCCTTGAGTCCGTTGGCGTCCTTTGACTTGAGGGTGAAATCCGGTGCTTTGGTTCCGACTGCGATGGGCATGGTGTGTTGGTTGGTTGGAGTTGTTGTTGAAAAGGAGAGCGGCTTGTAGTGCGGCGCGCAGAAATCGGCAACCGCTTCTTTTTTAACACGGGGAATGTGATTGAAGTGGACGCGGCTTTGCACCGCGCCTACACCGCGCGGCGATGTCGCGCCCGAATGCTCCCGGTTGGCTCGTCGTCGTCGAGGGAATCGACGGCGCGGGCAAGAGCACCGTCGTGCGCAGGCTCGCGGAACGCTGCAATGCGCGCGGCCTCGCGTGCGTGACGAGCGCGGAGCCGACGCGCGGGCCGTGGGGCATGAAGCTCCGGCAGAGCATGACGGAAGGTCGTCTCTCGCTTGATGAGGAACTCGATTTTTTCCTCAAGGATCGTGCGGAACACGTGGACCAGCTCATCTGTCCGTCGCTTGCGGCGGGGAAGGTGGTGCTGCTGGATCGCTATTATCTCTCGACCGCTGCGTATCAGGGAGCGCGCGGCGCGGAGCCGGAGAGGATCTTGGAAATGAACGAGCGCTTCGCTCCGAAGCCGGATCTCGTGCTGCTGCTCGACTTCGATCCGGACGGTGGCCTTGCGCGCATCCGCGCGCGCGGCGATGCGCCGAATACCTTCGAGGTCGCCGAGCAGCTCCGCACGGTGCGGAATATTTTTGTCGGGCTGAAGCGTCCATTCATCCGCCGCGTGGATGCATCGCGTCCGGCTCATGAAGTGCTGGCGGAGTGCCAGGCCGAGTTCGACGCACTGCTCGCCTGATCGAATCCGCAGCCGCGGACTACTGCTTCCGCGGCGTGAGACGGAAGATCGTCTCGCCGGTCTTCATGTAGCCGCGGTCCACGCGGTCGCGGGCAAACATGCCGAGATATTCCCCGTCATTCGTCAGCAGCGTCACCTCGCGGGTGAGGCGAACCTTGATCATGTTGGCCTCGGCCAGCTCGGTCTCCGCAGCCGCGATCATCTTGTCCTGGCTCACTTTTTCACCGAGGCCGGGCAAGGCACGGTAGGTGAGTGGAATCACGGCTATACCGACGATGAGAGTCAGGAGAACCTTGTTGAGCCGGGGAAGAAATCCCGCAGGCGAATTGGATCTGGAGTGTGAGGCTGCGTCCTTCACTTAGCCGCGCATCTTGCCGCCATAAATGGCATTGTCACCCAAAATTTCTTCGATCCGTAGCAATTGGTTGTACTTCGCGATGCGATCGGTGCGCGACATCGAGCCGGTCTTGATCTGGCCCGCGTTTGTCGCGACCGCGATGTCGGCGATGGTCGAGTCCTCGGTTTCGCCCGAGCGGTGGCTGATGACCGCCGTGTAGCGGTTTTCCTTCGCGAGTTCCACGGCGTCGAGCGTCTCCGTGAGCGAGCCGATCTGATTCACCTTCACGAGGATCGAATTCGCCGTGCCTGTCTTGATGCCCTTGCGGAGGAACTCGACGTTCGTGACGAAGAGATCGTCGCCGACGATCTGCACCTTGTCGCCGAGCACGTCGGTGAGCTTTTTCCAGCCGGTCCAGTCGTTCTCTGCGCAGCCGTCCTCGATGCTGATGATCGGAAATTTTGCGCAGAGCTTCTTGTAAAACGCGACCAGTTCATCCGCGTTGAAGCGCTGGCCATTGCTTTTCTTGAAGACGTAATCCTTCTTCGCCTTGTCGTAGAATTCCGACGCCGCAGCATCGAGCGCGACGAACACGTCCTTGCCGAATTTGTAGCCCGCTTTCTTCACCGCTTCCGCGATCGTCTCCAGCGCGTCATCGGCGCTCTTGAGGTTCGGCGCGAAGCCGCCCTCGTCGCCGACTGCGGTGCTGAGGCCGCGGCCTTTCAGCACGCCCTTGAGCGCGTGGAAGATTTCCGCGCCGCAGCGCAGTGCTTCGCTGAAATTGCGCGCGCCCTTTGGCATCACCATGAACTCCTGAAAATCAATCGGTGCGTCCGAGTGCGCGCCGCCGTTGATGATGTTCATCATCGGCACGGGCAGCACCTTCGCATTCGGGCCGCCGATGTATTTGAAAAGCGGCATGCCGAGCTGCGCCGCGGCTGCGTGTGCCGTCGCCAGCGAGACGGCGAGGATCGCGTTCGCGCCGAGCTTCGACTTGTTGTGCGTGCCATCGAGCGCGATCATCGTGCGATCGATGGTGACCTGCTCGGTCGCATCAAGGCCTTCGAGTTCGTCGGCGATCGACTTGTTGATATTGGCGACAGCCTTGAGGACGCCTTTGCCGAGCCAGCGATCCTTCACGCCGTCGCGCAGTTCCCACGCCTCGTGCTCGCCGGTGCTCGCGCCGCTCGGGACTGCGGCGCGGCCCATCCCGCCGCCTGCGAGATGCACTTCGGCTTCGACGGTCGGGTTTCCGCGGCTGTCAATGATCTGGCGGCCTGCGATTGCGGTGATGGTGGTGAGTGACATGTTTTTTGTAAGGTAAATTGTGACGTGCGAGACGCAGCGCATCCTTGCGTGCGGAATCGAAGGGCGCGGACATAGACGTGCTGTGCGGGGCTTGCAAATGAATATCTCGGTCTCACGCGAAAAGCGCGCGGCGGGTGATGCGCTTCGAAACGGATTCGCTGCGAAAGTTCGGCTTGTCATCCATCGCGCGCCGGGCATCTTCGCCCCCTTTTTCCGAAGGGGAACCTCTCCATGAAACATCTGCTCTCACTCGAAGCCGTCAGCCGCGACGACATCCTCGCGGTGCTCGACCTCGCGGTGAAGATGAAGGCCACGCGCGGCCGGCACGAGGCGCATCCGCTGCGGCACCAGTGCTGGGCGCTCATGTTTTCCAAGTCGTCCACGCGCACCCGTGTAAGCTTCGAGGTCGGCATCCGCGAACTCGGAGGCGACGTGATTTTCCTCGCGGCGGATGACATCCAGCTCGGCCGCGGCGAGCCGATCGAGGACACGGCGCGCGTCATCGGTCGCATGTGCCACGGCGCGGTCATCCGCACATTTGGTCAGGACGAGGTGGAGAGTTTCGCGAAGTTCAGCGGCATCCCGACGGTGAACGCGCTCACCGATGGCGAACACCCCTGCCAGATCCTCGCCGACCTGCAGACGGTCGTGGAAAAGCTCGGCACATTTTCCGGCAAGGTGATCACGTTCGTCGGCGATGGCGCGTGCAATGTCCCGCTCTCGTGGCTGTGGGCCGCGTCGAAGCTCGACTTCGAGCTGCGCATCGCCGCGCCGAAGGAATACCAGCCCGATCCCGCGATCGTCGCGCGTGCTTTTCCGGCAGGCAAAACGGGTGGCGGAAAAATCGTGATCACCGATGACCTGAAGGCCGCTGCCAGCGGTGCCGATGTGCTCTACACCGATGTGTGGGTGAGCATGGGCAAGGAGCAGGAAGCGCAGTATCGCATCGCGCAGCTCGCCGCATATCAGATCGACGCTGTGCTCGTAAAACTCGCGAAGCCTGGCGCACTCGTGATGCACTGCCTGCCTGCATATCGAGGCAAGGAAATCACCGCCGAGGTCTTCGAGGCGCATGCGGATTCCATTTTCACACAGGCCGAGAATCGGCTGCACGCGCAGAAGGCCGTCCTTTCGCTGCTCGCGGCATCGGGGAAGTAGCCGCAAAAATTTCCGCTGCGGATTCGGGAAAACGCCGCTTGTCACGGGCGGCTCAATTCCTATCCTGCGCCGCCTTTTAGCTCCTCCCTCGTAATCTAATATGGTCCCCACACTGGCATCTCTCATCGAAAACGGCATCCCGATCTCACTCGGCTGCGCCGCGCTTGGCCTCGTCTTTGCGCTGTGGCTCATCAAGTCGCTGCTCTCGATTTCATCCGGCACGGACAAGATGCAGTTCATCGCAAACGCCATCGAGCAGGGCGCGAAGGCGTATCTCCGGCGGCAGCTTGCATCCATCTCGGT
Organism: Prosthecobacter sp.; assembly: GCA_043779225.1. GTDB lineage: Bacteria > Verrucomicrobiota > Verrucomicrobiia > Chthoniobacterales > Chthoniobacteraceae > SXWH01. Next base: position 6,810 of record JAYWEO010000433.1, read on the forward strand.
CATCGGCGTCATCATCGCCGCGCTGCTGTTTTGGAAAAAGGATGCGCCGACTGCGATCGGGTTTGTCGTCGGTGCGGTCTGCTCGCTCGTCGCGGGCTTCATCGGCATGCGCATTGCGGTGAAGGCCAATGTGCGCACCGCGGAAGGCGCGCGGACGAGTGCGAAGAAGGCGTTGCAGGCGGCGTTCAGCGGCGGCGCGGTGACCGGCCTGCTCGTGGTCGCGCTCGCGCTGCTTTCGACGGGCGGCTTCTATCTCATCGTGGAAAAAATGATGCCCGGCAAGGCGGTCGCCAGCCTCATTGGACTCGCGCTCGGCGCGTCGCTCATCTCGGTCTTCGCGCGACTCGGCGGCGGTATCTACACGAAGGCGGCGGATGTCGGTGCGGATCTCGTGGGCAAAGTGGAGCACGATCTCGCGGAGGATGATCCGCGCAACCCCGCGACCATCGCGGACAACGTCGGCGACAACGTCGGCGACTGCGCGGGAATGGCCGCGGATGTCTTTGAGACGTACGCCGTCTCGCTCATCGGAGCGGTGCTCGTCGGCGCGCTCACCGCGGCGACCGGCGCGAGTGCGGCGGCGGTCGTCTATCCGTTCCTCCTCGGCGGAGTCTCGATCATCGCGAGTATCATCGGCGTTCTTTTTGTGAACAGCTTCGGCGGCAAGGCCGACCGCGCGCTCATGGGCGGCGTGCTCGTGAGCAGCATCATTTCAGCGGCGGCATTCTACCCGCTGACGAATGCGATTTTCCCTGCCGGCCTCGCGCTGAAGGACGGCGCGACTCTCACCGCGAGCGGGCTTTTTGCCTCCGCGATCATCGGCCTCGTGATGACTGGCGTCTCGGTCGTCATCACGAACTACTACACCGCCACTCATTTTGCCCCCGTGCGGAAAATCGCCAAGGCCAGCGAGACCGGCCACGCGACGAACATCATCTGCGGCCTCTCCATCGGCCAGCAGGCGACCGCGCCGATGGTTCTCTGCATCGGTGCAGCGATCTGGGGCAGCCATGCCTCCGCCGGGCTCTACGGCATCGCCATCGCCGTCATGGCCATGCTCTCGATGGCCGGCATCATCATCTCGCTCGATGCCTTTGGCCCCATCACCGACAACGCCGGTGGCATCGCCGTGATGAGCGGCCTCCCGCCCGAAGTGCGCAAGACGACCGACGAACTCGACGCCGTCGGCAACACGATGAAAGCCGTGACCAAGGGCTACGCCATCGCGAGCGCCGGTCTCGCCGCAGTCGTGCTTTTCGGAAGCTACTTCGTGGATTTGAAAGACCACCTCGAGCACAGCCTCGCCGCGCTCGCCGCGCTGCCCGGCACGACCGCTGCCGCACTCGCCACGGCAAAGGCGAAAATCGCCGACACGCTCGGTTTCTCGCTCAACGATCCGAAGGTGATGATCGGCCTCTTCATCGGCGGCCTGCTGCCATATCTTTTCAGCGCATTCAGCATGAGCGCAGTCGGCCGAGCCGCGGGCGCAGTCGTCACTGAAGTTCGCAGGCAAATCAAGGCGCTGCCCGGCATCCTCACCGGCAAGGACACGCCCGATTACAGCGCCTGCGTGGACATCGTCACGAAGGCCGCGCTCAAGGAAATGATCATCCCCGCGCTCATCCCGATCGTCGCCGTCATCGCGGTCGCGGCGATTCCCGACGGAGCAAAAATCCTCGGCGGCGTGCTGGTCGGCAGCATTGTCACCGGCCTCTTCATGGGCATCTCGATGACCAGCAGCGGCGGCGCGTGGGACAACGCGAAAAAATACATCGAGGACGGCCATCACGGCGGCAAAGGCAGCGAGGCGCACAAGGCGAGCGTCACCGGCGACACCGTCGGCGATCCTTACAAGGACACCAGCGGCCCCGCGATCAACCCGATGATCAAAGTGGTGAACATCGTCGCCATCCTGATCATCCCGATCTTTTTCTAGGCCATGGGAGCAATCGCGGAAGCACTCGCAGCACTGGCCAAGGCCGATGTGCCGCTGCTTCTGATCGGTGGTAACGCGCTCCAGGCTTTTGGCTACACGCGCGCCACGATGGATGTGGATTGCCTGATTGCCAGTGAATCGTCCGAGCGGTTGAAGGAGGTGCTCGGGGCAAACGGATTTCCCTGGGTTGGCGGCATGGCCCTGTTCCACGAATTCTGGCACCACGGCAACAAGGACGAGCCGCCAATCCATGCGATGCGCGTGGATTCCGCGACCTTTGAGAAAATGTGGAGCCGAAGCATCCCTTCCGAGGTTTCCGACATTCCGCTCCGGGTGCCCTGCCTGCCGCATTTGATCGCACTGAAGCTTTTCAGCGCAAAACAGAATCCAACCCGGCACAACAAGGACTTTCAGGATGTCTGCATCCTGCTGCAAATGAACCCCGACAAGATCAGCCGCGAGGAGCTTCAGCAAGTTTGCCAGCAGTATGCTTCCCAACGTGCGACGGATGAGCTAAAGCGGTCAGGATACATATGATTCCTGACTGGCTCAAACTCGACTTCCCGGAGACGGGATGGGAGCATCCGCCCGCACCTCCTTCGACGTGGGCGGAGCATGTGGCATTCGTGGACGAGGCTGCTGAAATGGCGCGTGCAAGTGGCAGGTTCGCAGAATTGCTCGGTGACTTCGCTGAGTTGCACCGTGGCGAACCGTTCGTGATGCACGATTGAGTGATTCGCACTCGCTCCCGCGCGGCGAGCGGTTTGAACTGTAGGTTCCGCGCTCTGTGAATGCCGGGTGCAGAATTCTTGCGCGCAAGTCGCAGGCGCACCACACCGCCTCGCTTCCCTCGCCCGCCCGAGGTTGCAAACTTCGCCTACTTTGCAGCCTGCTTCGCGAGTTCCGTGCAGCCTTGGATGTCGAGCTTGCCGCTGGCGAGCACGGGGATCTGCGGTACTCGCAGGATGTGGCGGGGGATCCAGAGGTTCGGCATTCCGGTGGCGGAGAGTTTTTCGCGGAGATCGTTTTGTGGGATCTCGCGCGTGGTGAGCACGACGAGCATCTCGCCTTTCGCCTCGTCGGGGGCGCTGCTGATGGCGATGATGCGTTCGCCTTCTCCGCTGAATCCGAATGCCTCCACGATGCGCGTCTCGACGGTCTCGTGCGGAACCATCTCGCCGCCGATTTTGGAAAAGCGCGACATGCGGCCCTCGATGAAAAGGAAGCCGTCCTCATCGAAGCGCGCGAGGTCGCCGGTGCGGAACCAGCCGTCGCGCAGCACGTCCGCGGTGCGCGTGGGGTCGTCGAGGTAGCCGTCGAAGACATTCGGGCCCTTGAACCACAGCATGCCTTTGTCGTGGAGTGTGAGCGGTGCGCCGGTCTCCGGGTCGCGGATCTGTGCGGCGAGTCCCGCGACGAGGCGGCCGGATGAGCCGCGGCGGTTGCTCGCCTGCACGGCGTCGGGCACGCGGTTCGGAAGATTGAACGATGCGGCGGGCGAGGTTTCGGTGAGGCCGTAGCCCTGCATGATTTCGATGCCGAATTTTTCAGCGAAGGCATCGGAAAGTTCGCCGGGCAGTTTTTCCGCGCCGGTGACGAGGAGCTTCACGCTGCGGAGCTGCTCACGGGTGGCGCGTTTCAGGTAGCCGCGCAGGAAAGTGGGTGTCGCCAGCATGATCGTCGCGCTGTGGCGCTCGATCAGCGCGGCGCATTTGTGCGCATCGAGCGGGTTCGGATACGTGGCCACGCGCACGCCTTCGATGACGGGGAAGAGCAGGCAGACGGTCGCGCCGAAGCTGTGGAAAAACGGGAGCGCGCCGAAGATCACATCGGACGACGAGAGATCGAGCATGTCGCCAAACTGCCGCGTGTTTGCGAGCAGGTTCCGATGCGTGAGCGCGACGCCCTTGGGCTCGCCGCTGCTGCCGCTGGTGAAGAGCAGGAATGCCTCGGTGCGGTCGCCGTCGCGCGGGATGCCGGCAATGCGTCTGAGCAGGCCGGTGGGGAGCAGCTTCGAGAGGATCATCCATGTCACCGCGCCGCTGCGGATGGTGTCCCTGAGTTCGTCGAGCAGCAGCACATTTGCGGGCCAGGGGAATTCCTTCAGCTTTCCGCGCACGGCATCGGCGGTGATTGCGCAGCCGATTTCCGCCTTGCGGATGGATGCGGCGAGTGCGGCGGGGCCGGCGGTGAAGTTGAGGTTCACCGGGATTTTTCCGGCGAAGAGCACGGCGAGATTTGCGAGCATCGCGGGTGCGCCGGAGGGCAGCACGATGCCCACGCGTTTCTCCGGCACGCGCTGGCGGATGATGCGTGAAAATGAGAGTGCGGCGGCGAGCAGTTTTCCGCGGGTGAGTTCCGAGCCGTCGTGCCCGTCGCTGATCGCGACTGTGCCCGGCGCTTTTTTCAATCCTCTCAGACACGCGTCGGCGAGGTGGCCGCGCAGGAAGGGGCGGCGCTGGTAGCAGAATTCGCTGAGTTCGAGGAAGCGCTGGCGAACGGCGGCGGAATCCGCGTGCCGCGGGTGCATCGCTTCGCCGAATGCGACCGTGACCGGGAAGCGGAGGCTCTTGGGGCGTTTCCAAAAAAAGCGCCCGCCGCGGTATGAGAAGACGCTGTCCCAGATCTGGTCGAGCCATGCCGGTACGACGGGGCATTTCGCCTGGCGCGCGATGATTTCGTAGCCGCGCTGGATGCGGAGCAGCGCGCCGCTTTTGGAAAGCTCGCCTTCGGGGAAGATGCAGACGATTTCGCCGGCCTGGATGTGCTCGATGGCGATGCGCATCGCGTCCTTGGCACGCTTGTTGGAGATCGGGATCGCGCCGATGAAGTTGAGGAATGGGCGCAGGGTGGGTGAGTAATAATACGAGTCCCAGATGATGAAGCGGATGGTGCGCGGGCACGCCAGTTGGAGCAGGATGGCGTCGATCCACGTGAGGTGATTCGGCAGCATGAGGAAGCCGCCTTCGGGAAGTCGGTCGAGGCCAGACGTGGTGATCTTATACGGAATCCTCGCGATGGCGGTGAGGATTTTTCGGATGAGCCATTCGGCGAATGGGGGCGTTTTTTGCTGCTGCACGGGGTTGGACTAGCGGGATGGGGCGTGCGCGGCAAGCGGCGTGCGCGTGTGTGAAGATTGCCGCTTGCGGGGCGGCGGGTGCATGGAGGAGAGGAATGCGGTGATTCCGATCGAGCGCCCATTTTTCCAACGCGACCCGGTGACGTGTGCGCGGGAACTGATCGGCTGCACGCTGCGCTGGGGAAAATGCGCGGGCGTGATCGTGGAGACGGAGGCCTACGGGGCGCTGAACGACGAGGC
>JAYWEO010000434.1:0-11042 GCA_043779225.1 Prosthecobacter sp.
GATCGCCTCGTCGCCGGGCTCCTCTTTTTCAAACTGCCAAAACTTGATCGCGTCGTCCTCGATGATGATCGATCCCTTGTCGCCGCTCAGCTCGATGCGCTTGTTCCAGCCGGGATACGTGCTCGTCGCGCCCTCGACCACGCCGAGCGCGCCGTTTGCGAAACGCAGCGTGGCGACCGCGGTGTCCTCCACGGCGATGCGTTCGTGGGCGAGCGTGGCGATGTTCGCCTTCACCTCGACGGGGACGCCGACGAACCACGTGAGCAGGTCAATCGCGTGGACGCCCTGGTTCATCAGCGCACCGCCGCCGTCCATCTCCCAAGTGCCGCGCCAGCCTGCGCTGTCGTAGTAGGCTTGCGTGCGCCACCACTTCACGTAGGCGCTGGCGATCGTGAGTCGTCCGAGTCGTCCCGCGTCCACGGCGCGCTTCACCGTGCGCGCGCCTTCGCCGAAGCGGCTCTGGAAAACGGCGGCGAGGATCGTGCCGCTGGCCTTCGACGCGGCGATGATGGCGTCGATCTTCTCCACATTGATCTCCATCGGCTTTTCGCAGAGCACGTGCTTGCCGGCCTTCAGCGCGGCGATGGCGGGTTCGCCGTGCGAACCGCTCGGCGTGGTGATGCACACCGCGTCCACGTCTTCGCGGGCGAAGAGGTCGTCGAGCGACGCGGCTGCGGCGATGCCCCACTTTTCACAGAATGGCGCGAGGCCCGCGACGGAATACGCGGCGGTGAGCTGCGCACCGGGGATTTCGCTGATGGCCTGTGCGTGAATGCCGGAGATGTTGCCGGTGCCGACGAGTGCGAAGCGGACGGGTGATGACATGAGATATGGGTGAAAGTGGTGAGGTGAGTGTGCTCTGGGGTTGTGACTGATGACTAGTGAATGGTGATTCGTGCTGCGTATCCAGCGCAAAGCTGTGACAGCGGATCAGCGACGCGGAGACCAGTCACTTTTCACCAGTCACCAGTCACAACCTAATAGCACCCCGTTGGATCAGGCTTCTGCGACCCAGCGCTGCAAGTGCTCCATGCAGATGCGGCTCGCGGGCTCGGCATTCGCGGAGAAGCCGTATCCTGCAGGCAGGTGCTGGGTCGCGTCGTCGAGCGGGACGCTGCGCCAGTGCGTCTCCAGCGTGATCCAGCCTTTGTAGCCGCGCGATTTCAGGTCGCGGATGTGGCCAGGGAAATCAATCGAGCCCTTGCCGAGTTCGCAGCATTTCAGCGCGGACTTCGTGCCTTCGCGAGCGGCGTCCTTCACATGGACGTGGATCACATTTTCCGCGACCGCCGGGTAGTCGTCGCGGATGGGATCGTTCGTTCCTTCGAGGTAAAGGCAGTTGCACGGATCCCAAACGACGCCGAACTGCGACGATGGCGGCAGGTGCTTCCAAAATTCCGCCGTCTCCGCGCCGTTGCCGACCACGCAGCTTGCCTCGTTTTCGATCCCGATGCGGATGTCCGTGCCGCGAACGATGTCGAGCAGCTTCGGAAAATGGGACGCGGCGCGCTTCAGATCGTCGCTGGTCGCGGGATGCGAGCGGCGCAGGAATGCGAATACGCGCACGATGTCCGTGCCGAGCACTTGCGCGGCCTCGACGGAGCGCTTGAAGAGTTCCACGTGCGCCGCGATTTCATCCGGCGCATCGAGGTTGCACTTGAAGACCGGCGTCGCGGCACCCGCGATGGCGAGCCCGGCGTCGCGCGTTTTTTTTGCGATGAGCTCCAGGGCGTCGCGCGTGAGATCCTTGAAGGCGTGCCCGAACAGGCTGCGGACTTCGATACCGTCGAGTTTGAACTCGTCGGCAAAACGGAGCACGTCGTCGAGTTCCTGAGAGACTTCATCGGTGAGAATTGCGAGGCGGCACCAGTTCATGAGCGGAGGTTTTTTGGGGGTGAAAGTGAGCACGGCAGCAAAGCAGCGCCTGCCGGGTTAGGGAAATGCAAACTCAGCGACGCCTTAAACTTAGTCGCAATCTGCCGACCCGGCAGGGATGAGTCGGATTGAGATCGAAACGGGGAACCGCGACGCCCTCCGCCGTTCCCGCTTGCGGGACATCGCGCGGACGCTACTCTCCTCGCCCCCAAGGCCAGACCTTGGTTTCCATCACGTAACGCAAAGACACATCACACATGGCCAACACCATCCTCGTCGGCGCCCAATGGGGCGACGAAGGCAAAGGCAAAATCATTGATTTCCTCACCGAGAAAGTGGACCTCGTCGTCCGCTCGCAAGGTGGCAACAACGCGGGGCACACCGTCATCGTCGAAGGGAAAAAATACGTCCTCCACCTCATCCCGAGCGGCATCCTGCGGCCAGGCACGATGTGCGTGATCGGCAATGGCGTCGTCATTGATGCCGTCTCACTCGCTGAGGAAATCGAGGGTCTGCGCAAGCAGGGCATCCGTGTGACGAGGGACAACCTGATGATTTCCGACTGCGCGCACCTCACCCTGCCGCATCACCGCGCTCTCGATCGCGCGAAGGAGACGGCGAAGGGCAAGGGCAAGATCGGCACGACCGGACGCGGCATCGGCCCGACGTACAGCGACAAGGCCGCACGCACCGGACTCCGCACCGGCGACCTGCTCCAGCCGGAGCGCTTTTCCGAACGCCTGAAGGCGCGGCTCACCGAGGCGAATGCGCAGCTCAAGCTCCTCGGCGTGGCCCCGCTCGATTTTCGCAAGTCGAAGGAGGAATACCTCAAGGCCGCGAAAATCATCACGCCCTTCCTTGGCAACACGGTCGTGTATCTGCACAACGCCGTCTGCGCGAAGAAGAGCATGCTCTTCGAGGGCGCGCAGGGCACTTTCCTCGACATCGATCACGGCACATATCCCTACGTCACGTCGTCGAACACGACCTCCGGCGGCGCATGCACCGGCTCGGGCGTCGCGCCGAACCGCATTGATAAGGTCGTCGGCACGATGAAGGCCTACACGACGCGCGTCGGCGAAGGGCCGTTCCCTTCGGAAAATGACGGGCTCGGCGAATTTCTGCACGGCCTCGGCCGAGAGTTCGGCGCGACGACGGGACGTGCTCGGCGCTGCGGTTGGTTCGACGCCGTCTTTACGCGCTATGCGGCGATCGTGAACGGCATTGATGAGCTCGCCGTGACAAACACGGACGGCCTCGACACCATGAAGACGATCCAGGTGTGCGTCGCATACAAGCTTGGCAGCAAGCGGATCGACTACCCGCCGACCGACCTCGACGCGCTCGCGAAGTGCAAGCCGATCTATCAGGAATTCCCAGGATGGCAGAAGGACACGACCGCAGCGAAAAAGTGGAGCGACCTCCCGCCAAAGTGCCGGAGCTACTTGCAGGCCATTGCGAAACTCACGGGTGCGAAACTCGGCATCGTCAGCGTCGGCCCGGGACGCGAGCAGACCATCGTGCTTTAGTCCCGCGATGCATCAGCGGGCAAAATGAGCCACGAAACCCAGACTTCCGAGACTCGCGAGAAGACGAAGGCGCCGCCGAAGACTCCGCGGCACATCGCCATCATCATGGACGGCAACGGTCGCTGGGCGCGCAAGCACGGGCTGCCGCGGCTGAAGGGCCACGAGCGCGGCGCGGCCACCGTGCGTGCCGTGACCGAGGAGTGCGTCGCGCAGGGCATCGAGTTCCTCACGCTCTACGCATTTTCCACGGAAAACTGGAAGCGCCCCGGCGAGGAAGTGAGCGGACTGTGGGTGCTGCTCGAGCATTTCCTCGATTTGGAATTGCCGGTGATGATGAAGAACGGCGTGCGCCTCCGCGCAATCGGCCGCATCGGCGAACTGCCCGAAAGCACGCAGCGCAAACTCACCGAGACCATCGCCACGACCGCAAAAAATTCCGCGATGACGCTCATTCTCGCGCTGAACTACTCCTCGCGCACGGAGATCACCGATGCCGTCCGCGCACTCTGCGCGGACGCCGCCGCGGGAACGCTCGACCCGGCGACCATCACGCCAGACACGATCGGCGCGCGCCTTTACACTGCGGAATATCCCGAGCCTGACCTGCTCATCCGCACCTCTGGCGAGATGCGGCTGTCGAACTTCATGCTGTGGCAGCTCAGCTACTCGGAATTTTACATCACGCCGAAGTTCTGGCCCGACTTCGGAAAACAGGACTTGCGCACTGCCATCGCCGAGTTCCACAACCGCGAACGCCGCTTCGGCGGAATCCAATAATGCCCAAAGGCCAGACAGTCCTCGTCGTCGATCCCGATCCCGATTTCCTGAAATGGGCCGTGAGACAGCTCACCGCCTCGGAACTCCACGTCCTCTCCGCCGCGCGCGCAGATGAGGCGCTCGTGATCTTCACCCGCGAATCGCCCGACCTCGTCATCGCGGACACGCACCTCGAACCGTACACTGGCCAGGAGCTGCTCACCCGCATCCGCGAGCGCGACTCGAACGCGTTCGTCCTGCTAGTCAGCCAGTACGGCACCACGCAGGCCGTCATCGAGGCGATGAAGCTCGGCGCCTTCGACTTTCTGCGAAAGGAAAGCCTGCCGTTCAATTTCCGCGCGGTCGTCGAGACGACGCTCAAAGAGCAGCGTGCCACCAAGGCCGCGCGCGCATCGCGTCCGCAGCTCACGGTCGAGCAGCATCAGGATAGCATCGTCGGCCAGAGTGAGGCGATGCAGCAGGTCTTCAAACTCGTGGGCCGCGTCGCGCACTCGGATGCACCGGTGATGATCACGGGCGAGAGCGGCACCGGCAAGGAACTCGTCGCGCGCGCCATCCATCACTATTCGAGCCGCAGTGCAAAAGGCTTCGTCGCGATCAACTGCGCGGCGATCCCCGAGCAGTTGCTGGAGAGCGAGCTTTTCGGACACGAAAAGGGTGCATTCACCGGCGCGACCGGGCAGCGCATCGGACGCTTCGAGCAGAGCAACGGAGCAACACTTTTCCTCGATGAAATCGGCGACATGCCGCTCACGCTTCAGGGGAAAATTTTGCGCGTCCTGCAGGATGGCGAGCTTTCGCGCGTCGGCGGGAATGACGTCGTGAAGACGAACGTCCGCATCATCACCGCGACGAACAAGAACCTCGAGGTCGAAGTCTCCGCGAAAAGATTCCGCGAGGATCTTTTCTACCGGCTCAATGTCGTGCGTGTGCAGCTCCCGCCGCTGCGCCAGCGCATCGAGGACATCCGGCTGCTCGCCGAGTATTTCGTGCAGCGCGTCTCGGAGGAAAAACATCTGCCGCGGCTCAAGCTCAGCGAGGAGGCCGTGCGCGTCCTCGAAGGCCACACATGGCCCGGCAACGTGCGCGAGCTGGAGAACACCATCCAGCGCGCGTGCGTGCTCGCGACGGGCGACATTTTGCTCCCGAAGGACATCCCGCTCGGCATCCCGAGCGCCGAGCCCACGCCATCCGGATCCATTCAAAAAGAGGAAGCCATCGAGGCCCTGCTGCGTCATGCGCAGAGCGATCCAAACGTGGAACTGCTCCCGTGGCTGGAGCGTGAATTCACCGTCCACGCCATGCGCCAGACGCACGGCAACCAGGTGCAGTCCGCGAAGCTTCTGGGCATCACGCGCGCGACCCTGCGCAAGCGGCTGGAGCGTTTCGGCATCACGCGCGAACTCATCGTGCAGTGAAGGCGTGGCTCTGGGACGGCAGCGCGTTCGAGCCCGCGACCAGCGTCCCGATTTCCGATCGCGGCTTCCGCTTCGGCATGTCGCTTTTCGAGAGCATGTGCGTGCGAAATGGCGCGATCGAATTCTGGCCGCAGCACCAGCAGCGCATCCTCACCGCCTGCGCCGAGCGCGACTTTCCGATGCCGGAGACCGCCGTCGCAGCGGCCGGGCCGATCTTTGAAAATGCGGACGTCAATGGCTTCGCGCGGATCTACGTGACCGCCGGCGATGGCACTCCCGCTGCGCCGATCACCGCATCGCGCGTGTTTCTTTTCATCGAACCACGCGAACCGGAGCGCGAGGATTCCTGGGCGCTCACTTTTCACGACGACTCCTGCCGCCCGATATTCGGCGGACTGAAGACGGCGAACTACTGGTTCAACACCGACGCACTTGCACAGGCGCGCGCGCGAAAATGCGACGAGGCGCTCTTCTGCAACGACCTCGGCGAACTCGTCTCCGCGTGCTGCGCCAATGTCTTCCTCGTGAAAGACGATCGCATCCTCACCCCTTCACGCGCCTCGGGCTGCCGTGCCGGGGTCGTCCGCGAATGGGTCATCAAGCGCCGCAAGGTCGTGGAACGCCGCATCCGCCAGGCGGACGTGACGAAGGCCGACGAGATTTTTCTCACGAACTCCTGGCTCGGCGTGATGCCCATCTCGACCCTCGAAGGCCGCCCCCTCGGCCCGCGCAGCATCGGATCGAAGCTTGCGGCGGAATTCGCGCAGCGCCGCGAAGGTGCAGTGCGGGATTAATATTCCGGGAAACGCCCCGAATACTGCACCACGGGAATCGCCTCGGTGGTCACATCGAAAGGCACGCCATCCACGAGCGCAGCGACTGCCGCCACCACCATGTCAGCCTGCGCCGGACGGCCCGTATTTTTCCCGGCCATTTTTTTCGCGAGCTTGGAATCGAAGTCCCACAGGTCATACCAGTCCATCTTGCCCTCGAAAACGAGCGCCACTCCGGGATCGATCGCCTTTCTGGTCTTGTAGTATGGGCTCTTGTCCGGCCCCTTCGGCGAGCCGGTGGCGCGTTTCAATTGCCCGTCGAGATGGATGGTAAAATTGCCCAGAGCATCATTCTGGCCGGCGATGGATGCCTTCAGCTTCACCGTCAGCCCCCTTTTCGCCTGCTCGATAAAAGGCCGCATCTTAGGAGAGTAGCCATTGACCTCGAAGAGGTCGAAAAAAGTCGGCATGAGCTTCACCTGCCCGAGAGTGAGCCTGAGCTCCTTGCCCTGATCATTGATGTAATGCTCCAGGCATTTTTCCTTGATCGGGTCGTTGTTCGCGAACCAGAGCGCGAGCTTGTCGAAAACCAGCATCGCGCCGACCTGATGTTTCCGGCTGAACTCGTTGTGCAGCGTGCCCATTTTGTTCACCCTCTTGTCGAAGGCCTCCGCGATCGGCAGCGCACCCGTGCCCGGCTTCCCATCATACACATCGAGCAAAAACAGCAGCCCCTCGGCATCCAGCGCGAAATACAGACTTGCCGCATCCCAGGCCCACACGGCCGCGTCGCCAGCCGTCTCCCCAGCGGCCTTGATTTTTTCATGGATGGTGCGGAGCAGCGCAGCGCAGCGCGCCAGCGCATCCTCCAGGGCAGAAGCGGTCGCGACGATCGTGCGGGCAGCCGAGAAAAGACTGCGGATGGTGCCAGGCAGGGCCGAAAAATTCCTGCACAGCGTGCCTTCGTCCACACCCGGATGACCGAATGAAGCACAGGTGGGCAGAGGAATGCGGAAGGTGGCCATGGCGGGGAAATGTCAGGGGTTCATCGTTGGACCATCACAACCGGATGCGATGGAGATCAGCATTTGGAAAGGAAAGAAGCGGAGTGAATGCGCGGACGAATTCATAGGCAACCTATGGCGCACAAATCTGCGCAAGCCTGCGCGCATTGCCAAGTTCTATCGGCGGCTGGCGGCGGCCTGCGGAGCTCCATAAACAGAACCCGCGCGAGACAGGGTCACAACGCGAGCACTTCTTCCACCGAGAGTTCACGCTCCTCGCGCGTCGCGAGCGTCTTCACTTTCACGCGCGGCCATTCTTCGCCGATGACGACGGCGAGCCGCGCACCGAGATTTTCCGCAGTCTGAAACTGCTTGCCGACTTTCGCCGGCGCGAGCGCGAAATCCGTGCGTTTGCCGCTGTCGCGCAGCTCCTGCACGAGCGCGAGCGCCTGCGGGCGGAGTTCCTCTTTTGCGAGGATCACGTAGATGTCGCACGCGTGCTGCGCCGCGCACCAAGCGTCCATCTTCGCCTTCGCGGCGGGGATTTCATCGAGGAGATTCAGCAGCACGACATCGCCCATTCCGAAGCCGAGCGCGGGCAGGTCCACCTTGCCATCGCTCATCAGCGAGAGCAGCCGGTCGTAGCGCCCACCGCCGGCGAGTGCGCGCTCGTTCTTCGCACGATCGAACATCTCGAAGACCACGCCCGTATAGTAAGCGAGGCCGCGCACGATCGCGTAGTCCACCTCGACGAATGCACCGAGCCCGCGCGCCTGCATGTCCGCAATGATCGGCGTGAGTTCCGCAGTCGGCTCTTTGCTGCGCATGAAGGCGAGCAGCGCCGCGGCGCTCATGCCGAATTTCACCAGCGCCGCGGCGGTCTTTTCCTCCGCTGCACGTTCGGCTTTGTCCACGATTTGGAAAAATTCGTATTCATCGTCAGCCGCGAGCACGGCTCCGTCGGCGCGTTTCGCGTTTGACTGGAAAAAATTCTGCCACGCCGTGCGGCTTGACAGGCGCACGACGAAATCTTTTTCGGTCAGCCCGAACGCGCGGAGCATGTCCACAAGCACCGCCAGCAGTTCCGCATCCGCGGCAGGCGATGCCTCGCCGATGATGTCGCAATTGAGCTGGATGAATTCGCGCAGCCGCCCGCGTTGCTGACGCTCGTGACGGAAGAAATTCGGCACGCAGAACCACTTCATCGGCTTTTTGAAATCGCGCTCCCGAGCAGCGATCATGCGCGCGAGTGTCGGCGTCATCTCAGGGCGCAGCGCGCCTTTCACCGCGCCGGGTTCGGCAGTCACGCCGACGGTGAAAAGCTGGCCGACGAGTTCGCCGCCGCTCTTCTTTTCATACAGCTCCATAGACTCGACGACCGGGCCGTCGAACTCGACGAATCCGTATCGCCGCGCGACACCACGCCAGGTCTCGACCACGTAGTTTTTCCGCGCGCAGTCGGCGGGATAGAAATCGCGGAATCCGGGTAGCTTGTCCATAATCGTGGGCGGCGGAGGCTAGGCGGCGCGCGCAGGTGAGCAAGGCGGAAGCAGAGCCGTTGCACTTTGAATCAGGAAGGCAGGAAGGCAGGAAAAGAATACCGCTGCGCTCAGAAGAGAATTCGTCGCAGTTCAATTCCTGCCTTCCTGCCTTCCTGATTTCTAACCGCTGCGCTCCGCGCAAAAAGATTCCGCTCCCATCCGCGCCCGTCTTCGTGCTCTTGGTAGCTGCCATGCTCGGCTCCCTGAAACTCCGCCACTTTCGCTGCTTCGAGCAGTTTGAGACGGAGTTTGCCCCGGGGACAAATTTCATCGTCGGGCCGAATGCGCACGGGAAGACATCGCTGCTCGAGGCCGCGTGCATCCTGCTGCGACTGCAATCGCCGCGCATCACGCAGCTCGCACGCGTGGTGCAGCACGGGCGACGCGGGTTTGTGACTGACGGATTTTTCGGCGCGCGGCACCTGCAGTTTTACTTCGGCACGGAGAGGAAGAAGCTCGCGCTCGACAGCGTGGAGCAGGTGAATGCGAAGGAGTGGCTGCAGATCGCACGGGTCGTGTGGTTCGGGAATGATGACATCGAGATCGTGCGCGGCTCGGCGGAGAAAAGGCGGCGCTTCCTGGATTTCACGGGCATCCAGCGCGATGCCGCGTACCGCCCGGAACTGCGCGCATTCGAGCACGCGCTGCGGTCGCGGAACCATCTGCTGAAGCAGCCTTCGCCGCGCTGGCGCGAGATCGCGGCATTCGACAAACCGCTGATCGAACACGGCTCCTACATCAGCGCGGCGCGGCGGAAGCTGCTCGATGAATTGCAACTCGAAGCCGACGCGGCGCATCTCGCGATCAGCGGCAGCCGCGAATCACTCCGGCTGGAATACGCTGCCGGCGATGGCGGGGATTTCGCCGCATCACTCGCAGCCACGCAGCGCGAGGACGCGCGCCTGCGGCAGACGACCACCGGCCCGCACCGCGATGATGTGCATTTTTTCCTGAACGATCTCAGTGCCGACGATGCCAGCGAAGGCCAGCAGCGCACACTCGTGCTCTCGCTCAAGCTGGGTGCATCTCACTTGCTGGAGCGTCATTTCGGAACGCCGCCGCTGCTTCTGCTGGATGACATTTTCGGCGAACTGGATCCCGCCCGCCGCAATGCATTGCTCACCGCACTGCCTGCGGATGCGCAGCGGATCATCACGACGACGCACCTCGACTGGATGCCGGATGCGGGCGACGCGCGCGCGCTGCGTCTCGGGTAGCGCGGGCGTCCCGCCTGCCGTGTTCCGCGTCCCGCGGAACACACCCGGACGTCGAGAGAGGTTCGCACGCAAGCTGCCGTCCGATGTGCGACGCAGGATGCGTCGCACCGCAGGCGGGACGCCCGCGCTACCCGAGGCACGCCGCTCCGCTTTCTGTCGGGTTATGAAACATTCTGGAGGGAGCTTCGTCTCACGGCGCGACTACGGCGTCGTCACGCGGATATTGCGGAACCACGTCGGGTCGCCGTGCTCGGTGAGCATCAGCTTTCCGTGGCCGGGCGCGAAGCCTTCCTTGCCCTTGAATTTGCTCTTCGCGATGGCGGCCTTCCAGTCGTCGGTCTTCGTGTCGGCGGAGGAGCAGAGCTTTCCGTTCAGCCAGTGCTCGATCTTGCCATCCTTCGCCACGATGCGGCTGCTGTTCCATTCGCCGATGGGCTTGAGGATCTTGTCCTTTGCAGAATCCACGATGTCGTAAATGCTCCCCGTGTTGTGGCTGCCGCCCCTGAGCCCGTCGGGGTGCTTCTGGTCGTCGATCATCTGATATTCGATGCCGAGCCATTCCTTGCCGCCGACTTTCGTGACCCAGAACTTGATGCCGTTGTTGCCGGCTTCGTCGAGTTTCCAATCCCACTCCAGCGTGAAGTCCGAGTATTCCTTTTCCGAGAGCAGGAAGCCCGCACTTTTTCCCGCGAGATGAATCACGCCGCCTTCCTCGGTGACCCATCCCGCACTGGGCTTCTCGCCTTTCGCATCGCGGAAATCGGCGAGCGTGAGCGTGGCGGTGTCGGCGGCGGACCATGCGGTCGCACAAAACGAAATGGCGGCAGTGAGGAGGAGGCGGGCGGTTTTCATCGGGATTGGATTTTTAATTTGAAGGAATTGCGAGAGCGCATTTTTCAATGTGCCGC
>JAYWEO010000435.1:0-8366 GCA_043779225.1 Prosthecobacter sp.
CGCGCACGCTTCATCCGGTATCGGATGCTGCTGCGGAAATACTGGTGGGTCGTCGCCTTCGGCGTCGCCCTCGGCACCGGCATCGCGGCGTGGCTCGTCGCCGCGCAGAAGCAGGTCTATGTCTCCGAGGCGCGCATGATGGTGAGCGGAAAGATCACCATTCCCGACGGCGGCGCATACTCGGAGGAGATGTCCCAGTTCATGAACACGCAGGGCGAGCTCATGAAGGACGAGGCCGTCCGCAACCGGGCCGAAGCCTACGTGCGCACCACTTCGCCGGAGACATCCGTCAGCCCGGTGACTCTGGTCGTCGAGCCCATCCGCCAGACCTCCATTTTCTCCCTCGCGGCGAAAGGCGTGGAGCCGGTGTACACACAGAAATTCCTCGATGCCGTGCTGCACGAATACATCGCCACCCGCCGCGAAATGCGCACGTCGAAGGGCGAGTTTGCCGCGGGTGCGATCGACGAGGAGATCGACCGCGTGGCCACCGAACTGCGCAAGGAGGAGGAAAAGCTCCTCGCCTTCCAGCGCGAGAACAAGACGGGCTTCCTCGAGCAGGAAGGCAACGCCGCCGCGGCCTATCTTTCCAAGCTCAACACCCGGCTTGCCGAGCTGAAGAACGAGTCGGAACTGCTCAAGCTCTTCGAGGTGGACCACCAGATCGCCCGCGACCGCAAGGGCAAGCCCGCCGACATGGACGACCCGCGCGAAGGCGATCCCCGCAGCCCGTCGCCCGCCGGTCCGAACATGGAATACGAGCGCGCCCGCCAGAAGATCGAGATGCTCAAGGCCGAGCGCGCCGGCTATGCGCGCGACCTTTTTCCGAAGCACCCGATCATGGTCGAGCTCGACGATCAGATCGCCCAGCAGCAGCAGCTCATCGACACCTTCCGCAAGCAGAGCACCGAGGAGCTGAAGCGCCGCCGCGATGCCGCCACCATGGAAATCCAGAACCTCGAGACCACCATCAAGGAGTGGGAAACCAAGGCCGCCTCGAACAGCGAACGGCTCAACCAGCAGGCCACCATCCAGACCGGAATCACCCGCCAGCGCGCGCAGCTCGAATCGCTCGGGAAATCCAAAGGCAACGTCGAAATCACGCGCAATGTGGACCAGGAAATCATCTCGATCCGGCAAAAGGCCACGCCCGCCAAGCTCTCGCGTGCCGGAGTCGTCGAGACCCTCCTGACCGGACTGCTCCTCGGGCTTCTCGTAGGTCTCCTCGGGGTCGCTGCCATCAATCCCTTCGACGACCGCGTGGATTCCGTCGTGGATTTCCAGGCGACCTTCCCGGATCGGCTCCTCGCGACCATCCCGCATGTCTCCGCGGCGCCCGGAGTGGCGGATGTCACGCCATTGCTGCCGGACGATGAAAGGCACAGCTTCGTGGAATCCATGCGCTCGCTGCGCTCCTCGATCTTCTTCCTCCCAGTCGAAGGACAGTCGCCGAAGATTTTCCTGATCACCAGCGCCGTGCCGAACGAAGGCAAGAGCACCGTCGCCATGAATTTCGCCATCACCATGGCGATGTTCGATGTCCGCGTGCTCCTCGTGGATGGCGACATGCGCCGCGGCGAACTCCACGCCGTGTTCGACCTTCCGAACGAACAGGGCTTTGGCGACGTCCTCAATGGCGAATGCGCCCTCCACAAGGCCGCGCAGGCCACCCGCGTCCCCGGCCTCTTCCTCCTCTCCCGCGGCACCACCGTCCAGAACCCCGGCGAACTTTTCCTCAGCAAGGACGCCGACCGTTTTCTCAAGATGGCCGCCTCGCAGTATGACTACGTCATCATGGACAGCGCACCCGTCACCGCGGCCGACGACACCTCCTGCCTGGCGCCGAAGGTGGACGCCGTCCTCTTCGTGTTCCGCTTCGCCGCATCGAGCATCCGCGTGAGCAGCAAGGCCCTCGACACCCTCCGTGAGCGCCAGGTGAATGTACTAGGCATCGTCTGCAACGACGTGAACGAAAACCTTCAGGACTACTACTATTACCGCTACTCCGAATACTACGGCCCGCAGAAAAAGCAGGCCGTCCGTATCTAGCGGCGAAGGGCAGTGGCAGATTGCCAGGTATGCGGGCTATGGTTCCCTGATCGGGAAATAGAGATCGAAGAATGCGGTGGTTTCGCGGAGGGAGAAGCGGGCGGCGAAGTCGGTGCGGAAGCGCTCGGGGTAGATGGGGAGCTGGCTGTCGTAGCAGTTCGTGGCGGTGAAGGGGACTCCGCCGCGCGGGAGGAGCCAGAGGACGGGGCGGGGACGGCGCTGGTGGAGTTCGGCGAGCAGGCGCGGGAGGTCGGGCGCGGAGATGCCGCCGAATTGGTAGTCGGAGACGACGACGGCATCGAGCCCTATGGGGTGCCCGGCCCAGGTGAGGAGGTGGCGGGAGCAGGCCGGCAGGCCGGATTCGTCGCCCTTGGCAGTTCCCATGAGGATGGTGAAGCCGGGGTATCGGGCGATGATTTGCCGGAGATCCTTCTGGCACGCTGTGGCCGGGGCGGCGCTGGCGGTGCATTCGCGCACGAACTGCCAGGAGGTCTGGATGGCCACGAGGGCGCAGCCGGAAAGGATCGCGCAGGCCGTCCCGTGTGCGAGAGGGCTGCGGGAATAGTGCGAGGCGGGTTTTTCGCCCGCATCAAATAGGTTCCCGGCCGAGAGCAGCACAAGGGGGACGAACGGCAGAAGGTGATAGGAAAAGGCTCCGACCGCACAGGCCGGGATGGCGACCAGTGCGAGGCCGAGGGCCAGGGCGACGAGATAGGCGAGGCGGCGCCGGCGATGGTGCGGGACCGTGGAGCGGGAGATGAAATGGCCGGTGACGAGGACCAGGCCCGCGAGCATGGCGACCCAGCGGAGGTAGTTGAACGTGGAGACGAGGGCGAAGCCTTCGCGGCCGACGGTGCGGAAGAAGGTGAGGTAGTTGGCCCAGGGAAATTGCACCGGCATGAGCACGAAGGGCAGGACGAAGAGGGCGAGGAAGGCGGTGAGGCAGAGGGCAAAGTCGCGCCGCTTCCAGCCGGTGCAGAAGGCGATGACGAGCATCGGTGTGAAATAGACGGGTGCCGTGATTTTCAGCCCCATGGCGAGGCCGGTGCATACTCCCAGAAGGATGGGCCCGAGCCGGTCGCGGCGGAAAGCGGACCAGATGCCGGTGATGACCATCAGGAAGATCAGCGGGTCGCTCTTTGCCCAGCCGATGGGAACGCGGATCGCCACGATGATGGTGGCGGTCAGGCCCGTGAACGCGAGTGCTGCGAGGGGATGCAGCCCGCGCTGGCGGAGGATGCGCCAGAAAAGGGCGATGGAGGCGAGCATCGCGAAGCAGCAGGGGAGCTTGCTCGCAAAGGTGCTCGGCCCGAACAGCCATTGTGATGCCCCGAGTACGAGATAAAAGATGGGGCCGTAGGGCAGGCAGTAGCGTTCGGCGGAGGAGATCTCGGGATAGGCCGTCCCGCCGTGAAAGACCAGGTGGGCGATCGAGACTCCGCAGCTTTCCAAGAAATCAAAAAAAGCCGGGCAGGCCAGATAGGCCAGGTCGCAGAAGACGAAGATGCCGATACCCGTGAGGCTCCAAAGGCAAAGCAGCCCCGGTTCGATCCTTTCCAGGAATGTGCCAAGCCGGCGTGAACGCGAAATGGCGCAAAAGACAGGGATGAAGAGGAACAGGAAGGCCAGCGGCCAGAGGGACGGATATCGCTGAAGGAAGGTGAGCACTGAGTGTGAGGTGGTCTGGAAGTGGTGGACGTCTTCTCCCTGTGAACAGGATCACCGCCGGTTCGTCGCGATGCCGGGTGCGGAATATCTGGGAATGCCTACTCTTCCGGCTTCCGTGCCACTGCCATCTGGGAGGCACCGAATGGCCACCTGCCGCCGACGCGTATCCACGCGTGTTCCATTTTCATGAGTGCGCGCATAGCCTTCTCGATCATGGGAGGATACGCTTTGACGTCGCTTTCATCCGATGACGCAGCGAGGACTTTTCTCCGAATGGCAATGAACGGCAGTGCCAGGGCATTCCAGTGGCTGGTGGCCGTCCCGCGAAAGCCTGCCGCTTCGATTTTGGTGATCAGTTCGGTGCCTTGATAACGTCGTTTGGTGTGGGTGGCGACGTCATGATAGGACCAAAGCCAGCGATAGGCAGGCACATTGATGATCATGACTCCGCCGGGCCGCAGCACGCGGAAGATTTCCCGGATCGCCGCGTCGTCATCCTGCACATTGCAGAGGACGTCCGCGGACACGACGGCGTCGAATGCATGATCGGCAAACGGCATGGCTTCGACGCCCGCCTCTACGAAGCTGGCGTCCGAACGCTCGCGTGCGATCTGGCAGGCCAGCGGCAGGGTATCGAGCCCGGTGCATTCCCATGCGGGGCCTTCCGACATCATCCGCCGGATCAGGCCTCCGGTGCCGCACCCGGCATCGAGGACTCTGGCCCGGCCTGGCCCCAAGGCATCGAGCAGCTCACGGCAGACGTGCTGGTGAAGCGAGCGAAAATGCCACATCGAATCCTCGAGGGCCGCCATTTTCAGATACTCGTTGCGAATCATTGCGGGGAATCGTGTGCGGGCAATGGTCCGGTCATGCCCGGCACTTGGAAATACGGGGAACCGGACGGAACATGGTTCTGCGGAGGAAACGGTGAGCGAGCATTCGGGGAAATGGGGGGATTGCTGGCTTGTTGAAGGAGGGTCGCCGGTGGCTCTGGAATACGATCCGGCAGTGGTCCGCAAGGGTATGGAGCATGCCGTTGTTTCCTAGTGACATCTTCATAATCTTGAGCGGCCCATCCGCCCGATGGGAGCGAGCAGCCGCTGAAGTGCTAGGAAACGTGGTGCGACTGGTCAGTCACTGGCAACGAGCCCTACTCGCGGATCTCGAAGCCTCGCAGGCCTGCGGGTGCGGGGATGACTTGCACGTCCACTTTCCTAATGTGGCTGCGCAGGTCGCTCTCCTCGATGCCTTCGATGAAGGCGTCCACTTCATCGGAGGTGCCGGCGGCCTGGAGTTCCACGCGTCCGTCGGGGAGGTTCTTCACCCAGCCGGTGACATCGTAGCCGCGGGCGAGATTTTTTACCGTCCAGCGAAAGCCCACGCCTTGCACGCGGCCTTCGAAGAAGACGTGGCGGCCGATCATGGCGCGGACGGCGCGGATTGCGCCGATGGCTGCGCGGATTGCGCCTCATCGGGCAGCGTGCGGAGGTGGTCGGCGGCGACTTCGGGCCAGATGCCGTTCACGCGGCAGCCGGTCGCGGCATGCAGGGCATCGGGCGGGTGCAGGACGGGGGTGATGGTGATGTGCCAGCGGAAACCATCGTCGAGCGATTCGGATTCCTCGGCCAGCGCGGCGCGCGAAGGGGCGGTGGTGAGCGTGAGGTGGTAGGGCGGAAAGTTGATCGCGCGATTGAGCTTTCGCAGCGCCAGGCCGAGGGCGAGCGCGAGGCTGTCGGCCTCGTCGTGGGTGATGCGGTTGAAGTCGGGGCACTGGCGCTTCGGCCAGATGGCGAGCTCGAAGGGCGCGGTGGCGGCATACGGGCAGAAGACGACGAAGTCCTCATTTTCATGCACCATGCGGCTGGCGTTGCGCCGCTCGTGCTCGATGATGTCGGCAAAGAGCGAGCGCTTGCGCAGCGTGAAATGGTCGTGCGAATGGCGGAGCTTCCGGCGCAGCGCAGGCGGCACCACGGCCATGGCGATGACCTGGCTGAGGCTGTGTGCGACGGTCTGCCCGGCGGCGCGGCCCACACTTTTCACCACGGTGAATGCGCGCATGCGCTGATCGCGCATGAGATCCTCGATGCGGATCGCCCACGCGCGGATGACCTGCGCGATGGCGCCGGGGGGCAGTTCCTCGAGCATGCGGCTGCCGGGGTCTTCGATGACGATTTCATTCGCGCCGACCGCGTCGAGGTGCTCGTAGAGGCCGTCTGCCTGCGCCTTGCTGTCGCCTTCGACACGCAGGACAGGGAGCCGGTTTGGCACCACGCGGACCTGCCAGCCGGATTCGCCGGCGGAGTGGTGCAGCGCGTGCGCCGCGAAGTGCTCCAGCCCCGCGCGGAAGGGGCTCTCGGCGAGCTTGTCGTCGCGCACGGAGGCGGTGGTCGGAGGCAGCGCGCGGCTTTCGTTGAAAATAGTCCAGTCCCGTGTGAGCGGGTCGAGGCGCAGTTCGGTCTTGTCCATGGTGAGTGATGGGCGTCGCAGGAAATGCGACGCGCCTGTGAAAGCACGCGCTGTGCGCGAAGGGAAGCGCGGAGTAAGCCGAAGGTGGATGCATCAGGATGACGCTGGCGTGCGAGGGCAGCTCCCGGGTGGAGCATGCGACTCGCGTGCGGGTTCCGGCGACCCGCCGGGAACATCTCGCAACGTGTGAGCAGCGCCTAGGTCTGCCGGACATTTTTTCGACGCAGAGGCGCGGAGGAAAACAGAGAGGATAGCGGAGGATTTTTCTGTATTCCTCTGCGTGTCTCCACACTTCCTCTCTGTGTCTCTGCGTTTGATAAGGCCATCCATTCCGATCGCCGTTCATAAACACACGCTCATCGAGTGTCTGCGACGGGTCGCCTCAGACAGCACGCGAGTCGCTTCCGGCTTCGAGATCATTTCCGAGCCACAGTCCGGTTTTGTTTTTTCCTCCGTGGCTAAATACACACAGCCGACGGCATGGAAAAGCCGCACGATTTTGAGCCCAAAAAAGATTTTCCCCCTCTGTACGCGCGCAGAAAATCCGAGGTGGCATACCGGGTGCTAGTCACTTTCCCGTCCGCGCAAGTGGACGCGTAATACATATCACAGGGAGGTAGCCTGGCTGGTGAAAACAGGGTTTTGCCGCATCGATCCGGGGGGAACCGGTGCGGCAGGGGCCGGCCAGGCTGCCAAACTGCGGGGTGGGGAAAGTTGAATGGCGAGTGTTGAGATTCGAGGCTTTGCGAGAAGTCCGCGGTGCCGCGGGGACAATTGAGAGGGCGGACGATCTTTCCGATTGAAAAGCGTGAGGCTGGTCTTCCTCTCAACTCTCAACCCTCATCTCTCAACTTTCCCCCGCCCCTCACTCCAGTTCCTTCTCCAGCCGCTCGCTGAGCCACTGCTTGATCATGCTCTGGTAGTTCAGATACCGCGAGCGGGCGATGCGCTTCAGGCGTGCGAGCAGGCGCGGGTCGAAACGCAGCGTGATGGTGGTGCTCTCGCGATTGTCCGCGCGGAGCAGCGCCTGGTTCATGAGCCGCGCATCGATGCGCGCATCGGCCCAGAAGGCGGCCTCGTCCTCCTCGTACTCGAAGCGGGGGACTTGGTTCCATGCGGCGATCGTTTTCATGCGTCAGCTCAGTTCGGCAGTCTTGCGCTCAAAGAACGACTGCTCCTCGGTCGTCATTTCGCGGGCGAGGATGCAGCGGATTTTTTTCCCGTCGCTCCAGAAAATCGCGAATATCGCGCGACCCTCGACGCTCTTGCCGAGATTGAAATAGCGCGCGTGGCCGGTGCCGGCGATCTCCACATCCGGCATGAGGCGCAGGCTGAACGGATCCTCGAACGACTCCTCGATCTCGCGCGGCGAGAGCTTTCGCAGGTCAAAGGGGGAATCCAGCCAGTCAAATTCCATCGCGCGTGGTCGGGGCTCAGGGCTTGGATTTCGCCCGCTGGATGATTTCCACCTCGTAGCCCTCGGGCGCGTCCACAAATGCGATGATGTTGCCCATGCTCGTCGGCGTCGGCCCGTCGGAGAGCGGGTGGCCTTTCGACGCTGCGTGCTTCGTGAAGGCATCGAGGTCGTCCACCTCGAAGGCAAGGTGCGTGAGATCCGGCCCGACGATGACCGGCCCGCTCTCGGCAAATTCGCAAATCTCGATGAGTTCCTCGCTCTGCGGCGCCTTCAGGAAGACCAGCTTCGAGCCTCGCGGCGACACCTTGCGATCCACCTCCTGCAGGCCGATCACTTCGCGGTAAAAGGTGACGGTTTTTTCGAGATCGGTGACCCGGTAGCGGGTGTGGAGGAGCTTGGTGACCATTTTCGTGGAAGCGCGCATCTTATCGTCGCGGGGGCGCGATGCGACAACGGAAATTTGGGCAGTGTCCTGATTTGAATTTGGAAGGCAGGAAGGCAGGAAGAAATACGGCTCAACGCGGACGCTTCCGCTCTCACGATTTCTCCGCATTTTCTTTTCCTGCCTTCCAAATTGGGACACCGCCGAAATTGGGTTCACGGAACCGTCACTTTGCCGGTGAAGTTTCGCATTGAGCCGCCCCGCCCTGTGCGCGGAGTATGCCCTGACATCCATGATCACTCTCGGAATCGACAGCGGCACGCAGAGCACCAAGTGCATCGCCCTTGACCTCGCCACCGGCAAAATCATCGCCAGCGCCTCGCA
>JAYWEO010000436.1:0-5723 GCA_043779225.1 Prosthecobacter sp.
GGCGATGCGCTGGTCGGGGTTGTCCACGCTCTCGGAGGCGCGGATGCGGTAGTAGGCGCGGTTGAAAAAATAGCGCTTGATGAGGATCTGCGTGAGCCATCGCCGCCAGGCGAGCGAGAGCCGCTCCGACGCATAGCGGTAGAAGACGCCGACGGGCACTGAGATGAAAAGGACCGCGATGACTTTCCAAATGCCGCGCACCCACGCCGCGCGATCACGCTGGGCGAGCGCCGTCGTAAAATCGCGCATGACGAAGCTCGAAAAAACCGACACGGCGCCGACCGCGACACAGAGCACCATCAACGCCGCCAGCCAGAGGCGGGCCTGCCGTTTTGCACCGCCATTGAAGAATGCCTTGGCGAGGGTGAAAAATGTCTTCAGCAGCGCCAGGTGGCTCTTTTCAGGGGCAGGCGGCATGCGGATTTGGCTGTGGAATTTCTGCCAGCGGCCACTGGGATCGTCACGGTGGCCTATTCAGTCAGAGGTAATCGCCGCGGATTTCAGCGTGCTTTTCGACGATCTCCAGCGGTGTCCGGCAGGCCGGTGCCTTCGTGACTATTTCTGTTCGCGGGTCTCGGCTGCCTTTTCCTTGAGCGCCTTCGCCGTTTGCTCGCCGGTGATGCGCACATTTTCGGCAGC
Organism: Prosthecobacter sp.; assembly: GCA_043779225.1. Lineage (GTDB taxonomy): Bacteria > Verrucomicrobiota > Verrucomicrobiia > Chthoniobacterales > Chthoniobacteraceae > SXWH01. The sequence continues at coordinate 640 of JAYWEO010000436.1, forward strand.
CTGCTCGGCGGCTTTTTTGTCCGCCTCAGCGCGTGCCTTTGCGGCGGCAGCGGCGGCGTCGGCGTCCATTGCCGCCTGTTTCTTCAGGTCGGCGGCATCCATCTTGGCATCCTTGCGGATGGTGTCGGCCTTGTTTTCCAGTGCGTCGGCCTTGCTCTCGAGCGCGTCTTTGCGGGTCTTCTCGGCTTTCGAGTCGCAACCGGAAATTCCGATGAGGGTGATGCTAAGGGTGATGAGTGTGGCGAGTATTTTCATGGTCAGTGGTTTGCCATGGATCGGCTCCGAGACGTGCCTTGGTTGTATCTGCTTCTGCCCGGACGCAAGATGGGCACAGCCACCCGGCAGTCGCGCGGCGAATACGAGGGCATGAAAGACAAACTGAAGATTTCCCGCGAACGAATGATCGAACTGCTCAACGAGGATCTCGCCCGTGAATATCAGGCGATTATCGCCTATACGGTTTACAGCCAGACGATCAAAGGCGCCGCCTTCACCGACATTGCCCGTGAGCTGGAGGTCCATGCGGCGGAGGAGCTGGCCCATGCGATTCTGATCGCGAAACAGATCGACTATCTCAACGGAACGCCCGTGACGCTGCCTGCGAAAGTGAAGATGTCCGACAAGCCGCAGGACATGCTCCGCTTTGACCTCGAGAATGAGCGCGTCACGATCCGGAACTACCGCGAGCGCATCCGGCAGGCGGAGGCGATGGGTGAGTTCGGGCTCAGCGAAGTGCTGCGCAAAATCATCGCGCAGGAACAGGAGCACCTCACCGATCTGGCAGGCGCCCTCGGGATTGATAATCCGAAGATCGAATAGATGGCATGGAAGGGGGCGCGTGGGCTGGTTGGTTAGGCGAAGGGTTCGCCGGCGGGTCCGCGATTTCGTTTGTGTATCCATGCACAAATCCTTGCACTGCCGCAGGTGCAGGCATTTGAACATCTGCGCAGGCCGGCATGGTGAAATGGCAGACACAAGGGACTTAAAATCCCTTGGGAGGCAACTCCCGTGCGGGTTCGAGTCCCGCTGCCGGTACGCGTTCCGCGCGCTTTCTTTGGCGGAAAAATGGGGCGTGGAATTTTTTCTCAAAAGCCCTCGCCATGCATGGCGATGCGTGCAAGCGTCCGCGCCTCCTATGAAAATCCACCGTTCGCCATGCCTCGCAATCGCCGTTTCCATCGCCACCGCCGCCTTTGCGATGGCGGAAAGCAAGCCCGTCGCGGCGAAAGGGCCGGGCGGACTCGCGGCGGAGATCGCGGCGACGGTGAATGGTGAGGCGATCACGAATGCGGAGCTTGAGCAGGCGTTCGCGCGCGCGGCGGCGAGCCGCCAGATGTCGGTGGACGCGGTGCCGGCGGAGCAGAGGGCGGGAGTGCTGCGGATGATCCTGGACGACATGATCAATGAGCGACTCGTGACGAAGGCGGCCTCCTCGGTGAAGATCGAGCCTGCGGCGGTGGATGCCGAATTTGAAAAAATCCGCGAGGCGCGCAAGGCGACCATCGAGGACGTGAAGAAGGAACTCGCGGGGATGGGCATGAGCATCGAGTCGCTGAAGGCGGACATCGCCAAGCGGATGCAGCAGCGGCTGTGGGTGACGGAGCAGATCAACGGCAAGGCTGTGGATCCGTCGGAATCCGACGCGAAGGAATTCTACCAGAAGAACCCGCAGTTCTTCGAGCAAGGCGAGCAGGTGCGTGCGAGCCATATCCTCTTCCGTCTCACGCCGGATGCTGCGCCCGAGAAAGTCACGGAGACACTGAAGAAGGCGGAGGCGGCGACGGTGCGTGCGAAGACGGAGGACTTCGGCAAGCTTGCGGGCGAGCTGAGCGAGGAGCCCGGTGCGAAGGAGCGCGGCGGCGACCTGAATTTTTTCCCGCGCAAAGGTGCGATGGTCGAGCCGTTCGCAGAGGCGGCGTTCAAGCTGAAGAAGGACGAGGTTTCGGCGGAGCCGGTGCGTTCGGAATTCGGCTACCACATCATCAAGGTGACGGATCGCAAAGCGGCGGCGAAGCAGGCCTTTGAGGAGGCGAAGCCGCAGATCGTCGCGCATCTCTCACAGGAGAAAAAGAAGACAGCAATCGACGGACTGATCGCGGAAATGCGCCAGAAGGCCGAAGTGAAGCTGAATATCGCAGCACCTGCAGCACCTGCGCCGTCAGCTCCCGCGCCGAAGAAATAGCGCGTCCAAGTTTTCCCCGTGTTGCGGGGAGGCGGCATTCCTGCTGGATTGCGCGCGGAGATTTTTCTGCACATGGCCCAATCGAACAAGAACAGGAAAAGCGCCGGCGTCATCGGACTCGGCATCATCGGCACGCGGGTGGCGGCAGCGCTGCGGCATGCGGGTTTCCATACCTGTGTGTGGAATCGCACTCCGCGTCCTGCGCCGAATTTCCTCGGCTCGCCGATCGAGGTCGCGACGGATTGCGAGGTGATCCAGCTTTTTGTCGCGGATGCGAAGGCGGTGATGGAGACGATCGAGGCGCTCGCACCGGCGCTCACGCCGCAGCATCTCATCGTGTGCAATGCGACCATCGGTCTCGAAGGCACGCTGGCCGCGGCGGAGCGCGTGCGGCAGATCGGGGCGCGGTTTCTGGATGCACCCTTCACCGGCAGCAAGGGTGCGGCGGACAAGCGCCAGCTCGTGTATTACATCGGCGGCGAGGAGCAGGATTTCCTGCGCGCCAAGCCGATCCTGGAGGCGAGCAGCAAGGCCATCATTCCCATTGGCAGCGTCGGTCAGGCGGCGGTGGTGAAAGTGGTCACCAATCTCATCAGTGCCGTGACCGTGCAGACGCTCGCGGAGGCGCTCGCCATCGTGAAGCGCTCGGGCATCCGCCCGGAAGCGCTCGCCGAGGCGATCGAAAGCAACGCGATGCGCAGCGGGGTGACGGATCTGAAGCTGCCCGCAATGCTCACCGGTGATTACGCCCCGCATTTTTCGCTGAAGCACATGTTCAAGGACGTGCAGCTCGGCATCGAGATCGCGAACAAGCTGGAGCTTGATGTGCCCGCGACCAGCACGGTCGGCGGCGTGATGTACGGCGCGGTGATGAAAGGCCTGGGTGATCTGGACTACGCCGCCGTCTCGAAGCTCTACGAAAATCACGCAGTCGCGCCGAAGACGCCGCACGCGCAATGAGTGCGAGTCGGGAAGAGTGGCAGGCGTTCCGCGAACGAGGAGGCGTGGTGGATCTTGCGTCGCGGGTGAAGCTGCTTTTCCAAGGCAACGATCGCATCCGTTATCTCAACGGTCAGCTCACGGCGAACATCGCGGCGGCAAAATGCCCGTCCGTAATCCCGGCATGCGTGACCACTGCGAAGGGCAAGCTTTGTGCGGATGTCTTCGCGAGCATCGGGCCGTCCGGCGTGCTCGTGGATGCGGACCCCGCCGTCGCCGAGACTTTGCCCGGTCGCATGGAGCGCTACATCATCGCGGATGACGTGACGATGGAGGATGCCACGGAGAGCATCGCGATCGTGCATTTTGCCGGCGTGAAAATGGAGGACGTGCCGGAAGAAATCCGCGCCGCACTCGTCCCCGCGAATCGCTTTGGCATCGCAGGGCACGACTATTTTCCGCCTTTCCGAAAGGATCTCCCGACCGTCTGGGAAAAGATCACCGCGCGCGTGCCTGCGCTCTCTGATGCAGTGCTCGAACTGATCCGCATCGAGCACGGCGTCCCGCGGTGGGGTCGCGAACTCGACGAGAATACATTGCCGCACGAGGCCGGGCTCGACCGCACGCACATTGATTTTCACAAAGGCTGCTACATCGGGCAGGAGGTCATCTCGCGCCTGCGCAGCGTCGGTCACGTGAACCGCGAACTGCGCGGCTTCGTCTCCGCGGACGGCACGCCGCTCACGCAGGGCGCGCGCATTTTTTCCGCAGCGGAGCCTGCGCGCGATTTGGGCAGGGTCACGAGCGCCGCGTTCAGTTTCGCGCTCGACCGCCCTATCGCGCTCGGCTATCTCCGCAGGGACGCAGCGGGCGGGGAATTCCTCGCCGCCGCGCCGGAAGCTCCCGATGCCCCGGTTCGGATCGCGCTGCATCCGATTCCATTTATCCCATGAAAAAAACGCTCCTCCTTCTCACTGCACTCTGCACCGCTGTGCGCGCCGACGATGTGGCCCTGCTCGATATTCGTTTCGACGACAGCACCGTCCGGCAGGTCGCCATCGAATTCTACGAAAAGGACGCGCCCGGCACGGTCGCGAATTTCAAGAAGCTCGCACAAAAAGGATTCTACAAAGGCTGCGCATTTCACCGCGCCATCCCGACGGCCATCGTGCAGACGGGCGATCCGCTGAGCAAAAAGAAGGATCGCACCGCAGTCGGCACCGGCGGTCCCGGCTACACGCTGCCGCCGGAGATTCATCGCCGTCACACGAAGGGCGCGGTCGCCGCCGCGCGCATCGGCGACAAGGTGAACCCGCAGCGCCGCTCGAATGGCAGCCAGTTTTACGTCTGCATTTCGCCCCAGCCCCAGCTCGATGGAAAATACACGGTCTTCGGAAATGTGATCCGCGGGCTCGACGTGCTCGAATCCATCTCCAACCGCTCCGCCGACACGAACGACTACCCCATCGAGCGCATCCTGCTGAAAAAGGTGACCATCATCCCGCGTGAAAAACTTCCCGGTGCAGCCGTTGCCACGCAGCCCGGCGCTGCCACCGCGCCCGCAAAGAAGCCGCTCTGGCGCCGCGTGTGGCCGTTCTGATTTCTGAACGGGCCGCATTACGCGTTGAGCGCAGTTTTCCCCGCGAAACCCTTGCGCTAAAGAGCGGGGCGCGTATAAACACCGCCCCCCAACGAGAAAGGGTAGATACCGAAGTGGCCAAACGGGGCGGACTGTAAATCCGCTGGCTTACGCCTTCGATGGTTCGAATCCATCTCTGCCCACTCCCTCTCAAAAACGGAGAGAGGGAGCGGATTTTCACGGTTTTTCACTTGAAAATTCACGGTCATCTTCTACGGTCAATGCATGAAGACGCTCGCCGCTGTGAAGACGTGGGAGAAGACGAAAGTGCAGTTTCTCGTCCGTCACAAATCGGGCCGCTACTACGCCCGCCTGTTTCAGAAC
>JAYWEO010000437.1:0-7595 GCA_043779225.1 Prosthecobacter sp.
CGTGTCATGCACCGCCGCCGCCGTGTGATGCACGCTGCGCACGATGCTGAACTTGTCCGCGATGGCCGCGTGCTTCGGAAAAATCTCGGTGATCTGGAAGTCGCCCTTCGTCGAGATCGGCTTGAACGGCCCGCGCACTTCGCGCGGCGCGTCGGGCTTCGGATCCCAGCAGTCGAGCTGCGAGGGCGCGCCGAGATTGAAGATGAGGATGCACGCCTTTTCCGATGAAGACGGCTTCAGCAACTGCGCCTCGGCCTGCGCGAGATTCGCGAGCGAAAAGCCGAGCGCGCCGAGCGTCCCGATCTGCAGGAAGTCGCGGCGCGAAACGCCGTCGCAGGTGGTGATGGAGCCGGGGCCGGTGAGTTTGATCATGGCAGGGAAAATGAGGTTGCCATGTGATAACCCACCCGGTGTGAATCTCCAAGGCGCAGTTTGGCGGGCTGGATCCATTGCGCCTCGCGATCGTGATTCGAGGAAAATGCCCGACGGCGCGCGGTTCCTTGGAGTGCGGCGGGAAGCGACAGCGCCACGCCGCCTTCGGTGGGGATTTCGGCGCGGCACGCGGCGGTGCAGTCTGCACGCGCGTCGCCAAGGCGGTGTCGCCGCTCGTGCCTCGCTCTGCCACCGCACTCCAAGGTGCCAGTCCCATTCTCAGCGTCTTGTTTCATCGGAGCCATCAAAGCAGGAAAACGGGATTCGATGAGATGAAGAGCCCGCCTCGGAATGCGGATGCGCTTGCCGGGAGTCGTCGGAACGGGATCAATGAACGCACATGAACAGCGGCAAGAAGCATAGCGCAGCACCGGCACGATGACCGCCACTCTCGCCAAATACGCGAAGGTCTTCAACGTCGGTGCGCAGAACACCTTCGTGTATCGCTGGAATTTCGTGCTGCGATCCGTCTTCGGCATCGTGCCGCTCATCGGGACGATTTTTCTCTGGAAAGCGATGTATGGCACCGCGAGCGGGATGCAGATCGCAGGCTACACTTTCAGCCAGCTCATCCTTTACTTCGCGATGTCGGTCTTTGTGGAAAACCTCGTCACACCGACGGAGGATGAATGGCAGATCGCAGGCGAGATCCGCGATGGGAAGATGAGCTTTCTGCTGCTGAAGCCGCTGAACTACCTCGCCTATCGCTTCACACTCTACGCGAGCTACCGGCTGCTCTACACGGCGGTGCTGCTGCCCGGCGTGGCGCTGATTTTTTTCTTCCTGCGCGACCACATCACACTGCCGGCGCACACGGCGACGTGGCTGTGGTTCGCGGCGAGCATCGGGCTGGCGGCGCTCATCCAGTTCTTCATCGCGTATTCGATTGCGATGCTCGCGTTTTGGATTCTCGAAATCTCGACGGTCGTCTTCATGGTTTTCTCCGTGGAGTATTTTTTGAGCGGCATGATTTTCCCGCTCGATATGCTTCCGCCGTGGCTCATCGGTTTTGTCCGGTGGAGTCCGTTTCCGTACGAGCTGTATTTTCCAGTGCAGGTCTTCATGGAACGCGTCACGGGCGAAAAGCTCATGGCAGGAATCGCCATCCAGGCGGGCTGGGCGTTTGTTATGTGGCTGCTCGCCGTCACGCTATGGCGCTCCGGCATCCGGCGCTATCAAGCGGTGGGAAACTGACGCGCTCCAGCGCGACGTGACGCAATGAAACGCTACCTCTCCATCTTCATCCTCACGGCGCGGAATTCGCTCATCCGCGAGATGAGCTTCAAGCTGAACTTCCTGCTGTGGATCGTCGTCGAGCTGCTGTGGTTTGTCGGGCAGCTTGCATTCATCGAGGTGCTCTACGGCCAGGTGAATGAGATCGCGGGCTGGACCAAATGGCAGGTCGTCGCGCTCGTCGGCGTGCATCAGATCATCGCGCAGCTTTTCCAGGCGTTCTTTTATGTGAACCTCGCGAATCTCCCGGAACTCGTCCGCACCGGCAGGCTGGACCTCATGCTCACGCTGCCGATGGATGCGCAGTTCGCCGTGAGCACGCGGCAGGTGGCGTTCGACTGCGTCATCAATTCCTTCGTCGGCGTGGGCATCGTCACGTTCGCGCTCGTGAAACTCGGGACGATGCCGGGCGCGTCGCAGTTTGCGCTCTTCGCGCTCGCGGTGCCGTTCGGTGTGGCGGTGCATTACGCGGTGATGTTCGGGCTCTCGTGCATCAGCTTCTGGTTCATCCGCGCGCAGAGCTTCATCCACGGATACTTCAATCTCTTCCACATCGGGCGCTATCCCGAGGCCGTGTTCCGCGGCGCATTCCGCTTCATCTTCACGTGGCTCGTGCCGATCATCCTCGTCTCGAATGTCCCCGCAAAAATCCTCACGCGCCCCGCGGAATCCCCGCTCGCGAGCCTCGGCATGCTCGCACTCGCCACGGTCATCGTGCTCGGCTTGACGCGTGCGATTTGGAAGCTCGGCCTGCGGCACTACGCAAGCGCGAGCTCGTAAGTCGGCGTCATTTTTCCACACGATGATGCCGATATGCGCGCCTGAAAAATGTTCCCATTTCCCCCTTGCGTGCCGGGAGTGAAGTCCGTATCTATCCCGCCCTTTTCCTCACCGGACACCCATTTTCACATGCCGAAACCGCAGCCCAAAAAAGCCGTCAAGAAGCCCGCCCCCAAGGCGAAGGCGAAAAAGCCCGCGCCGAAAGCGAAGGCCAGCAAGCCCGCGCCAAAGGCCGCCGCGAAAGGGAAACCGGTAAAAACAGCCAAGCCTGCAAAAGCGGCCGCAAAGCCTGCGAAGACTTCCGCGAAGTCCGTGGCGACCCCATTGGCCAACACCCGGCCCGTGCCTAAGGCTCCCGTGAAGCTCACGCCTTTCATGAAAATGCAGAAGGAGCGCCTCATGGCCCTGCGCGACACCATCCTCGACTCGATGGCTGGCGTCGCCAAGGACACGCTTCGGTCCCGCCCCGAAGGCAGCGAAGCAAGCGCATTTGGAATGCATCAGGCCGATGCAGGTAGTGATGCGTATGACAAAGACTTCGCGCTCTCGCTCCTCTCGCAGGAACAGGACGCCCTTTACGAAGTCGAGGAGGCGCTCAAGCGCGTGGACAACGGCACCTATGGTGTCTGCGAAATGAGCGGAAAGCAGATCGCGCACATCCGCCTCGAAGCGATGCCGTTCGCGCGCTTCACCGTCGAGTGCCAGGCCGAACTCGAAAAGAACAAACGTTTTCAGCGTTCGCGCGTCCCCGTCACTTCCCTCTTCGGTCTCACCGAGAACGAGGGCGAATCCGACGGCGATTCCGACGAACCCGAAGAAACACCAGCAAAACCAACGGAAGACTAATACAACATGGCACGCGACTTCATCATCCTCGAATGCACTGAGGCGAAAGCGGAGGGGAAACCCGTCTCCCGCTACATCTCCAAGCGCAACAAGAAGAGCCTCAACACACCGAACCGGCTCGAGAAAAAGAAATACAACCCGAATCTCAAGCGCCGCACGCTTCACCGCGAAATCAAGTAACATGAGCCAGCCAAAAACACCCCAACGCCGCACGAATTTCCGCAAGGCCAACCGGGCCATGCCGCGCCGTCGCGTGGACATCGCCCTCGAAGCCATTGATTGGAAGAATCCCGAGCTTCTCAAGCGCTACGTCACCGAAGCCGGCAAGATCATGCCGCGCCGTGCGACCGGCGTTCCCGCGCGCTTCCATCGCAAGATCAACAATGCGATCAAGCGCGCCCGTCAGGCTCTCCTGATGCGCTGACGCACAGGTTCTCAAAGACAGACCTCACCTTGCAAAACGCGCGCCACCACTCCGGTGGCGCGCGTTTGTTTTGCACAAAAGCCTCCTGCAAGGCGGTGCCGCCTGCGGTGAGAGAATGTTCCCGTCGCGGCTTCTCGCCTTGCCTTGGACGCGTAAGCCAGAGATGCTAGCCAGGTTGCATCGGCGGAAACGGCGGGGCAGCATCAACCAACACAACCAAGAACCAACCTATGAAAAACCTCATCGTCATCATCGCCGCGATCCTCGCGGTCGGCATCAGCGGCTGCGCACACAAAGCGCCGGCCCAGGCATGCACGGACGGCAAGTCCTGCTGCGCAAAGGGTCCGAAGCACAAGCACTAGTCGCGACAGACAATCCAAACAGCGGGGCGCACTGGAAACGGTGCGCCCCGTTTGCGTTTTTCAGGAGGTGACACGACGGGGGCGAGCACGTCCGCCCACCGTGTATCCAGTGGATTTTGTCTCCATGAATTCTTGCAGATTCGTGGCTTTGCCGTCATTTACCACCGTCTTGCCGAAGCAAAAACTGTCACAGGATCACGCCCCAGAGTTCCCATATCGCAAAATCGCGTTCTCACGGGGCAGCGGAATCCTGTGCGATGATCACCAATAGAACCAAACACCCATCCTGTGAAATTCGCCTGCCCTTCCTGCAACATGCACCTCATGGCCGAGCCCGAGATGTCCGGCCAGATCGTCAAATGCCCCGGCTGCAGCACCAAATTCCAGATTCCCGAGATGTCCCCCGCCGATGCCACGGCACCGACATCGCCACGAGCGACAGCCACCGCCCCGGGCCGCCTGAATCCCGGCGGACAGCCGCAGCATCGCAAGGCTTGGAAAGAGGAAGATCCGACAAACCCGAACGCAAAGCTGAGCTTCGGGATCGGCCTCGGCGTCTCCGTGCTTTGGTTCCTGATCATGTATCCCTTCCAGCCGGCGCACGGGAAGGCGACCGGCGATTTCAGCACTGGAGAGACGATCGCGAATCTTTTCTACAAGCACTTCACCGTCAGCTTTGCGAACACGCTGTTCTTTTTCTGGGCGATCGCGATCTGCGTGCTGAAGCTGAAAAAGCTGAAGCACCAGCGCGAGGCACTGCTGCTCGACGTGCTGCCGATGGAACTCGGCAAGGATATCAATGCGCAGAACGTCGGGCGCTTCATCGATCACCTCTACCGTCTGCCGATGCACCTTCGCGACAGCCTCATGGTGAACCGCATCCGCAAGGCGCTCGAATTTTTCGAGGTCCGCCAGAACGTGGGCCACGTGAGCGCGATGATGACGAGCCAGTCCGCGATCGACGGCTCGCGCATCATGGGCAGCTACATCATGGTCCGCGCATTTCTCTGGGCGATCCCGCTGCTCGGCTTCATCGGCACGGTCATCGGCCTCTCGCACGCGATCAGTGGGATGAGCTTTGGCAGCGTCGAGGATGTCGGAAAAATCGTCGGCTCGATCAACAATGTCACCAGCGGCCTCGGCACGGCATTCGACGCCACGCTGCTCGGCCTCGTGTTCGCAGTGACGCTGAATTTTCCGCTCAACTCGCTCGGCAAGCATGAGGAGGAGACGCTGAATGACATCGACGCATTCTGCAACGAAGTGCTCCTCCCGCGGCTGAACGACGGCGCGGGCGCAGGCGGCGGCGATTTCAATGCGGTGGCCGATTCCGTGGTCAAGGCGCTCGGCGCGGCACAGCAGGAATTCCTGACCGACCTCAACGAGCTCTCGACCCGGATGATCGACTACGCGAACAACCTCGACCGCCGCACCGAGGAGCAGCAGCAGACGGTGATGAATGAATTCGTGACCAACATGACCGCGATGCGCACGCAGGTGGAGATGAACTTGAGCGAAAGCATGCGCGTCACCTCGCAATACGTCGGCGGCCTCGACGCAGGCATCCGCGGGCTGAACTCGGCACTGGAGAAACTCGGCGAGCGCCAGATCACCGTGCAAGAGGTGGAAAAGAAGCGCTGGTGGAGCCGCGCCTGATCCGCGTGAGGCACTGAGCCACAGTCCCCATGGTCAGACGAAGCCATCGCCGAAATGACGAGATCCTGCTGATCCCGTTCCTCGACATTCTCTGCTCGCTCATCGGCGTGCTCGCGCTGATCATCGTCGTGCTCGTGGTGGCGCAGACGCAGAAGATCAACGGACGCACACCCGAGGAGCTTCAACGCTCGCAGGATTTCCAGAAGCTGGAAAAGCAGCTCAAGGAGAATGTGAAGGTCAACGACGCACTGAGGGACAAGGTTCTTGCACTCGAGAAGCTGAAGACGGAAGCCAAGGACAAGGAGGAGCGCGTGGCGAAACTCCGCAAGCTGCTCGACACCTCCACCGCAGATCGCGAGCGCGATCAGAAGCTGAACCAGAACATGCTCAAGGAACTCGACAATCTGCTGCTGGAGCTGAACGGCTTCACCGCGCAGGAGCCGACCTTGAAAAAAGAAATCGCCGACATGATGGCGGAGATCAAAAAGCGGCAGCCGGCCCCGGTGAAATTGCCGCCAGTGATCGTGCAGCCCGGCGGCTCCGGCCTCGCGAAAGGCTCGAAGGTTTTCTTCATCGAGGCCTCGGCAGGAAAGCTGACTTTTTGCTGGGATGGAACGGCGAAGTCCGTCGTGAGCGCCGTGCCGGATGTGATTGCCGCGGACGCCACTTTCAACTCCTACCTCAAGTCCGTGCTTACAGTCCCGCAGAGCAAGATCATCTTCCTCCTGCGCGACGACGGCATGGGCGCCTACAACCTCGGCGCGGGCTGGGCGCAGGCCACGTACGGCTACCGGGTGGAACAGATCGGGAAGCTGCCCATTCCCGGCCGCGGGGCAGTCGATCTGAAGATGTTCAGCGAATTTCTCGGCTCGCTGCCACAGCCGCCGCCGGAGAAGAAGCCCGACGCGCCCGCGACCACGCCGCCTCCAATGCCGCCCGGCACACCGCCGGTCCCGCAGAAAAACTGACCCCACATTTTCATGGCACGACGAAGACCTCACGAAGAAGAACTGCCATTCGTGGCATTGATGGACACGATGACGAATGTCGTCGGCGTGCTGATCATCGTGCTCGTGCTGATCGGCATCGGCCTCGCGCGATCCGTGAACAAGGTGCTCTCCGAACTGCCGCCGGTCACCCCCGAGCAGCACGCGTCACTGAAAAAGATCGTGCAGGATTCGACTCCAAAGAACGATCCGAAGCAGGTCGCGGAAGACACTGCGAAACTTCAGGCAGAGGCGAAGAAGGCGGACGAACAGCTCAGGACGATGGATCTCACGAAGGACAAGCAGAGCGTGAAAATCGTGGACCTCGACGACCTCAAGAAGCAGCTCGCCGAACGGCAGAAGCAGCGCGATGCCAAGAAGGCCGAGGTGGACAAGCTCCTTGCCGAGTCGGAAAAGCTCAAGGCTCTGCTCGACAAGACACCGGTCTTTGTCCCGCCACCGACCGGCCCGGCGACCGTCGTGAAGCTGCCGAATCCACGCCCCATGCCCGCGAATGCGGACATCATGCACTTCCTGATCGTGGGAGGCCGAATCACGTTCATCAATGACGACGAAATCGAGAAAATCGTGGAGCAGGAAATGAGGACCAACGAGACCGCGCTCATCCTCAGCCGTGAGATGGTGAAGGGCCCGGACGGAAAGCAGGTGATGGTGAAGGACAAGCTCGGGCGCGTTTCACCTCAGAGAAAGCTCACCTACGACGCGAAGAAGCTTGCCGACCATTTCAGCAAAGCGCGCCTGAATACACGCGGATACAAGGTGGAAATCGTCCCGGTCGCGACATCCCCTCGCATCCCGATTCGCATCACACCGACATCAGACGGCGGCGAGACCGTCGAGCAGGCGAAGAAGTTG
>JAYWEO010000438.1:0-4382 GCA_043779225.1 Prosthecobacter sp.
GGCGTGCTGGCGTTCCGCATTTTGCAGACGCCGTGGAATCTCGCGCTCGATGTCGAGCAGGTGGACCCTTGGGTGCAGGTGACGAGCCTGCAGCACGCGGCGGTCGGCGAGGCGCAGGTGAAAATTGCGGCAAACCTGCAATACCAGATCGAGAATACCGGGCTGAAAGTATTCCGCGTCTCGCTGCCGGCGGATGCGGAGAATGTGCGCTTCACTGGTGATCAGGTCGCGGATTTTCTGGCGCAGCCAAAGGCCGCGAATGCCGCGATGCAGACGTGGGAGGTGAAGCTGCACCGGCGCGTTATCGGGCAATATTTTCTGCAAGCGACGTGGCAGACTCCAGTAGCCGCGCAGGCGCAGGAGGTCGTGCTCCGAGGTGTGCAGGTGGCCGATGTGAATTTGCAACGTGGCTTCGTGACGGTGCGTGCCGGGGGCCGTCTTCAACTTCGCGTCGAGGCACCACCCGCCGCGCTTCAGCCGACGGAATGGCAGAGCATCCCGCGCGCGCTTCAGCAGGATCTGAATTCATCGGCGGCGAACTTTGCCTACCGGCTCGTCGAGCCTGCGTTCCAGCTCGCGATGAAACTTGAACGCCACGAGGCCACGAAGCTCCTGCCCGCGCGCGTGAACAACATCACGTTCACCTCCGTGATCGCCGACAGCGGCGCGATGCTCACGCAGGTGAAACTCGAAATCCTGCCGGGCGACAAACGTCTGCTGCATCTCACGCTGCCGAAGGGCGCGAAATTCTGGTTCGCCTTCGTGAGCCGGAAAGGCGTGTGGCCGTGGCGCGAGAAGGATGAGATTCTGATTCCACTCGAACAGCAATCGCGCGGCGGACAGCCCGTGCCGGTGGAGCTTTTTTACAGCAGCCAGATTGGTGAATCCGGATCGCGCTCGCTCGACTTGCAGTTGCAGGCCGCGAAATTTGATCTGCCGCTGGAGAACATCACGTGGCGCATTTTCCTGAACGAGAAATGGGAACTCAAGAAGTGGACCGGCTCGCTGCAGCTTCAGCAGGATGAACTCGTCTCCGGCGAAGCCTCCGTGGATCTGCGGAGCTATTTGCAGAATGAAGTGAGCCAGCAGCGCGACAAGACGAAGGCCGCGGAGCAGATGCTCGCGCTCGGCAACAGTGCGCTCCAGCAGGGCAATCCGCACGAGGCGCGACGTGCATTCGAGTCGGCATTCGGCTTGAGCCAGCACGACAACGCGTTCAACGAGGACGCGCGCGTGCAGCTTCACAACGTGAAGCTCCAGCAGGCGCTCATCGGTCTGAACGTGCGGCAGTCGAACGTCGCCGGAGAGACCGACGCGCTGACCGGCAAGCTGCGCGCCGGGCGCGGCGGCAAGGACGCGAACTACACGCAGCAGGACGCGAAGCAGATCCTCGACCGCAACAGTGCCGACGAGAACGCGGCATTTACGCGTCTCGCCGAGCGGCTCATCCAGCAGCAGGACGTCGCGGTGAGCAGCCCCGCGGTGATTCAGGCGAGCATCCCCGAGCAAGGTCGCCTGCTCACTTTCAGCCGCGCGGTCGCCGTGGAAGAAGGGGCCGACCTGCATATCGGCCTGAAGGCGAAAGCCGCTACGACAGCATCATGGCTGGTGCGATTCGCAATCCTTGCGGCGCTCGTGCTCACGCTCGCATTGTCGCTGAGTTGCACAAAGGTGTTCCGTGTCGTGAAGGGCACTGTGAGCTGAGGCAGGCTCCGCTGGGAGCGGCGGTCCGCCTTACAGCCCGCCGACGGTGGAGAGGCGCTGCGCGGAGACGGGGACGGGCGTGCCGAGTTCCTGAGCGAAGAGCGAGACGCGGAATTCCTCCAGCATCCAGCGGAACTCTGCGTGACGCGCCGAAGCGACGCGCTTTTCCCAATCACGAAATGGCGCGAGCTGCCGGGCTTTCTCGGCATCCTTCGCAGGGGCGAGTTCCGCGCGCTCGGCGCGGAGTTGCATGGCGCGGAGGTAGCGGGGGATGTGGGCAAATTGTGCGAACGGAAGGCACGCGGGAAAATCCGAGGGAAGCAGACGCGCGAGGTCGGCATCGAGGCCGGGATAGCGACGCAGCGAGGTGACGATTCCGTGCCGCAGCGCGACGATCTGTGCGCAGCCGTCGCTCACTTTGCGCGCAAGCGATGGCAGGTCGCGATGGAAATTCGCGAGCATCGCCTTGAAGCGCGCCTCGGTGAGCGGCAGGGCGGGAGACATGCGCAGCGCGTGCTCGGTGATCATGGCGATGGCACCGCGGGCGAGTGTCTCGGGCGTGCCCCACGGTGTCGCGGTGCCGACGAGCTTGGCCGTGGCGACGGTGAATGCGTCACGGAGATTTGCAGGGCTTGCCGCGCGTGCCGCTGCGAGACCGAGCGTGCGGAATTCGCGCGTGAGCCATGCGAGGTCTTTCTCGGCGGCGTGCTCCGCGAGTCGGCGGACTGCAGGGATGGACATCTGCTCGGCCTCCTCGCGCGAATGGCAGAGCCGGATGGATGCGCCGATTTCCGCATAGACGAGCGAGGGCCATGCGAAATGCGGTGTGCCGGCGATTTGCTCGATGGTGATCTTTTCCGGCAGGTCGCCGAAGGTCCATGACTTCCCGACGGGCCGCTCCCATTCTCGCACTGCGCGATCCCACGCGGGCGTGCGCGCGGTGCCGATCTCGTCGTGCAGCACGGAGAGGTCGCGGCCGGATGCGATCACGCGCTTGCGATCGTCCACGATGTGGATGCGCGGCATCAGATGCGCGGGCAGGCTGCCGGGCGGCCAGTCCTCGGCGCGGAGTGCGACGCGATAGGTGCGCTGAATGTGCGCGGCGAGTGCGGTGAGGAAGTCTTCCTTTTCTGGATCGAAGGCCGCCGCGATCTCGCGGACCTTCGGCTCCAACGGCTGCAGAGTCTTGCGGATCGTCTTTGGAAGCGCGCGCAGCAGCGTGCTGATCTGATCGGCGCGCATGCCGGGCACCATCCATTGCAACTGCCCCGCCGTGAGCGCGCGCGCGACAGGGAGCGGGACGTTCACGGTTACGCCGTCGTGCTCATGGCCGGGATTGTAGGTGTAGGAGAGCGGCAGGACGGTGTTTGCGAGGCGCACCTGTTCGGGGAAGGCGTCGCGGTCGTAATCCGCGCCAGAGTCGCCGAGCAGATCGGCCTCGGTCGCGCAGAGAAAATCGGGTTCTGTCGCGAGACGTGATTTTACGAACCGCTGCAAATCATGAATGGACGACACGCCCTCGATGCGCGCGGCGTAGAAGCGGTAGAGCATCTCATCGAGCACGAGCGCGCGATGATTTCGCACTCGCGTGAGGGCTGTCTCCATCTTCACGCGCAGCTTTTGGTTCTCCGTGAAGAAGCGGAGCTGGATCGGCGTGCCTGCCTCGATGAGTGCGCCGCGGATGAAAATCTCGGTCGCCTCCTTCGGCTCGACGCGCCCGTAGTCGGTGAGCTTGCGCGCGACTTCCAGGCCGCCGAGCAGCGTGCGCTCGGTCGCGAGCACGCGGCCCGCCTTGGCATCCCAATGCGGATCACCGTAGCGCTGCGAGCAGAGGTGCGCGCCGAGTTCCACGATCCACTCGGGCAGGATGCGTGCGGCAGTGCGCGCGTAGAGTGCGGAGGTCTCCACGATTTCCGCGGCCATGATCCACTGCGGCTGCGAGGGCGTCTTTCCTTTTTCCTCCGGCGGTTTGCGCGCGCCCGCTGCCGGCTTCTTCCCTCGCGCGAAAAGTCCGCTGCCGGGGAAGATCGTCGTGAGGCGATTGCCTGTGGCCTTGTAGGTGTTCCGCTCTTCGCGCAGCGCGACATGGCCGAGCAATCCTGTGAGCACCGAGCGATGAATCGCCGAGTAGTGCGGATCGCGATCGGGGAGCGACGGCTTCACATCCATCGCGTCGGCGAGCTGACGGTGCAGGTCGCGCCATTCGCGCAGACGGCTCGCGTTGTAGAAATTCCCCTTCGCCCAGCGTCGCAGAGCATTCCGGCTTTCGGCGGGCGGCATCGCGCGCCAGATGCGCAAGAGCGTGAGAAAGTCGGACTCGGGATCTGCCATCGCACGATGGGCTGAGGCGGCGGCTTCCTTCGCATCCTCGGGGCGCTCGCGCGGATCGGGGATGCTCAGCCCCGCCGCGATCACGAGCACCTCGGGCAGCACTCCCTCTTTCTCGGCCTGCATCATCATGCGGCCCAGTGTGGGATCGATCGGCAGCCGCGCGAGGTCGTGGCCGAGCGGTGTCATCTCGTGCTCGTCGCTCAGCGCGCCGAGTTCATGCAGCAGATTGTAGCCCGCCTGGATCGCCGCATTCGATGGCGGGTGCAGGAAGGGAAACGTCTCCACGTCGCCGAGCCGGAACGCCTTCATCCGCAAGATCACCTCCGCGAGATTCGCGCGCTGGATCT
>JAYWEO010000439.1:0-9895 GCA_043779225.1 Prosthecobacter sp.
CCAAGTTCATCGGCAGCGGCGGCAAAAGCATCACCTGGGAGCAGCTCGCGGAACTGCGTGACGAAGGCGTGGAAATCGGCTGCCACACGGTGACGCACGTGAACCTGCGCGAACCCCGCGGAAAATCGCCCGAGGCCTACGAGAAGTGGCTGCACGACGAGATCATCGGCTCAAAGCAGCTCATCGAGAAAAAGCTCGGCCTGCGTTGCGCTGTCTTCGCCTACCCTGAGGGACGCTACAGCGCGCCGGTGCTCGACCTGGTGAAGACTGCGGGCTACGAGGCGGCATTCACGACGTACGGCCAGCGTGTGACGCACAGTGCGGCGGCGGAAAAAATCGGGCGCTATGCGTGGTATTCGCGGCGACCGCAGGACATTGAGCTGGCGCTGAATTTCAGCGGCCCGATCAGCGCATCCGAAGCCGAGCCGCCCATGTCCGCAGACCTCGCCGCGGCCATGCTCCTCACTCAGCCGATGAATGGCGACACCATCTCAGACCCGCTGCCCGTGCTGAAGGCAAACCTGAGTTCCCTCGGTGACTTCGACGACAACACGGTCGCCATGCGTCTGAGTGGCATCGGGCCGATCCCGGCGAAATTCGATCGCGAGAACAAGATCATCGAGGCCAAGCCGCCCCAGCCACTCAAGCCCGGAGAATACACAGTGTTCGTCACCGCCAAGGCTGGTGCGAAGAAGGTCGAGACGCAGTGGAGTTTCACGATGGATCCGCACGGCGGGCTCGCCTCGCCGCTGCACAGCTTCTCCGCCGAGAAGCCGAACTAGGCACCCGGTTCAGGGCGCGAGCCGCTGGATTTTCCACGCATCCTCAGCGACACGCGTGTAGCGGATCCGATCGTGCAGACGGCTCCGGCGGCCCTGCCAGAATTCCACTGTCGCCGGCCGCACCACGTAGCCACCCCAGTGCTCCGGCGCGGGTGGATCGTCGCCAAAGCGCGCCCTTGCATCCTCGAATGATTTTTCCAGCGCCGCGCGATCCGCCAGCACATCGCTCTGCCGCGAAGCCCATGCCCCGAGCCGGCTCGCGAGCGGGCGCTTTTGAAAATACTCCTCCGTCTCCGCACGCGGCACCTTCTCGACGCGGCCCGTCACATTCACCTGCCGCTCGAGTTCACCCCAGCGAAACGTCAGCGCACAGCGCGGCTCGTGCGCGAGATGGCGGCCCTTTGCACCCTCGTAGTTTGTGAAAAATGAAAAGCCGCGCGCGTCGCAGCCCTTGAGCAGGACGGTGCGCGACCACGGCTGGCCGGCTGGGTCCACCGTCGCGAGTGCCATCGCATTTGGTTCGAGCAGATTTTGCGCGAGCGCCTCCGCAAGCCACTTCTGGAACTGCCGCAGCGGATCGGGATCGAGTTCACTTTCGAGAAGTCCGCGGAGGCCGTATTCCTCCCGGAGATTTGCGATGTCGAAGTTGCTGGCCATGCGCGGAGCTTCGCGATTCTGCGCGCGCGGTGCAATACGCCGCTGCGATCAGCGCGGCTTCGGCAGCGTGATGTGCGGTTCGCGCAGGTAGAGCGGCTCCAGATCCCCCTCGGTGCAGATGCCACGGCCTTCCGCCGCGAGACGCGCGAGCGTGAGCGCACTCGGGAGCGAGACCTTCGCCTGCGGCACGAGCGCAAGCGGCTCGGCGGAAAGCACGGGCCAGCCGGGAAACTGCGCGATGCGCACGAGCAGGCCCGCCGCATCCGTGAGCAGCGG
The DNA here is from genome assembly GCA_043779225.1 of Prosthecobacter sp. Lineage (GTDB taxonomy): Bacteria > Verrucomicrobiota > Verrucomicrobiia > Chthoniobacterales > Chthoniobacteraceae > SXWH01. Next base: position 1,716 of record JAYWEO010000439.1, read on the forward strand.
ACCCTCGGTGCAGATGCCACTTTCGACCTTGGTAAAATAGAACGTGTCCCGCCGCGCGTCGCCGATCGCGAGATGGTGATCCGCCTCGCATTGCCACGCGGCGACACTCGGGATGCCGAGCAGCCTCGCACCCGTCGCCATGCCCATGCCCATCGCCGTGGCGATCGCGATGCGCACGCCCGCGTAGCTCCCAGGGCCGAGGCCGATCGCGATGCAGTCGAAGCGGCACGCGATTTCCAGCGCACGCTGAAGCAGCGGCACGAGCGCGCAGCCGTGATTGCGATCCGAGATGCACGCCTCGTCGAGCAGCACTTGCGCGCCGTCGATCAGCGCCACGCTGCCGTGCGAGGTCGAGGTATCGATCGCGAGCACCTTCATGGGCGCGCCACCTCCTCAATCTCACGGATGTCGCCATCGCCCGCGCGCAGGCGGAACCATCGCGTATTCGCAGGCAGCACTGCGGGGAATTTCCCGGCCCACTCGATCACGAGCACGCCGCCCGCGCCGAGGTAATCATCAAGCCCGAGCCGCAGTGTCTCGCCCTCACTTTCGAGTCGGTAAAAATCAAAGTGGAACAGCGGCAGACGGCCATCGGTGTATTCATGCACGAGCGTGAAAGTCGGGCTCGTCACATCGCCCGCGCAGCCGAGCCCGGCGGCGATGCCTTTCACGAAGTGCGTCTTGCCCGCGCCAAGATCGCCATCGAGCGCGAGCACATCGCCCGCGCGGAGCGAATCCGCAATCGCGCGGCCATGCGCGAAGGTCTCCTCGGGACTATGCGAAATGATCGTGGCCACGGTGTCCGGGTCTTGGTTTTGCGTTCGCAGCAGTGCGAGTCAGCACGCCGATTTGCGTGAGCGGCAGCTTGGGGAATTTCGCGCGCCATTGCGTTTCGAGCTTCTGCGAGTCCGCCGGACGCACCGCAAGCAGCAGCTCGAAATCCTCGCCGTCGCCGAGCGCCTGCGCGACGGTGCAGCCGCGGTTGCGCGGGATTTTTTTCTCGGAAATTTCAATGCCGCATCCGCTCGCCTGCGCGAGTCGCGGGAGATCGGCGGCGAGCCCGTCGCTGATGTCCATCATCGCGCGAATGCGAAACTTTTCCGTGAGCCAGCGCGCCTCCGCGAGCCGCGGGATGAAGTCGAGATGCCTCCCCTCAAGCGAACCGCCAAGCCTGCCGGTGACATACAAAAAGTCCCCCGCCCTCCCGCCGCTGCGCGTCACGCAGCGTGCGCGCTCCACTTCGCCAGTCAGTGCGACGCTGATGAATGCCGGACCCGGCGAGCGTGAGGTCTCGCCGCCGACGATGCTCACGCCGAAGCGCCGCGCCGCCTTGCACAGCCCTGCGTAAATTCCGTTCAGCCACGCCATCTCCACATTCCTCGCGACAGCGATCGTGATGAGCGCGTGCTTCGGCATACCGCCCATCGCGGCGACGTCGCTCACCGCGCGACACAGCGCCTTCCAGCCGACGCGCGCAGGTTTTTCCTTTTTTTCAAAATGCACGCTCTCGACGACGCAGTCCGTCTTCAGCAACTGCCACATGCGATTCCGCGCGCCGCCGATCACCGCGCAATCATCGCCCGCGCCGTGGCGCACGTCCGCGCCGAGCGGCAGTCCGCGTGTGAGCGCCGCGACCACGGCATCCTCGCCGAGCGATGAAATTTTCATGGCATCACCCCGCTGAGCGTCTGCCACCACATGAGCGCGAGCATCAGCGAATTGAAACAAGCATGCATGAAAATCGGGACGAGGATCGAGCCAGACCACTCGTAGGCAAGCGTGAGCCCGAGCGCGAGGACCGTCAGGACGGGGAAGCCGGCGGCGTTGTTATGGACCGCGCCGAAGAGCAGCGAGATGCCGATCGCCGCAGGCACGGGCCCGGCGATGCGTTTCATCACCGGGTAAAAATAGCCGCGGAAAAGAAACTCCTCCGTGATCGGCGCGACGAGCGTCGCCGTGAGGATCACCTGCCAGAGCACATCGCGCTTCCCGGTCCGCGCCGCCTCGCGGAAGGTCTTCACCATTTCCTGCTGCTCCGCGTGGCCGCCGAGGAATTGGTACGCGATGGCCGTCACGATCATGATCGCCGGCAGCATCAGCAGGATGAGGCCCGCAGCGATGGCGAGCGCGCGGAAAGGGCCCACATTTTTCAGCCCGAAAACAACTGGCAGGCTCAGACCGCGAACCACGAAAAACGCGAGGATGATCGGCAGCGAAAGAAAGAGCACCGACGAAACAATCTGAAGCCCCGCCGCACCCACTCCCGAGGACGGCACAAGCCATTGCGCGGAGAGTGCCAGCAGCATCAGCACGATGAAGATGGCCACCACGATCACATCCGGCAGGCCGAACAGATCGCTGCGCACGAGACCGCCACGGTCGCCGACCTTGGCCATCATTTTTCGAAATACGAACGCACTCACGGCAAACAGGCACACCGCGACCGCGTAGATCGGGATCGCCTGCTCCGGCGTCAGCGGGATTTCCTTCGCGATGGTGGCGACTGTCACGGCTCGTCCGGTGCGATCAGGGCGCGAGGATTTCCGGCAGCAGATACAGGCGGCCCGGCTGCAAGTTCAGCGCGGACTGCGGGCCGAGATGGATCTCCACCTTCCTGCTGCTGTCGGCCTTGCCGAAAAGGCGGAAGTAACGGCTGAGCGATTCGATCGCGCGATACTCGACGACCGTGGCACCGGGAGCGCTGCCAAGCTCGATCGCCTTTTTCACCGCGGCATCGAGGTCGCCGATTTCGTCGATCAATTTCGCGGCCAGCGCGTCTTTGCCGGAGAGCACGCGTCCGTCGGCGACGCCGTTGCGCAACGTGTCCTCGGGGATCTTCCGCTCGGCGGCGACGATGCCGACGAATTTGCCGTACGTCTGCATCACGAGCGCCTGCACGTAGTCGCGCTCCTCCTGCGTGCTCGGGCGCGATCCGCTGAGCATGTCCTTCATCTTGCCGCTCTTGAACGTGACCATCTGCAGGCCCACTTTTCCGAAAAGCTCCGAGTAGTTCAGCGTCTGCATGATCACGCCGATGCTGCCGGTGAAAGTCGTGTCGCGCGCGATGATGTGGCTGCCGCCGAGTGCCGCATAGTAGCCGCCGCTCGCCGCCATCGCGCCCATGCTCACGACGATCTTCTTTTTCTCACGTGCCTTGCGGATGATGTTGTAGATGTCGTCGCTCGCCGTGACTTCGCCGCCAGGCGAATCAATCGCCAGCACGATGGCGCGCACTTCCTTGTCGTCGAGCGCCTGCTTGAACTGCTGTCTGACTTCCTGCGGCGAAACACCCATACTGAAGCCCATGTCGCCGCTCGAAATCAGCCCGCCGAGGCGGATGACGGCGATCTTCGATTTCACACCCGTCGCGCCCTCGGTGAGCACATTTTCATTGAAGCGAAGCGGGCCGGCCCCGGCCATGCCGAAAAATGATCCGACGAGAAAGAGGGCATTGAAGAGCAGACTGAGGCACAGCAGCACGACGATGAAAACACCGAGGCAGCCGAAACGTTTTTCCGAGGCAGGCATCCGGCGACAGTGGTGAGGCGCGGAAAATTACGCAAGCCCGTGCGTGAGCGAGCACCTTGGAGTGCGGTGGCAGAGCGAGGAACGAGCGGCGACACCGCCTTGGCGACGCGCGCGCAGAGTACGTCGCCGCGTGCCCCCGCCCGAAATTCCCTCCGAAGGCGGCGTGGCGCTGTCGCTTCCCGCCGCACTCCAAGGTACCGCTCACCGCCGCACGATTTTCGTGAACCGCGCGCGTGACATTCGATGAATTCCCGCGCTCGACTTTCGCGAGTGCGAAACGCCACAAAGCCCAAGACGAATGAAAGCGCTTTTTCTCACCAACGAATTTCCCCCGACGATCTACGGCGGCGCAGGCGTGCATGTGGAGTATCTCTCGCGCGAGCTCGCGAAACTCATGTCCCTCGAAGTGCGCTGCTACGGCAAGGAGCACCGCGAGCCGCGGCTCGATCTGCCGACGCTGAAAGCCACGGGCTTCGGCTGCGACACCTCGGCCTACACCGCGCCGAAGCCGCTGCATTCCGTCTTCGCCGCCGTGCAGCGCGGCGTGGACTGGAACACGACGGCGATCGATGCCGACCTCGTGCATCTGCACACGTGGTACACGCATTTCGGCGGCATCCTCGCGAAGCTGAACTACGGCATCCCGCTCGTGCTCACCGTGCATTCGCTCGAGCCGCTGCGCCCGTGGAAGCGCGAACAGCTCGCCGGCGGCTATGATTTTTCCTGCTGGGTGGAAAAGACCGCGATGGAAATGGCCGACGCCGTCATCGCCGTCTCACGTGAGACGCGCGACGACATCCTGCGACTTTTCGACGTGAAGCCCGAGCGCGTGCCGGTGATCCACAACGGCATTGATCTCGACGAATACCGGCGCGTGACGACCACCGGCGCGCTGGAAAAATATGGTGTGAATCCACGTGAGCCTTACGTGCTCTTCGTCGGGCGCATCACTCGGCAAAAGGGAATCATCCACCTCGTCCGCGCCATCGAGAGCATGGACAAGGGCTTCCAGATCGTGCTCTGCGCAGGCGCACCCGACACACCCGAGATCGCCGCCGAGATGAAGGCCGCCGTCGCCGCCGCGCAGGCAAAGCACGGCAGCGTCGTGTGGATCGATGCCATGGTGAGCAACACGGAAAAGATCGAGCTGTACAGCCACGCCGCCGTCTTCTGCTGCCCTTCGATTTACGAGCCGTTCGGCATCATCAATCTCGAAGCGATGGCGTGCGAGACCGCTGTCGTCGCGAGCGCCGTCGGAGGGATCAAGGAAGTCGTCGTCGAAGGCGAGACCGGCTACCTCGTCCCGCTGGAGCAGATGAAGGAGTCGCCGTTTGAAGCGGTCGATCCCGCATGGTTCGCACGCGACCTCGCCGCACGCATCAACACCCTCATGGCCGATCCCGCCCTGCGCGCAAGCATGGCCGCCGCCGGACGCAAGCGAGTCGAGGAACACTTCGGCTGGCCCGCGATCGCAAAGCGCACGGCGGAGCTGTATGAGACGCTGATCAAAGGAGCGCGCTGAGTTGGCAAGCGCGTGGCATGTGCTACTTAAGGCGGCCATGCTCCGAATCCTTGCCCTGCTTTTCGCACTCGCGACTGTCGCGATCGCGCGTGAATTCGATCCGCGGCGCGATGCGTTCTCATTTTCCAACGACACGGTGCTGAACTACGAGGTGACGCCGGACGGGCGGCTGCTCACGAGCAGGAAGGCGAAGTCCGGCCGGCCGACGCACTGCTGCTTTCTGTTCACGCGATCGGCGATGCAGTTTTGGGAATTCGCGCGCTTCGAGCCGCGGCTGCCGCGACTTTCCGAGGAGGAATATCGCAAGCGGATCGTCGCGCTTTTCCGCATCAACCCGTGGGACAGGCGCGAGGAGCGCATCGTCTTTCCCGGCTACGCGGACCTGTGGTCGTTCTCGCGTGCGCACGAAAAGACGATCCGCGACAATATCGGGAGCTGGCTGCTCACCTATCTGCGCGTCGGCAACTGGCGCGTGATGTATCCGACCATCCGCTGGCAGCAGCGAAGCATCGCGGAGACCCTCTTTGCGCACGTGAGCCGCGGTGAGATCCGCGCGATGTTTCTCACGAAACTCCCGCACATGAATCACGTCGTGCTCGTCTATCACGCCGAGCGGCTGCCGGACGGAGGCATGCGGTTCCGCACGTATGATGCGAATTTCGCGGGCAAATCCGTGCGGCTCGACTACGTGGCGAAAAGCAACCTGTTCGATTTTCCAAAGTGCTTCTACTGGCCCGGCGGCACACTGCGGGGGATGCCTGTCTATGATCGTCCGCTGCACTGAATGATCCTCGCCTCTGCTCACTCGGTGACGAATCCCCCGTGGCTCATCGCACCGTTCGCGCTGCTTCTGCTGTGCATCGCACTCGGGCCGGTCCTGTTCCCGCATTTCTGGCACCGGCGATACGCGCACATCGCTGTCGGCCTCGGCGCGATCAGTGCGTGGGGCCAGTTTGGGATCGGAGGCACTCTTGCGCCGCTGCTGCATGCGCTGGAGGAATATGCGGGGTTCATCGCGCTCATCGCGTCGCTCTACACCGTGAGCGGCGGCATCCACATCCGCGTGAAGGGCGAGGCGACGCCGGCGGTGAACTGCATCTTCCTCGCCATCGGCGCGGTGCTCGCAAATGTCATCGGCACGACGGGCGCATCCATGCTGCTCATCCGCCCGTGGATTCGGATGAACCGCTACCGCATCACGGCATTTCACGTCGTGTTCTTCATCTTCGTCGTGAGCAATGTCGGCGGCTGCCTCACGCCGATCGGCGATCCGCCGCTCTACATGGGCTACCTGAAAGGCGTGCCGTTCTGGTGGGTGCTCACGCATTGCTGGCAGGGCTGGCTCGTCGCCGTCGCGGGGCTCATCGCGATCTTCGCGGTTTTCGATCGCGCGAATTTTCTCCGCGCTCCAAAAAAGGTGCGCGACGCGGAGACGGCGCACGAGACGTGGAGCTTCCGCGGGATGCACAATCTGCTTTTCCTCGGCGTGATCCTTTTTGCCGTGCTCATGCTGCCCCTCGGCTGGCGCGAAGGCGCGATGACGGCGGCAGCGCTCGGATCGTGGTTCTCGACGACGCGCGAGATTCACGAGGCAAACGACTTCGCGTGGGAGCCGGTGAAGGAGGTCGCGTGGCTTTTCATCGGCATCTTCATCACGATGACGCCCGCGCTGCACTACCTGCAGGCGAATCCGCCGCCGCTCGCCAGCGCGCACGCGTACTACTGGGCCACCGGCGCGCTCTCCGCCGCGCTCGACAATGCGCCGACGTATCTCGCCTTCCTCGCGACCGCACTTGGGCAGCAGCATCTCGCGATGGAAAATATCGCCGACATCCGCACCTTCGCCAGCGCACACGCAAGCACGCTGGAGGCGATTTCGCTCGGCGCGGTTTTCTTTGGCGCGATGACCTACATCGGCAACGGGCCGAACTTCATGGTGAAGGCGATCGCCGAACACGCGAAGGTGAAGACGCCGTCGTTCCTCGGCTACGTCGTGCGATACGCGCTGCCGATCCTGCTGCCGTTTCTTGCGCTCATCGGCATCCTGTTCTTCTCGCGGTGGCACATCTTCGGGTAGCATTGCTGCATGTTCACCGGACTGGTCATCGAAACAGGCGAGCTTCTTTCGCTCGAACGCACGGGCGAAAGCGCGCGCCTCACCCTCCGCGCGCCCGCGACCGGGCCGGCGGCGCAGATCGGCGACAGCATCGCGGTGAATGGCTGCTGCCTCACCGTGACCGTGCGCGACGGCGAGCACGTGTCCTTTGATCTCCTCGCGGAGACACTGCGCCTCACGAATCTCGGCGCGCTTGCGGCAGGAGCGAAAGTGAACCTCGAACCGGCAATCGGCGCGGGCGCGAAGCTCGGCGGGCATTTCGTGCAGGGGCATGTGGATACCGCTGCGGAGCTGCTCGATTTTTCGCCGCACGGATCGGACTTCCGGCTCGAAATCGCGCTGCCCGCAGAGTTCGCGCAATACGTCGCATTCAAGGGCAGCATCGCGGTGGACGGCATCAGCCTCACGGTCGCGGAGGTGCGCGAGGAGAGCTTCGTATGCTGGATCATCCCGCACACGCGCGCGGTCACAAATCTCGCCGCGCGGAAAAAGGGCGAGCGCGTGAATCTCGAATTCGACCTGCTCGCAAAATACGTCGAGCGCATCGTGGCGCGGCAGCGGGCATGATCCGCGCGATTGCCGCAGCCGAGACGATCGCTGTGCGCTGGCCGGTGCTGCGTCCGGGCTTCGCACGCGAGACGGCGATTTTCGGCGACGACGACGCACCGGGCACGCTGCACTTCGGTGCATTCGACGACGGGAAGCTCACTGGCGTCGCCTCGATCTACCTCGCGCCATTTCCTGCGCAGCCGGAGATAGCTCCCACATTTCAACTTCGCGGCATGGCCACGCTGCCCGAGGTGCGCGGCGCGGGATTCGGCAAGTCGCTGCTCGATGCGTGCGTGGCTGCGGCACGCGAGAAAGGCGCGGCCCTGATCTGGTGCAACGCACGCACGAGCGCGGCCGATTTTTACGCGAAGAACGGCTGGCGGATCACCGGCGACGAATTCGACATCCCGACCGTCGGCCCGCATTTCCGGATGTGCCTCGACCTGCGATGAATCACCGTGCCGC
>JAYWEO010000440.1:0-3310 GCA_043779225.1 Prosthecobacter sp.
GCGACATTGGGCGGCGGGCCGCCGTTGTCGCTGAAGAACCAGATCATCGTGTCCTTCTCGATGCCCGCGTCCTTCACCGCCGCGAGCACTTGGCCGATGCCGTCGTCCATCGCGCTCGTCATTGCTGCGTAGGTTCGCCTGCGCTCGTCGGTGATGCCGAGAAAACGCGAGAGATATTTGTCCGGCGCCTGGAGCGGTGTGTGGACGGCGTTGTAGGCGAGGTAGAGGAAAAATGGCTCCGCGTTGCCAGGCGCCTCCGCGCCTGCCCTTCGGGCTGCCTTCGGCAGGCTGTCTCGCTCCGCTCGGCTGTGCCGCGTGATGAATGCCGCCGCCTCGCGCGAGAGCGCGTCGGTCATGTATTCCTTTTCGTCCACCGGCTCCTTGTTGCGCAGGACGGGGATCGTGTATTCGACGCCGCCCTTGCTGCCGGGGATGTAAACGTGCCCGCCGCCGAGGAAGCCAAAGTATTCCGTGAAGCCACGCTCGTTCGGATGAAACCGCGGCTCTGCGCCGAGGTGCCACTTGCCGATCGCGCCAGTGACGTAGCCGGCCTTCTGTAAAATCTGCGGCAGCGTGATTTGATCGAGCGGCAGTCCCACGTCCGCATCCTGCGGCAGCCACGCGGGATTGTTCTCGTGGCCGAAGCGGTGCTGGTAGCGCCCGGTCATGAAGCCCGCGCGCGTCGGGCTGCAAAACGGATGCGACACGTAGCCATTCGTGCAGCGCACGCCCTGCCGCGCGAGCGAATCAATGTGCGGCGTCGGGATGTCCTTGCAGCCATTGAACCCGACATCCGCATAGCCGAGATCGTCGGCGAAAATGACGATGACGTTCGGACGCTTTGCAGGCTCGGCGTCCGCGCTTGCACACGCGAGCATGGCGATGCCGAAGAGGGGAAGGAGGGACTTCGTCATGAGAATGCAGGCGGATTATTTCCAGTCGTCCGTGCGGAATGGCGAGGCGGGCAGGCCCGCGCCGTTCGTGAGATTGCACTCCGGCCAATCCTGCCACGCGTAGCGCACGGCGACGGGCTTCGCGATTTCGGGGCTGCAGACGATCACCTTGTCGCCGTCAATGTGCGTGGCCGCCGGCTTCCATTGCTTGTCCTCACCCGCGATCATGAAGCCGCGCAGATCCCCGTCCTTCGCCTTCAACCCGCCATCGGCGTGTGTGAATTTCAGCGTGATTTTGTCGCCGTGAATCTCATGCCCCGCAGGCAGCGGCCCCGATGTGCTTGCGATCTTTTTTCCATATACCTCACCGAGCGCCCACAGCGAAAGCCGCCGCCCGACCTCCTGCTTGTTCGCCGGATGAATGTTCTTCGCCTCACCGATATCAATCGTGATCGCCATGCCGGTCTTCGGCAGCTTCAGCGTCTTCAGCATCGCCTCGCGCACGATGGGCCAGCCTTCGCCAGGGCGCGTGAAATTCGGGAGCTGCACCCACGCAAACGGAATCTCGCTGCCCCAGCGTTTGCGCCAGTCGTTCACGAGCAGCGGGAGCTGGTGCTGGTAAAAATTCGCCTTCGTGTCGGTCGTGTTCGCCTCACCCTGATACCACAGCATTCCGCGCACTGCGTACGGAATGAGCGGCGCAATTTTGCCGTTGAAAAGTCCGCCGGCATTCCCCTTCCGTTCGCGCAGCGCCACGGGATCGCGCGGCGCGCGCGGCACCGGTTTGCCAGCCGCCTTCGCCACCTTTGCGTCCTCCCTGTACTCCGCGAGTTCCTTTTCGTATTTCGCCTTCGCGGCCTCGATATCAATCTTCGCCTCCGCCTTTTTTGTCTCCTCGAAGAATGCCTTCAGCTCCGGCGACGCCGCCTGCGCCTCGGGCGAAATCCACGACTCGATGGGCGTGCCGCCGACCGAAGAATGGATCATCCCCACCGGAACGCCGAGCGTCTTGTGAATCTCCCGCCCGCAGAAAAACAGCGCCGCGGAAAACACAGCCACCGTCTGCGGCGCACACACGAGCCACACGCCTTTGCAATCCTCCTCCGCCTTCGTGGACGCCCCGGAGATGACCGTGAACATCCGCATCTCCGGCAAATTCGACGCCGCCTGCTCCTTCTCGAAATCCTTCGCGCGATTCACCGTCATCGCCATGTTCGACTGCCCCGAGCCGAGCCATACTTCGCCGACGAGCACGTCCTTCACCGTGACCGTATTCTTGCCCTTCACCGTCAGTTCCTGCGCCTTCGCATCGGCCTTCAGCGCGTCGAGCTTCACCATCCATTTTCCACCCGCATCCGGCGTCGCGGATTTTGTCTGCCCCGCGAACGACACCTCCACCTTCTCCCCCGCATCCGCCCAGCCCCAGATCGGCACTGCGGCACCGCTCAGCAGCACGGCATGTTCAGAAAAGATGGCGGGCAGCCGCACATCCGCACGCGCGGCGAGCTGGGAAGAAATGGCGAGGCCCGCAAATGCGAGCGAACGGAAGACGACGGAGGATTTCATGGGGATGGTGGGTTGGGGTTTCGGAAATGTGCACGTCACTCAATCGGACGCGCAGCGCATGTTCAATGACACGAACGCTGCCGATTATGACACCGCCAGCCCCGATTACTTTGGCCCGCCGCTCTCCGGGACGGGAAGAATGCAACGCAACGGACCGCTACGCCACGCAGCCTTCGAGCGACTTCCGAATCTTCGCCTCGTCGAGATTTTTGCCGATGAAGACGAGCTGGCTCTGGCGCTTCTCATCCTTGTTCCAGAGGCGATCCCAGAGGAGCGTGAAGCGGTTGTTCACGCCGTGGAAAATGGCGCGGCGCGGATTTCCGGCGATGTTCAGGAAGCCCTTGCTACGGTAAATCTGCTCCTTTTCGGACATTTCCTGGATGAAGAACTCCAGCTTCTCGATCACCATCGGCTTCTCGAAGGTGAACGAGCAACTGTTGATGTCGTGGTGATGCCGGTTGCGCATCTCGTCGAGGAAGCCGGGGTCGATCTCAAGTTTTTTGTCGAGGTCGAATGCATTCATGTCGAGCAGCTCCTTGAGATTCGCCTGCGACTGGTTCGTGCGGATCGTGCGGCAGTGCGGATTCAGCTCGCGGATGATGGCTTCGACTTTCACGAGCTGCGCCTCGTCCACGAGGTCGGTCTTGTTCAGCAAAATGAAATCCGCCATCGCGATCTGCTCGCGCGCGGTCTCCTGCGCCTTCATCTGCTTTTCGATCTGCTCCGCGTCCACGACGGTGATGATCGAATCGAGCATCACGATCTGCTGAAGCTGCGGGATGTTCAGGAAGGTCTGCGCAACCGGCTGCGGGTCGGCGGCGCCGGTGGTCTCGACGAGGATGTAGTCGAAG
>JAYWEO010000441.1:0-11074 GCA_043779225.1 Prosthecobacter sp.
ATCATCATGCCCCAGCTCGCGGTGCCCACGGGGCAGCCGACGCCGAGGTAGCTGAGCACGGCCTCGGTGAGCACGATGCCGGAGAAGCCGAGGACGAAATTGATGAGCACGAGGTGCATGACATTGGGCAGCAAGTGCCGGGTGATGATGTTCCAGTGGCTCTGCCCGAGCGCACGCGCGGCGGCGACGTACTGGCGTTCGCTTTGCCGCATCGTCTCGCCGCGGATGAGGCGGCAAAGGCCGACCCAGCCGGTGGTGCCGAGCGCGATGCTGATGCTGCCGAGGCCGGGGCCGAGGACGAAGAGGATCGAGATGAGCAGCAATATTTCCGGGATGCTCGCGAGCGTGCTGTAGAGGTATTGAATGATGTCATCCACCCATCGTCGGAAATATCCCGCGAAGATTCCGAAGAGCGCGCCGAGCGGGATGTAGATCGCGCTCGTGAAGCCGCCGATGATGAGCGCGGTGCGGCAGCCTTTGAGTGTCTGGACGAAGACGTCCTTGCCGAGTTGCTCGGTGCCGAGGAGGTGGTGACGGCTCTTGAGCGGGTCGGGCTTCGGCTTCGTGTCGGTGATGACTTGGTTGGAAAATGGCGCGCTGTAGCTGCGCTCGGTGGGGATTCCGGCAGTCGCGAAATCGAGGAGGCTCTTCGTGTCGCCACCGCCGACGGGGACGCGGAAGGTGTCGAGCGCGCCGATGAAAAGATACACGCACACGACGATGAGCGCGGTGATGCCGGTGCGGTCCTTGCGGAAGCGCGTCGCTGCACGCTGCCAGCGTTCGCTGCGCGCGGCGCGGATGAGCATTGTGGAGATTCCGCCGAGGGCGAAGACGAGGATGAAGTCCTGCGTGAGCCAGTGGGTGAAAAAATCGGCGGGGTTTGCACTGAAATTCCATATTAGCCGGTACAGGAATTCCCGGAGCTTCGTGATGAACGAATCCGGGGAGGCTGCGGCGATGAATAGATGCTGCATCATTTCAACTGAGCCGGATGCGCGGGTCCGCCGTCGCGTAGAGGATGTCGGTGAGCGTGAGCGCGGCGAGGTAGAGCAGCGCGCCGAGGTAGGCGGTGGCGAGGACGACCGGTTCGTCAGCGGTCTGGATCGCTTGCACCATCACGTTGCCGATGCCGGGGATGCCGAAAAAACTTTCGATCAGCAACGTGCCGAGGATGAGCTTCGGGAGCTGGCCGACGGTGAGTGTGATGAGCGCGATGAGGCCGTTTTTCAGCACATGCCGGCCGAGCACGACGGTGACGGGCAGCCCTTTGGCGTGCGCGGTGCGGACGTAGTCCTGCGCGATTTCTTCGAGGAAGACCGCGCGGAACATGCGGCCATCGTAGCCGAGATTGACGATGACCATGATGCTCACGGGCAGCACGAGGAAGCGCAACATGCCGAGCCCGCCCCATTGAAATCCCGAGACGGGAAACCAGCCGAGCCCGAGCGCGACGACGGCTTGGCCGAAGATGATGTAGAGCACCGTGGGCACGCTCATCATGATCACGCAGAGGATGGTGAGATTGCGATCCGCGGCGGAGTTGCGGGCGAAGACTTGGTAAAGCGAGAGCGCGAGCGCGGCGACGAGGCCGACGAGGAATCCGGGGAGCGTGATGCAGAGCGAGGGGCCGACGCCGTCGCGGAAAGTCTCGCCCATCGGGCGCTTCGTGTAGTCGGACGGCTCGAAGTCGAAGGTGATCATGCGCTTCACATGCGTCGCAAACTGGACGTAGATGGGGCGGTCGCGCCCGTGCTCGTGAATCCAAGTGGCGCGCGCTTTTTCCGAAGACTTCGGGCCGAGGGCGTGGAGCGCGGCATACTCGGGTTTGTTCACCACGCGGAAGAGGAGGAACGTGATCAGGATCACGCCGAGGAGAATCGGCACGGCGTAAAGGATGCGGCGGACGAGGTAGGAGAACATCAGGCGGAAGCGGGGAGGAACGTCCAACGTCCAACGTCCAACATCCAACATCCAATGAAGGAAGGCTGCGCTGCGGCGGCTTTGGACGTTGGACGTTGAACGTTGGACGTTGGACGTTCGCTCTTCCCACTCTTCGGAGCCGCGATCAATTTCCCCGACTTCGCATCGTAAAACGCCACCGTCCCATCCGCGCGCCCCGTCACCACCGTCTCGCCGGAAAAGGCCAGCGCCGTCGGCCAGTCCGGCTGCTTCTCCAGGAGCACGCGCTCCTTCACCTCCGCCGCATCCCACACCCGCACCGTGCCATCCTGCGCGGAACTCAGCATCGCCGCGCCATCCGCGCTCCACACCAGCCGCAGGATCGCGTGCTCATGCGCAAACTTCGCGACCACGAGCGGATTCGTCGTCTCCTTCGCATCCGCAGAAACGCTCCACACACGGATGCGATTGTCCGCACCCGCCGCCGCGAGCCGCTTCCCATCCGCGCTCCACGCCACGGCAAACTGCTCCTTCGTCGGCTGGCTCAGCGTATCCCGCCGTTCGCCGCTCGCCACATTCCACAACTTCACCGTGCGATCCGCACTCGCACTCGCGAGCAGCTTGCCATCGGGACGAAATGCCAGCCCGAACACCGCACCATTGTGCCCGCTCAAAGTCTTGCGCTCTTTTCCATCCGCCACATTCCACAGCTTGATCTTCTGATCGTAGCTCCCCGTCGCGAGCGTCGTCCCATCCGGCGAAAGCGCGAGCGCATAGATCATATCGCGATGCCCCGTGAAAGTGCGCGCGACTTTTGCCGACGCCACATCCCACTGCCGCACCTCGCCCTCGACTGCATTCTCGCCCGAAGCCGCAAAAAGCTGCGCGCCATCCGCCGACCACACGAGCGCATTCACCACGCCGCGATGTCCCTCGAATTTTTTCACGACCACCTGCGACACCGGATCGAGCAGCTCGACCACCGCGCCATGCGCCGCCGCGATCAGCTTCGCCTGCGGCGAAAATGCGAGCGCGTTCACACCTGCGCGCGGCGTCCCGCGCGGCGCGACCTTCGGCACCTCCACCATCTTCTTTCCCATCTCGCGCTGCGGCGGCTTCGCACCCGCATCGATCCATTTGGCAAAAATCTCCACCTCCTCCACCGTCAGCGTCTCGCGCTTGCCCGGCGGCATGAATTTCTTCTTCCCGTCCTTCTCCACCTGCCCGAGCAGATACTTCACGATCAGGCTCTCCGCCGACTTTCCCGCCTTCACCGACGCCCCGCTCTCTCCGCCTTTCAAAATGTCCGCATGCTTTTCCAGCACGAGCTTCCCATCCGGATCATCCGCCGAATGGCAGTCAAGGCACCGGTCCTCGATCAGCTTCGCGACCGCGGGAAAATAATCCGGCTCCTCGGCACCGAGCAGGTGCAGCGGAATCGCGAGAGCCAGCAGAGGGAGGAAAAGGCGCAGCTTCATGGCAGGAACATCGTGAGGAACATCACCATGTTCAAGATCCCGCTCACTCCATGCTTAGGAGCCGAACTCCTCCCGCATCACTTCGCGTGCCCGTCGTCGCGGAGGTCTTTGAGCAGGCGAGCAAAGGCGGCTTCGAACTTGTCGTGGTTCTTCCAGTCCGAGAAATCGGGGATGAAGTATTCGCGCAGTTCGGTGGCGAGATCCTTGCCGCTATCGGCATCGAAGCACTCCCACGCCTGGATGGTCGCCATGTCCACCAGCCGCACGGGGAACAGCTTCCGCCGGCCCTCCCGCCGTTCGGCTTTGAACGCCTTGCGCAGCTCCGTCATCACCCATTCGCTTTGCAGGCTCGCCTCGGAGAGGACGATGAGCAGCTTGTCGTATACGCGGATCGCCGTCTCGATCTGCTCGTGCAACTTCGCGCCGCTCTTCATGTCCTCCGGCGCAAACCACACGCGCAAATGCGCATCGCGCATCTTCCCGTGCAGCCGCCCCGCGAACTCCTCGTCCTTCGAGCTGTAGGAGATGAAGCAGGAGTAAAACTGGATGCCATCCTCCGCCCCGACGAGCGCGTGCATCTGCGTGATGAAGCTCTCCGGCACGCCGCACCCGCGCAGGAAGCTCTCGGGGATTTTGCCTTTGGATTTGTAGATTGTGTCGAGGCCGATGGTGGAAGGCCCGAAATGAAGCACTGAGCCGAGTCCCTTGACTTCGGTCAGGTCGCAATCTGCAAATATCGTAGAAGTGAGTGCTGCCATGCTGAGATCCGCACCGCAAAGGTTCGTGCGGCTGAAGTTCGCGCGCCCGAGGGACGCGTGCCTGAGATTCGCGCCGGTAAGGATTGCCGAGTTGAGGTCCGCTCCGCCGAGGTTTGCGTCAGTGAGATCCGCGTCACTCAGGTTTGCGCCGCCGAGGTCCGCATCGCTAAAGGCCGCGCATCTGAGATCCGCAGAGCTGAGGACTGCAGAGGTGAGCTTTGCACTTGTGAGGTTTGCGCCGCCGAGGTTTGCGCCGCTGAGGTTCGCTCTACTGAGATCTGTGCTGGGAAGAATCGTCAAGCCGAGGTCCGCATGACTAAGATTCACACCGCTAAGGTTTGCACCGCTGAGGTTCAGATACCCGATTTTCGCGCCACTAAGGTTCACGCGGTTGTGAAGCGCGACATCAACATTTTCCATGCGCCACCGATTCCACGCCTCCACCCCCTGTTTCAAAATCGCGAGATGCTCTTCGTTCGCCATACGTGCGGCAGTTGAAGCACTCCGCAGCCCGGCAGGCTATCCCGAAACCGACCGGGTTTGGGCAATGGCCGGATGTGAACCATAGTGGCCCGTTCATCCCAGACATCATTGCACCCTCGCGGCCAGACTGATTTCATTCAGGCATGACTCGCCCATTCCTCCGATGGCCCGCCTTGATGGCTTTGTGCCTGATTCCACTCATTGCCACGGCCAAGGATGTTTCACCGAAAGCGGCGGGAGGGCCGGATGCCATTGATGTCTCCGGTTTTCACGACAGTGTGCATCACTGGCGGGAGATTCGCGACGAGGGGCGGTTCATCAAGGTGGAGCCGGGCCAGCCGTCGTATGCGCCGACGCAGGTGCGCGAGATCGCCGCGAACATCCTCCTTTTCCAGCGCGAGAACGGCGGCTGGCCGAAGGATTACGACATGACGGCCATCCTCACCGATGCGCAAAAGGCCGCGGTGATCGCGACGCGGGACCATGAGGACACGTCGTTCGACAACGGCAATTTGCATTCGCAAGTGGGCTACCTCGCGCGGGCCTTCACGATGTTCGGCGAGCCAGCGTGGCGCACGGCCTGCGAGCGCGGATTCGATTTCATCCTCGCGTCGCAATATCCGAATGGCGGCTTCCCGCAGCGCTTCCCGAAGCCGAAGGATTTCCACGCGCACATCACGTTCAACGACTACGTGACGATCGGCTGCCTGCACGTGCTCCAGGATGCGGCGGAGAATGCGCCGCACTTCGCATGGCTCGACGCCGCACGCCGGGAAAAGGCGCGCGACGCCGTGCGGCGCGGCGTGGAGTGCATCCTGAAATGCCAGATTCGCACGGACGGCAAGCTGACCGGCTGGTGCCAGCAGCACGACGAAAAGACTTACGAACCGCGACCGGGCCGCACGTTTGAACTCGCGTCCATCTGCCCGCAGGACACGACGGAGATCGTGCGCTTCCTGATGCGCATTGAAAAGCCGAGCACGGAAATGCTCAGCGCGATGGACGCAGCCGTGGCGTGGCTCGCCGAGGTGAAGCTGTCCGGTGTGCGCGTGGAGAAAGTGAAGGCGCCGAAGGAGGAGTTCCAGCGGCACACGGCGGATTTCGACAAGGTCGTCGTGCAGGACGCGGACGCGCCGCCGCTCTGGGCGCGGCACTATGAGATCGGCACGAACCGCCCCGTCTTCGCCGGACGCGATGCGGTGAAAAAATATGCGCTTGCGGAAATCGAGCGCGAGCGGCGCACCGGAACCCCGTGGCACGGCACCTGGCCGGAGAAGCTGATCGCGAAGGATTACCCGAAGTGGCGGAAGACCGTGGCATCGCAAGCCCAGTGATGGAAAACGCCGTGCGGTAAGAATTCCGGTTGCGTCCCGCGGAATGCGGGGCGCAAGTTGCCGACATGAACCGAGACCCCCAAGGAGACCGCGCATGCCTCACCTCGATTGCGCGCAAGGCGATGATCGAACGGGAACTTGAGCCGGATTTTTCCACCACGGCGCAGCAGGAAGTCGCAGCCATCCGCGGGCCTGCGGCTGCGGAGGAAAACATGCGCGATCTGCGTGGGCTGCTGTGGGCGTCCATCGACAATGACGATTCGCGCGACCTCGATCAGCTCACGGTCGCCGAGCCGCTCGCAGGCGGGCGCACGCGCATCCTCGTGGCGGTGGCGGACGTGGATGCGCTGGTGAAAAAGGGCACGGCGCTCGACCAGCATGCGGCGCACAACACGACCTCCGTGTACACGCCCGCGGTGATTTTCCCGATGCTGCCCGAGATGCTCTCCACGAACCTCACCTCGCTGAACGAGGATCAGGATCGCATCGCGATGGTGGCCGACATGATCTTCGATGCGGATGCCACGCTCGTGGAATCGGAGCTGTATCGCGCGCAGGTCCACAATCGCGCGAAGCTCGCGTACCGCAGCGTCGCTGCATGGCTCGACGGCACAGGGCCCGCACCGCAGCGCGTGCAGGAAACGGCGGGCCTCGACGAAAACCTGCGCCTGCAGGATCGCGTGGCGCAAAAGCTCGCCGAGGTGCGGCACCGGCACGGCGCGCTGAGTCTGGAGACGATCCAGGCGCGAACGGTTTTTGAAAAGGACGCCGTGACCGGCCTCGAGGCGGAACGGAAGAACCGTGCGAAGCAGCTCATCGAGGATTTCATGATCGCGGCGAACGGTGTGACCGCGGCCTTTCTCGACTCACGCAAGCTGCCCTCGCTGCGGCGCGTGCTGCGTTCGCCCGAGCGATGGGAGCGCATCATGCGCGTCGCGGATGAATACGGCGTGCATCTCCCCGGCGAACCGGATGCCGCTGCGCTGGAGGATTTCCTCTGCCAACGGCGCAAGGCGGACCCGGTGAAATTCCCCGACCTCTCGCTCACCATCGTGAAGCTGATCGGCCGCGGCGAATACGCCGTGGACATCCCCGGCAGCACTGCGCCCGGCCACTTCGGCCTCGCCGTGCGCGACTACTCCCACTCGACCGCGCCAAACCGGCGCTTCCCCGACGTGATCACGCAGCGGCTCCTGAAGGCCGCGCTCGCCGGCGCTCCCCTGCCTTATTCGAACACGGAACTCCACGAACTCGCCGAGCACTGCACGGAGAAAGAGGACGACGCATCGAAGGTCGAGCGCCAGTTACGGAAGTCGGCGGCGGCGCTGCTGCTCTCCGACCGGATCGGCGAGCGCTTCGAGGCCATCATCACCGGTGCCGGCGAGAATGGGACGTGGGTGCGCCTTTTCCAGCCACCCGTCGAAGGCAGGCTCAATGGCGCAGGCAGCCTGGATGTCGGCGACCGCACGCACGTGAAACTCGTGAGCACGAATGTGCAGCGCGGCTTCATTGACTTTGCCCTCGATTGAGCTGGCGACAAATCAGCCACTACGCGCGCGACGACTGGATCGAAAACACCTCGCCCGGCTCGCATTCGTAATCAATCGCGATCGGGCGGCAGCACACGGTGCAGTCCTCGATGGTCGAGCCGCTGCCTTGCGAGGTGTCGAGCGTGCTCGCGAAGGCCTCGCCGCAATACGGGCACTCGATCTGCACCTCGACGATGTAGTCCATGGCGCGGTGTCTTTGTCTCTTCGGGGCGGTCAGACCTTCAGCCGCGGCGCGTCATTCCACATGTCTTCGAGACAGTAAAGCGCGCGCTTTTCGGGATGGAAAATGTGAACGACAACGTCGCCGTAGTCGGCGATGACCCATTGGCTGAGCGGATAGCCGTCCACGCCCATCGGGCGGACCTTGTGCTCCTTTTTCAGCCGGTCCTCGATCTCGCTGGCGATGGCCTTGAGCTGCGGCTCGGAGGCACCGGTGCAGATGACGAAAAAATCCGTGAATGATGAGAGCTTGCGCAGGTCGAGGACGACGATGTCCTCCGCCTTTTTATCGGCGGCGATGCTGGCACAGAGCTTGGCGAGTTTGTCTGATTTAATGGGTGTCTCCTTGGTAAAGGCGGTGCGTCTCGATGATTTCGCGCACCACTTCGGGAACGAGATAGCGGATGCTGCGGCCCTGTGCAACGCGCTTGCGCACCTCGGTCGCAGAAATGTCCACGCGGCGATTTACCCACGGGAAGTCGTGCGGAGGCGCGGAAACGTCCCGGCCGAAGACGACGAAGCGCACCATCTTCCGCAGTTCGTCGTAGCGCCGCCACTTCGGCAATTCGCGCACATTGTCCTCACCGATGAGGCAGAAAAGCTCGTCGCCCGGAGCCTTCGCACGCCACACCTCGACGGTGTCCACGGTGAAGCTCGGCCCCTCGCGCTTCACCTCTGAATCATCGCACTCGAAACGCGACTCGCCCACGATCGCCGCGCGCACCATCGCGAGCCGGACCGCCGGCGGCGCAGGCGTACGGTCGAGCTTGTGCGGCGACTGCGCGGCGGGGATGAAGATGATGCGATCCAGCGCGAGCTGCTCCATCGCTTCTCGCGCGAGGATGAGATGACCGTGATGGATCGGATCAAAACTGCCGCCGTAGAGTGCCGTGCGCATCGTGCTTTGCAGCTAGTAAAGGAGATACGCCTGCCGATCGGCGCGGAAGCGATCCACGACCGGCTGCCAGCTCGCGACGATCGCGGCCGGGCTCGCGCCTTTCTCGATCAATGGGCGGATGCCCGTGCTGCCATAAACTTTCCACATGATGCCATCCGGATCGCGGTAGCGCTCAAAGATGCTGCCGCGCGAATTCCGCTGCGCGGCGCAGAGGAGCTGGATGTTCACCGCGGCGAGGTTCACCTGGCTGTCGGCGCTGAGGTTCAGGAGTGCGCCGCCGAATTCCTTGCGCGAATACGGCTCGGCGCTGCGCAGGCCGGTCGCCTGCAGTTCGCGCACAAAGGAGCTGGGATTCATTCCCTTCATTCCGCCCATCTGGAATGGCACATCGGTGCCGATGCCCACATCGAGGCCCGCGCCTTCGAGCGATCCGAAGATGCTCGTCGCGGCGTAATACGGCACCGAATTCGCGCGCGGGATATTCGGCGAAGTCTGCACCCAGCGCAGACCCGTGCGGCCCCAGGTCATGTCGCGGCTCCAGCCTTGCATCGGCACGACGGTGAGCTGGCAGCGCGCGCCCGTCCAGCCGTGCGCGTTCGCCATTTTTGCAAGCTCGCCGGCCGTCATGCCGTGCAGATACGGCACGGGGAACTGCCCGACAAAGCTGCGCCATTTCTCCTCGATGCCCGGCCCCTCGATGCGCACGCCGCCGAGCGGATTCGGCCGGTCGAGCACGACGAACGGGATGCGCTGCTCGCCGCAGGCCTCCATGCATTTCGCCATCGTGGAGACATACGTGTAGCTGCGCACGCCGATGTCCTGCATGTCGTACACGAGCACATCAATGCCGCGCAGCATCTCGGCACTCGGCTTGCGCGTCGGGCCATAGAGCGAATGCACGGGCAGACCCGTCACGGGATCTTTGCGCGACGGAATGTATTGGCTCGCGGCGACGGTGCCATCAATGCCGTGCTCCGGCGAGTAAAGCGCGACGAGGCGGACATTCTGCGCCTTGCGCAAAATCACGCGCGTCTTCGTGCCCGCGGAATCCACGCCGGTCTGGTTCGTCACGAGGCCGATGCGCTTGCCCGCGAGCGGCGCGAAGCCCTGCGCCTTCAGCATATCGATGCCGAGTTCGACGGCAGCGACACGCTCGATGCTGAACGCAAGAAAAGTCAGGGCGAGGATTCTGAACATGACCCGCATCGTAGCACTCACCGATGCAGAAGCGCCAACTTCGTTTCGTGGGGACCTCATCCGCAGATTGTGCAGATTTTCGCAGATGAGAAATGCGGATGAATCGCAATCTGCGCCCATCTGCGACATCTGCGGATCACTTCTGTCACAGTGAAACACCGCGTTTCCACGGGATGAAGTCATCCTGCCCGAGCCGCACCGCTGCGGGAGTCGCGCGGCCGCTCGCGACCTCGATGAGGTGATCGAGCAGTTCCTCGCCGACGGATGCGATCGTCTTTTCGCCCGTGACGATCGCGCCGGCGTCGAAATCAATGATGTCCGCCATGCGCGTCGCGAGATCGGTGTTGGTGGACATTTTCACCACGGGACAGATGGGGTTGCCCGTCGGCGTGCCGAGGCCGGTGGTGAAGACGATCACATTGCAGCCGCTGCCCGTGAGCGCGGTCGTCGCCTCGACATCGTTGCCCGGCGTGCAGAGCAGCGTGAGGCCGCCGCGTTTCGTGATGGGCTCGGGATAGTCCACGACATCGAGCACCGGCGCGCCGCCGCCCTTGCGCGCTGCGCCGAGACTTTTCATCGCATCGGTGATGAGTCCGTCGCGGATATTGCCCGGGGAAGGATTCATGTCGAAGCCCGAGCCGACCGCGTGCGCGCGCTCATTGTAGCGGCGCATGAGATCGAGGAAGCGCTCCGCGAGCGCGATGTCGCCGCAACGATCGCAGAGCCACTGCTCCGCGCCGCACAGCTCGGGGAATTCGCAGAGCACGCCGGTGCCGCCGAGCGCCGAGAGCAGATCGGAGCAATGGCCGAGCGCGGGATTTGCCGAGATGCCGGAGAAGCCGTCCGAGCCGCCACACTTGAGGCCGAGCACGAGTTCGCTCAGCGGCAGCGGTTCGCGGCGGAGTTCGTTCGCCTGCGCGATGCCTCGGAAAGTCTCGCGCAGCGCGCGTTCGAGCAGTTCGCGCTCGGATGCGCTCTTCTGCTGCTCGAAGACAAGCAGCGGCTTCGCATCACCATTCCGCTTCGCGATTTCCTCGCGCAATGTCTCCACCTCGGCATTCTGGCAGCCGAGGCTGAGCACCGTCGCGCCAGCGACATTCGGATGCGTGATGTAGCCCGCGAGCAATCCGCACAGGGCGCGCGCATCCTGCCGCGTGCCGCCGCAGCCGAGCGTGTGCTGGAGAAATTTCACGCCATTCACATTTGGAAATACGCGCGATGCCGCGGGTGATTTCTCCAGCTTCGCATCATCCAGCGA
>JAYWEO010000442.1:0-5496 GCA_043779225.1 Prosthecobacter sp.
CCGCGCCGGATGCGTGCCTTCACGGTGCCCAGGGGCTCGTTGAGACGCTCGGCAATCTCCGTCTGCGTGAGCGAGGAAAAGAATGCCAGTTCGATGGCCTCGCGCTGGTCTTTCGAGAGTTTCTGAATCGCCTCGCGCACCAGCTTGTTTGTATCGCCGGCTGAGGCCGCATCGAAGGAACTCCGGTCATCAAATTGCTCGGACGTCTCCGATTCGCGCTGCATCTCGTCCTGCAGCCGGCTGCGACGCTGCGTGGAGCGCACGCGGTCGATCGCCTTGTTGCGCGTGAGCGTGATGGCCCAAGTCATCGGCTTGCCGCGTGCCGGGTCGTAAAGCGGCGCCTTTTCCCAGATCTGGATGAACACATCCTGGAGCACGTCCTCGGCGGCCTCCTGATTGTTCAGCACGCGGTAAGCGGTGGAAAACAGGACGCTGGAAAAGCGATCGTAAAGTTCCTCGAAACCCTGCCGGTCACCCTGCGCGACTCGCCGCAAAAGCTCGATCTCGGCGTCGAGTTGTTGAGCGGGATCGGGTTCCATGCGCGCGGAGAATGGTGGAGCCGGGGCGTGCCGACAATAGAAACCGGATTCCCGCGCGTCGGCTCCGTGCGGCAATCGAGCGAGGGATGACGGATGCGAACTTGGGGCGTCTGCTCCTCCAGCGCCGACGTATCGCTGCAGACCCCGGAGCCACTTCCGGAGTCGCACACGCCTCACGGCCAAACTCCATCCCATGAAACCCGCTCAACTCAAACAGCTCAGCAACCTCTGCTTCATCCTCGGCTTCGCCTCCATCCTCGGCTCGATCGCCATCTGGTTTCTGACCGGTGGAACGGCCGCCGACACCCAGGCTCATGCCGAGCGTTTCGGCATCTTCGTGGGGCTGTGGGCTCCCACGTTCTTCATCCTCTCGAACCGCTTCGACCGTTACGCGGAAAAGGCTGCCTGATCCTTGGCCGCGCGCTGGGTCTCACTTTGCCGCCGCGACGAACTCGGAAATGTGAGTCGCCAAGCGGCGCTCACGCGTAGAAGAAAACACATGTTCATCACGGGTCTCGGCACAGCAGTTCCCCCGCAGCGGCATACCCAGCGTGCGTGTTGGGACGCGATTCGCGTTTCGCCCCAGTACGCCGCGCTCTCCTCGCGCAGCCATGCCATTTTGCGAAAGGTGCTGACGGGCGACAACGGCATCGAGGCCCGCCACCTCGCGCTCGACCCGATTTCCGAGGCGTTCGAGTTAACGCCCGATGCCATGCACGCGCGGTTCAAGCGCGTCGCACCGCAAATCGGCACGGAAGCCGCGCTCCGTGCGCTGGGGGAATCCGGACGCAAGCCGGACGAAATCGGCGCGCTCGTGGTGGCCACATGCACGGGATATTTGTGCCCCGGACTTTCCAGCTACATCGGCGAACGGCTCGGGCTCCCGCGCGATGCCCAGTTGCTCGACCTCGTCGGCCTCGGCTGTGGCGCTGCCGTGCCCGCGCTCCGGACCGCGTCGGCCCTCCTCGGTGAAACGGAAAACGTCCTCGCCGTCTGCCTGGAAGTCTGTTCGGCGGCCGTGTATCTCGACGACGATCCGGGTGTGCTCATCAGCGCATGTTTGTTCGGCGATGGCGCCGCCGCCGTCGTCGGTTCGCGCAATCCGCAACCCGGCGTCCGCGAAGTCCGCATGACCCGCGCCGAGTCGCTGCACATTCCCGAGGCTCGCGAAAAACTGCGCTTCGACCACCGCCACGGCCTGCTGCGCAACATCCTCGCGCCAGACGTGCCGGTGCTCTCGGCGGGGTTCGCCGCGGATGTCCTCGCTCGTGCCGGCATTGCGCCAGCGGAAATTTCCGAGTGGCTGTTTCATTCCGGCGGTCGCGATGTGCTGCGCGAAATCACCGGGCGCATCGGCCTGAGCGAGCACGCCGTGCGGCACTCGACCGAAGTCCTGCGCGAATACGGAAACATGAGCAGCCCGAGCTGTCTCTTCTCACTCCGTCGCGCGCTCGATGAAAATGCGCCTGGCGGAAAATGGTGGCTGGCTTCTTTCGGTGCTGGCTTCAGCAGTCACGGGGCGGTGTTGGAAGTGCGATGAAAGCCCGCCGTCTCACGCCCGAACTCCTCGATGCGCTCCCGCCCGAGGTGCCCGAGGCCCGTGCTTCCCGGCGTGATCTTCACGCTCTGAATGGCCTCATGGGCCACCGCCGCGCGTGGCGCGCGTGGTTGCGCAGCGAATTTGCATCGCAGCCGCCGCGCGCGATTGCGGAACTCGGCGCAGGCGATGGCGCGATGGCCGCGGAGAATCTCCTCGCGACATTTCCCGAGGGAGACGGTGCGACGATCTTCCTCGTGGATCGCGCTCCGTGTGTCGCCGACATCACGTTGCGCACATTGCAGCGTGCGGGATGGAGCGTGTGTGTGGAAAAGGCGGATGTCTTCGATTGGCTGAGCAAGCCGCGCCCGCTCGATGCGATTTGCGCGAATCTCTTCCTTCATCATTTCGACGATGCCGGACTCACCCGCCTCCTCAGCCTCGCCTCCCGCGCCACGCCACTCTTCGCTGCCATGGAGCCGCGGCGCGGATGGCTGAGCCTCGCCGGTGTCGCCGCACTCCCGCTCATGGGCGCACATGCCGTCACGCTCCACGACGCCCGCGTGAGCGTCGAAGCCGGTTTCCGCGCGCGCGAACTCAGCGCACTGTGGCCGCGCGACGGCTGGCGTTGCGAAGAGCGGCGCGTGTTTCCGTTCAGCCATTGGTTCTGCGCACGGAAGGCATGAAAGCCGTCACCATCATCGGCGGCGGGCTTGCCGGGCTCTGTCTCGGCATCGGCCTGCGCCGCCGTGGAGTGCCCGTGCGCATCATCGAAGCAGGCACCTATCCGCGCCACAAAGTCTGCGGCGAATTCCTCAGCGGCAAAGGCCGCGAAGTCCTCGCCACGCTCGGCATCGAAGCCCGCCTCACCGGTGCCCGCGAAGCCTCCGACGTCACCTTTTCCCTCGGCGCGAGCACCACCGCAGTGCGCGCACTCCCATCGCCCGCGCTGTGCATCTCGCGCTGGAAAATGGACGCCGCCCTCGCGGAAATGTTCAGCGAACTCGGCGGTGAACTCATCACTTCCCGGCGCGCATCCACCGAGGCAGGCGAGGGGATCGTCCGTGCCACGGGCCGCCGTCCGCAAAAGGAGGAAGGCGGCTGGCGCCTGTTCGGGCTGAAGGCCCACGCCCGCGGCATCACTCTCGGCGCAGGACTGGAAATGCACTTCACCCCGCGCGGCTACGTCGGCCTCTGCGCGGTGGAAGACGGGCGCGTGAATGTCTGCGGCCTCTTCCGCAGCCGCGAACCCGTCCCCGCATTGGCCCGCGACTGGCGCGGATGGCTCGGCGGTGAACACGGTTCCGCGCTCCACGCAAAGCTCGCCGAGGCCCGCTGGGACGAGGCCTCATTTTCCTCCGTCGCCGCCCTCGGTCTCGCGCCTCGCCGCGCGCTCCTCAGCGAAGAGATGAGCATCGGCGACGCCGTGACCATGATTCCGCCCGTCACCGGCAACGGCATGTCCATGGCCTGCGAATCCGCCTTCGCAGCCATCGAGCCGCTGGCCGCCTGGTCCGCCGGAGCATCGTCATGGGACGGAGCGCGACTGATTCTTTCCCGCCAGCTTGACGCCGAATTTGCCAGCCGCCTTCGCACTGCCGCGATCCTTCAGCGAGTGGTCGTTCACCGTGCCGCGCGGTGGGTTCTTTTCCAAAGTGTGAAATGGGTTCCCGCCCTGCAGGGACTCCTCTTTCAGATGACTCGTTGAAATTCACGCACGGCCTTTCCTGCGAGAATCCCAGATTTTTTCCGGCATGTCCGTCGGCTCATCGGAACCCACTGCATTTCAAACTCGCTCCAAATCTGAGCGAGGAAACGTCCGCAGCGCATGCGGGGACGTAACGCTGCTTTTAAAAGCCCAATTTAAATGGACGAAACAACAACGGCTTCGCGTGTCTGGCTCATCACGGGCTGCTCCAGCGGCATCGGCCTGGCGCTTGCGGTAGCCGCGCTCACGCGCGGGCAACGGATTATCGCCACGGCACGCCAGCCCTCCGCCCTCGGGGAGCTCGCCGCGTGCTTTCCTGAGACGTGCCGCGTGCTCGCGCTCGATGTCACGGATTCCTTGCAGGTGAAGACAGTGGTCGCGCAGGCCGCGGAAGCGTTCGGTCGGCTCGACGTCGTCGTCAACAACGCGGGATACGGCCTCGTCGGTGCATTCGAGGAACTCGGCGCAGAACAGATCACGCGGAATTTCGACACGAACTTTTTCGGCGCGCTGGAAGTCATCCGGGCCGCGCTGCCGATCCTGCGGGCTCAGCACAGCGGTCATATCGTGAACATCTCCGCCGCCGCGGCGATTGCCAACTACGCGGGATTTTCCATCTACGGCGCGAGCAAGTGGGCGCTCGAAGGCGTCTCGGAATCGCTGGCGGCGGAACTCAAGCCGCTCGGGATCAAAGTGACCCTCGTGCAGCCCGGCCCGTTTCGGACGGACTTCATCGCGCGTTCCCTCGAACGCGCGGAAAGCCACATCACCGACTACGATCGCACGAGCGGCAAGTTTGTGGGTTTCCTCGAAACGATGGCGGGCAGGCAGCCGGGCGATCCCGGCAAGGCGGCGGAGGCGATCATTGCCGCCGTCGAATCCGACACACCGCCGCTCCGCCTCGTGCTCGGAAAATACGCGAATGACAAAGCGCGCAAGAAACTCGCCGACGCGGAGCGGGAACGCGCCGCGTGGGAACACGTCGGTCTCGCGACGGATTTCACTCCTGCCCCATGAACCGATCCAGCCTGCCATTCATTCTGGCCATCATCCTTCCCGTTGCCATCGCTGTTTTCTTGGCCCGCGTGCTCTGCCCGCGCCGCCGCCGTTGAAACACTGAACAAAAATACCATGTCCATTGCCATCCATTGGTTCCGCCGCGATCTGCGCATCGCCGACAACGGCGCACTGAATGCGGCCACTGCCGCGCACGAGCAGGTGGTGCCGGTGTTCGTGCTCAGCCGATGGCAGCGCGATCATCATTGGTGCGGCGCGGCGCGGCAGGAATTCCTGTGCGGCTGTCTCGCTTCGCTGGCGAGAAATCTCGAAGCCAGGGGCGGGCGGCTGATCATCCGCGAAGGCCCGGCTGATGTGGCGCTTGAAAGTTTGATCCGCGAGACCGGCGCGACGGCGATCCATTTTGCGCGCGATCCCGATCCGCATGGCCGCGCGATGGAGGCGCGCATCGCGGCGATGGCGGCTCGGCTCGGCGTGACAGTGCATCCGCACCAGGATCACGCACTGCACGAGCGCGACGAAGTGCTCACCGGCGGCGGCACGCCGTTCCGCGTCTTCACGCCGTATGCGCGGGCGTGGCTGAAGCTCGACAAGCCCGCGCCCGGTCGCACGCTGGCGCGACTTTCCACGCCGCAAAAAGTCGCGAGCCTCGATTTGCCGACGCTCGCGAGATGGGGGCTCACATCGGATGCGCA
>JAYWEO010000443.1:0-4944 GCA_043779225.1 Prosthecobacter sp.
TCCGGCGCAGGTGTGCTCATGGATCAAATGTGCTGGATGATTTCGCTCGCCGCAAAGCGCACTTTTGCAAGTTGCGCGTACTTGTCATCCGCCGCGCGATATCCTGCTGCGCAGGCGACGACCGTCTCAAATTCCGTCCCGGCGAGGCCGAGGATTTTGTCGTAGTTCGCAGGCTCGATGCCCTCCATCGGGCAGGTGTCCACGCCGAGCACTGCGGCGCTGGTCATGAAGTTTCCGAGCGCGATATAGACCTGCCGGATTGCCCACTCGCGCAGCCAGCCTTCCTGCGCTGCCTTGCCCGCGAAGCCGGTCATCATGTCTCGATAGCCCTTCAGCGCTTCCTTCGCGCCGCCGCGCGTGGCGACGATGCTGTCGAGAAAATGATCCACGTCCTTTTCCGCGAGCGCTTTTCGCACGGCAAAGACGACGTGATGCGAGCAGCCCGTCGGCTGCGTTTGATTCCACGAGACAGGCACGAGCTGCTGCTTCACTGCGGCGTCCGTGATCACAATGAACTTCCACGGCTGAAGCCCGAACGACGACGGCGTGAGCAGCAGCGCCTTTTCAAGCGCCGACCAGACATCCGGCGCGATCTTCCTGGCGGGATCGAACTTCTTCGTGGCGTAGCGCCAGTTTAACTGGGCCAGCAGGGCTTCGGGATTCGTGACAGACATGCCCGCCTCTACGCCGCGGCCTGCCACGCGGACGAGAAAAAAGCGCGGCGCCCCCGCGAACGCATCATGCAGTCGCGGCGTTTTGGAATTGAATCCAGTCACGGCAACCGTCCTACCTTCGCGCCGTGTCCTCCTCCGAACGCTACTCCCGTCTCCGCGAAATCACGCTCGTCCGCGAGGGCGCGGCGGCACGCGGTGTGGAGGATTGGTCTGAGCACGAACTGCAGGCGCTGTGGTTCGCGGGCGGCTTCGGGAGAAATTTCACGACGACGGATGGACGTGCGGTGAGCGTGGTGCAGTTCGGCGTGTGGAACCGCGAGGCCGGCCCCGATTTCGCGGAGGCCGCGGTTTCATTCGACGGCGCAGCGCCGTTGCGCGGCAGCATCGAACTCGACACGACCGCCGCCGACTGGGAGCACCACGGCCACGCGACGAACAGGGACTACGACGGCGTCGTGCTGCACATTTTCGTCGAGCGCGGAAAGCGTGAGTCCTTCACGCGCACCTCCGCGAATCGCGCCGTGCCGCAAGTCCTGCTCGACCTGCGCAGCATCGAGGAACCGCCGAATCTGCAGCCCGCTGCAAAGCCGGGGCGCTGCGTCGGCCCGCTGCGCGCGCTGCCGCTGGAGAAAGTGCGCGAGGTGCTGCTCGGCGCGGCGCAGTTCCGCATGAGGCGAAAATCCGCCGCACTCGCGCGGCTCGCGGAATTGCACGGCCCGGACGAGGCGCTCTTCCAGGCGCTCGCGACGACGCTCGGCTACAAGTCGAACAAACTGCCATTCACCCTGCTCGCGCAGCGTCTGCCGCTGCGCCTGCTGCGCGCCGCGAAGGACTCCGCGGATGCGCTGCTCTTCGGCGTCGCGGGCTTTCTCGACCAGCGCGAACTCGGCGACTTCGACTCGCCGACGCGCGTGTATCTTCGCGGGCTGTGGGAACGCTGGTGGCCACACCGCGCGGAATTCGAGCGGCTCACGATCCCGCGTTTGCTCTGGAAAATGAGCGGCCAGCGCCCGATGAATCACCCGCAGCGCCGGCTCGCCGCGCTCGCGCAGATCGTCCGCCACTGGCCGCGCATCCGCGCGCTGCGCGAGGCGTGCCTGCCGGATGCGATCGCGGATTTTTTCGGCGAGCTGCGCGACGAATATTGGGACCGCCACTACACCGTGACATCCAAGCCCTCGGCAAAACGCATGGCGCTCGTCGGCGAATCGCGCGTCACCGAGATGCTCGCGAATGTCTTCTTCCCCATCGGCATCGCCGCAGACGCCGCGCGATGGAAAGAATTCTGCAAACTCCCCGCGCCGCTCAGCAACCGCCGCGTGGAGACCGCGGCGCTCCGTCTTTTCGGCGACACGCCGCCGGATGCGAAGTTCCTCCGCTCCGCCGCGATCCAGCAGGGTTTGCTGCAAATCTACGAGGACTTCTGCCAGCGCGACGCGAGCGACTGCGAGCAGTGCCTCTTTCCCACACAACTCGCGAAGTGGTGAGGCATGGACGCAGCGAAAACGTGATTGGTGAACAGTGAATGGTCGCCCGCAGCAAATCGCCATTCACTATTCACCAGTCACTAGTCACATTCCCGTCATGACTCCCGCCGAATTCCAGACTTGGAAAACCGAACGCCTGCGCGTGCTCGGCCTGCGCGCGGAGGATTTCGAGGAGACGTTCAGCCGCAGCAGCGGCCCCGGCGGGCAGAACGTGAACAAGGTCTCGACGCAGGTGACTTTGAACCACAAGCCCACCGGCCGCGCCGTGAGCGTGCAGGACACGCGCTCGCAGGCCGCGAACCGCCTCATCGCATGGGAGCGCCTGCTCGACGCATTCGCGTCCGCAGCGCAGGAGGCACGCGCGGCGCAGAAGCACGAGCGGGAGAAAAAGCGCCGCCAAAATGCGAAGCGTCCGTGGGGCGTGAAACAGCGCATGCTCGACTCGAAGAAAAAGCGCGGCGCGGTCAAGAAGCTGCGCTCGCGCGATTTTTGAAATTCGCCGGGCCATGCCCGGTGCGGCTCACTTGAAAGTGAGCTGCGCAGTCGCCGTGCAGTCGGCATCCGCACTCACGCGCAGCCAGCGGGCGTTGATCGCATCTGGGAATTCGTAGGTCGCCGCGTTGCCGGGCTGCACTTCGAGCGTCTTATGCGTGACCCACAGGCCGGTGCCGTCAAGGTCGAGTTGGACTCGGAAGTTTACCGCGCCCGTCGCGTCGTGGCTGAGCTTCAGCGTGCGCTTGTCGTAGCCCCAGAGCAGGAACGGATCGCTCTTTTCGCCGGCGCGCACCATCGTATCCGCCCAAGGCCCGCCCTGTCCGCGCGGCTTGCCGAGCTTCCAGAGATCGTCAATCGCGCCGGCCCACAGCGCGGCCCTGCCGTCGTCGCTGCGGATGATGTGCTCGCCCGCGGCGTCGGGCTTCAATCCCGTGAGGATGAGCAGGCCGCGGTAGCTGCAGTAGTCCATGATGCGCCGGTCGTGCGTGGCGACCGGGCGGATTTTTGCGAAGCCGTCCGCGTTCTCCGCAGGCAGTTCGTAGATGGTGCCATAGGCGCTGAAGACATCGCGCTCCGTGGCGACCTCGCGGCAGATGCGCAGCAGTCCGGCCTCGGTCGGTGCGTCGCAGTGCGCGCTCGTGAATGGCAGCCGCCAGCGGCGTCCGCGATCATCCGTCACGAGCACGCTCGCGGCGTCCTTGGTGATCACGTTGCGCGGAATCGCCGTCTTCGTTTTCACGTAGTCGTGCGCGGCCTTGTCCTCCACACGGCGCAGTTTCAGGCCGCTGTCCGGCTCGTTGCTCAATTCATAATAGCCGATGTCCGCGACATCGCTGCCACGCACGCTCATGGCGGCGAATGCGAGTGTGCGCTTGTTGTCGCCGCGCGTGCGGACGATGCCGCCGATGCTCGCGTCCGCATCCGCGATGCCTGCGAGGCCGGTGAAGATCGGATCCGGCTGCGTGTTGCGCGTGTCGGCATTTGAGCAGGAAAAATGCGCGCTCACTTTCTCGCCTGCTCCCGTCGCGCGCAGGCGGATCCATTCGCCCGGCTCGGTGAAAGTGACCGCCTCCGCCGCGCCCGGCGCGACGGTGAGCGCGGAGCCCCCGGAACTGCGAGCCTTGCCGTCAATTTCCAGCACGGCGGAAAACGGAGTGCTGCCGTCATTCACGATGTGCAGCGAGCGGTGCTGCCAGCCGGAGAAAAGGAACGGCTCCGAGACTTCGCCTGCCTTCACTGAATCGCGCAACCACACCGCGCCGCCCGCGTGCGCGGGGCCTAAGTGGTCGAGCGTCTCGGGCTTGATGAACCACAAATTCGACTGCGACTGCCCCGGCCCCTCGATGCCGCCCTTCACCTTGCGCTTGTTCAGGAATTCCGACTTCGCCGAATCGTCGCAGCCGAGCACCACGCGATCGTTCCAGCGGCAGAAGTCGCCGATCACTTTCAGATATGCGCTGCGCGGACGGATGCCCGCCGTGTTGGCAGCGGAAAATGTTTTCGGGAACCGCCAGAACGCGCCGTGCATCGTCATCAGCAGATCGTTCTCGCCGATCTCGCGGATGCGCGGCCACTCGGTATTCCAGCCGTGCGCGCCATCGTAGCTGTGCGAGACTTTCGGCAGGCGGAAGGTCTGCCACTTGCCGTCGTCGAGCAGCATGAGGATGAGCGATTTTGCATCCCAGCCGATGCTCCACAGCGGATCCGTCGCGGGATGTTCGTTGCCGAAAATCCCGCCCGGCCCGGTCACATCGGTGAACTGATTCCGCCGCACCACCGTCCACTTGTCCGCCTTGCCGTCCCACTCCGCGAGCACGCCGCTCGGCGTCGTGGGATCCTTCAGCGCCGCCGCCGCGTGGTCGCCGTTGTTTGCGTAAATGAGGTGGCCCTGTCCCGAGTAGAGACCCTTGCCGTGATAGCCCGGCAGGTCCGCCTTGCGCCCGTCCTTCTGCTGCTCGTCCGTCCACAGCTTCGTCACCGCGAGCGAATGCACATCCACCTCATAGATGCCTTCCTCCATCGTCGCGTAGTAAAGTTTGTTCGCCGGGTCCGTGAGATGCCGCGCGTTCCCCGTGTGCCTGCCGAACATCGCGCTCGGCGGAATCACGCGCACGCCGCCCTTCGCATCGATCACATACGGCCCGATGAAAAGCTGGTCCGACTCGCGATGGATCATCCGGTTCGCCGGCGTGCCGCCGATGCTTTCGGGTCGCACGATTTGCCGCAGGTCCGGCGTGATCTCATAGAGCTTGTCCGAAGACCCCTGCGGCTTGTGCGGCGCGTAGCTG
>JAYWEO010000444.1:0-4546 GCA_043779225.1 Prosthecobacter sp.
GATGCCGCCCGGTTCATTCCTCGTGAACACCGCGCGCGGCGGAGTCGCTGACACGGCGGCGGTCGTCGAAGCGCTCGCGGACGGGCATCTCGCGGGTGCGGGAATCGATGTCCTGGAGCAGGAGCCGCCGCCTGCGGATTCGCCCGTGCTGCGCGCCTGGCGCGATCCGAATCATCCCGCGCACGACCGGCTGCTGCTGAATCCGCACACGGCGTATTATTGCGAGGAAGGCTGCGAGGAATTCCGCACCAAGGCCGCGCGGGAGATCCTCCGCGCGCTCAAAGGCGAGCCGTTGCGCAACCGGGTGAACTGACCTCTTGCGATGAATCATCGTCCGCTCATTGGCAGAAATATCGGGGCACAAAGATTGGGACGGACTCTCCTGCGCCGATGTTTCCCCCTCATGCTCACGGCTGGTTGCGTCGCGGTTGATTTTGAAAAGGAAATCCGCCCGCTGCTGCAGGAGCGCTGCGTGGAGTGTCACGGTGCGAAAAAGCAGAAGGGCGAGCTGCGGCTCGACGCGAAGGTATTTGCATTCAAGGGCGGACACGACGGCGCGGTGATCGTGCCGGGCGACTTTGCGAAGAGCCCGCTTTTCAAGCGCATCACGAGCACGGACGACGACGAGCGGATGCCGCCGAAAGGCGAACCACTTACTGCGGAGCAGATCGCCGCGGTGAAGTCGTGGATCGCGAGCGGTGCGGTGTGGCCGGAGAATGACGCAGATCGCGCGGCGAACGTGGACAAGCGCCTGCAGCATTGGTCCGTGCAGCCGGTGAGGACGGATTTCCCGAAGGACGCTTCGATTGACGGTTTCATCCGTGCGAAACTCGCAGAGAACGGGCTCGCGCTGTCGCCGGAGGCGGACCGGCGCACGCTGATCCGCAGGCTGAGTTTCGATCTGCTCGGGCTGCCGCCGACGCCGGAGCGCACGGAGCAATTGGTGAAGGATCAGAATCCGCACGCTTACGAAAAGCTCGTGGATGAGCTGCTCGACTCGCCGCACTACGGCGAACGCTGGGCGCGGCACTGGCTAGACATCGCGCACTACGCGGACACGCACGGCTTCGAGCGCGACAAGCTCCGCCCGGATGCCTGGCGCTATCGCGACTACGTCATCGAATCGCTGAATGCGGACAAGCCCTACGACCGTTTCGTCCGCGAGCAAATCGCGGGTGATGTGCTCGCGCCGGGCGATCCGCATTCGGTCATCGCGACGGGATTCCTCGCAGCGGGGCCCTGGGATTTTGTCGGGCAGGCCGAGACGAAAAGCGATGTGCTGAAGCGCGCCGCACGCGCGGGCGATCTCGACGACATGGTCACGCAGGTGATCACTTCGACGATGGGCATCACGATCAACTGCGCGCGCTGCCACGACCACAAGCTCGATCCGATTTCACAGGAGGAATACTATCGCCTGTGGGCCGTCTTCGCGGGAGTGAAACGCGGCGAGCGCGAGGTGGATATTGCGGAGGCAAAACGCATCGCCGGGGAAAAGACGCGCTTGACGAAGGAACTCAAAATGGCGCGCTCGGAAATCGCAAAACTCTCCGGCGAAGGACTCGATCTCGCGGACATCGTTGGCGGCGGCGACGGCCATGGCACCGGAGTGAAGGGAAAAGGAATCAGCCTGCGCGACGGCACGCTCGTGACAGACAGGCTCGGCTACCATCGCGACATCGCGGTGAACCGGTTGCAGAAGGTCGAGCCGAATCCTCTCGGCTTTGTGCAGTGGGTGTTCGTTCCCGATGGCAAAAGCCCGGTGCCGATCGGGTTCCAGCAGGAGGTGAAACTGCCCGTCACCAGCGGCCACACATGGGACGCCATCCGGAACGGCCCGCTCGCCGCCCAGCGCAGCACGGCGATCAAAGGTGTGGATTTCGCCACGAAGGATCACTCCATCCTCGGGCTGCACGCAAACAGCGGCATCACATTCGACCTCTCAAAAATCCGCGGTGCGAACGGGATGAATGCGATGCGCTTCACCGCGGAGATTGGCTTCGGAGCGGCGGAGAATGCTGCGAACACCCTTGCGGATTTCACGGTGTTTGTGGACGCGGCGGAGCGCTTCCAGCGGCGGAAGATGAAGAAGACCGAGACTGCTCATCTTGATGTCGAAATTTCCGCCGGGGCAAAGACGCTCACGCTGGTCACGACCGATGGAGGCGACGGGATCGGCAGCGATCTCCTTTTCCTCGGCGATGCGCGGCTCGCGCCAGCATGGAGCGAAACGAATCTGGCGGACGCCGGACGGGACAAGCTCAAGGAACTCCGCACCCAGGCCGCGAGACTCGATGCTTCGCTGAAAGCCTTGCCAGTTCCTGCGAAGGTGTATGCCGCACTCAGCGAGCCGATGCCGCCGTCCGTGAAGGTGCAACGTCGCGGCGATCCAGAGGACTCGCAGCAGGAAGTCACGCCGGGCGCGTTTGCGTGGACGAGGCACGCCGCGACTGATTTTGGCGGCAACGCCACGCCAGAAGGCGAGCGCCGCA
The DNA here is from genome assembly GCA_043779225.1 of Prosthecobacter sp. Lineage (GTDB taxonomy): Bacteria > Verrucomicrobiota > Verrucomicrobiia > Chthoniobacterales > Chthoniobacteraceae > SXWH01. The sequence goes on from JAYWEO010000444.1 coordinate 2,493, forward strand.
TCGCGCTCGCAAAGTGGATCACGGACCCGGCAAACCCGCTCACGCGCCGCGTGCTCGTGAACCGTCTGTGGCATCATCACTTCGGCCAGGGGATCGTGAATACACCGAGCGATTTCGGCCTCGGTGGAGATCGTCCATCGCACCCGGAATTGCTGGACTGGCTCGCCGGCGAGTTTTTGAAAAGCGGCTGGTCGCTCAAGCACATGCACCGGCTCATCGTCACGAGCGCGGCGTATCGGCAGCAGTCCGCAACTTTGAACGACAATGCCGCTCACCTTGACGCGCAAAACCGCCTGCTCTGGCGGCAGAACCCGCGGCGGCTCGACGCGGAGTCGCTGCACGACGCCGTGCTCACGGTGAGCGGGAAACTGAACCTTGAACGCGGCGGCCCCGGCTTCCGTGATTTCAACTACACCGAGGCCTATGCGCCGATTTACGAATACATCACACCCGGCACGCCGGAGCTTTGGCGGCGCAGCATCTACCGCTTCATCGTGCGCACCACGCCGCATCAGTTCATGTCCACGCTCGACTGCCCGAATCCTGCGAACCTCACGCCCGCGCGCGTGCAGACGACGACGGCGCTGCAGGCGCTGACGCTGAGCAACAACGCGTTCATCCTCCAGCAGGCGAGCCATCTCGCGGCACGTGTGGAAAGCGAGGCGGCCGAAGTGCCGCAGCGCATCAGCCGCGCATTTGCGCTCACATTCCAGCGCGAACCAACCGCCGCCGCGCACGCCGCCGCGGCAAAGCTCGTGCGGGAACAGGGCCTCTTCGCGCTCTGCCGCGCGCTCATCAACGCGAATGAATTCGTGTATCTCGACTGAACGATGAACCACGCCTTTCCCTGCGGACAACGAAAGAGCTTCGTCACGCGCCGTGATTTTCTCTGGCAGCTCGGCGGCGGGCTCGGCGGTGTCGCGCTCGCGGCGATGATGAATGATGCGCAAGCTGCGACGAATCCGCTTTCGCCAAAGCGCGCGCACCATGCGGCAAAGGCGAAGGCGGTCATTCAGATTTTCTGCCCCGGCGGCCTCAGCCACTTGGACTCGTGGGACTACAAGCCGGAACTCGCGAAGCGGCAGGGCCAGCCGTTCGATCCCGATGGCAAGCTCACGTTCTTCGCATCGAAGCCCGGCAACTGCCAGGGCAGCCATTGGCCATTCCGGCAGCACGGACAGTGCGGGCGGTGGATGAGCGATCTGTTTCCAAAGCTCGCCCAGCGCGTGGACGACATCGCGTTTATCCGCTCGATGCAGAGCAAGAGCGCGCTGCACGGCCCGGCGATGTTCATGGCAAACAGCGGCTTCATCCTGCCCGGCTTCCCGAGCATGGGGGCGTGGGTGACGTATGGGCTCGGGAGTGAAAGTGAGGACCTGCCTGCATTCGTCGTCCTGCCCGATCCGCGCGGGCTTCCGCCCGGTGGCGTGATCAATTGGGGCGCCGGATTTTTGCCCGCGATCTACCAGGGCACCACGCTTCAGACCGAAGCGGGCCGGCCGCCCATCGCGGATCTCTTCCCACCAAAAGAGTTCGGCAACTTGAGCGGCGAGGCCGAGCGGAGCAGCCGTGATTTTCTGCAGACTCTGAACCGCGAACACGCCGCTGCGCGTGCGGGCAACACGGAACTCGATGCGCGCATCGCCGCCTATGAACTCGCCGCGCGTCTGCAACTCAGCGCGCCGGAAGCCACCGACCTGCGTGGCGAAACCGATGCGACGCGCCAGCTCTACGCGATCGAGCACGAGGAGATCGGCGCGTTTGGCCGCCAGTGTCTGCTTGCGCGGCGGCTCGTGGAGCGAGGCGTGCGCTTTGTGCAAATTTATTGCGGCGCGGAAAATACGACAGCGAAAAAAATCCGCCCAAACTGGGACAGCCACGAGGATCTCGTGCGCGATCACGGCTACTGGGGTCCGATCCTCGACACCGGTGCCGCGGCGCTGCTTGCCGACCTTAAGTCACGCGGCCTGCTCGACAGCACGCTCGTGATTTGCACGACGGAATTTGGCCGTCAGCCCGCCGCGCAGGGCAAGGGCCGCGACCACAATCCCGGC
>JAYWEO010000445.1:0-3455 GCA_043779225.1 Prosthecobacter sp.
CTCGCGGAGGATCGGATGCGCGCCTGCGGCGTTCGTCGCGAGCATCTCGGGGCGGATGCGCAGCGGCTGATCTTTCGGGTGTCCCATGCGGAACATCCACTGGTTCCCGCGCACGGTGCGGACGCTGCGGCGCACCTGATCCGCGAGCGTCTGAAATGCGAGGCGGTGATACGACGCTGCGAGCGCGGACGAGAGGCCGTCGGATGGCCCGCCAGACTTTTGCGCCGCTTGGAAAAATTCGATCGCATCCTCGAAGCGCCGGTGGAGCAGATGCTCGTAGCCGTGGAAAGGGATCGTGCCGCCGTGTTTCAGCTCGGTGCGCGATGGCAGGTGAAAGCGGTGAATCGCTGAGAGAAAAAATAGCGCGCGCACGCGTTCGTAGAGATTGCGCGATTCGCGCCGGAATGCGTCGAGCGCATCGCATTCTGCGAGCAGCGCGTCGAAGGAGAGCTTTGCGCACACTTCGTCGAGCGAGCGGTCGCGCACCGCGGCGTCGGGCGACGTGATGAGGGAGATGAGTCCGGTGGACATGCTATTTCCCCGGCTGCCGTGAAGTGGCGAGGAGCTCGACGATGCCGCGCAGCACTTCGTCGCGGTCACAGCCTTCGAGCGCGAGCGCGAGCTGCGCGGTGAGCAGGCCGTATTTCAATCCGAAGTCGTACCGGCGCCCGGCGAGTTCCACTGCGAGGTATCGCTCGTGCTCGGCGACCTGCGCGAGCGCGGCGCGCAGATGGATCGTCTGCTCGCGGCCGGCGGAATTTTTCAGCAGCTCGCCGAGGAACCGCTGCACCGTCGGCGTGAGGACATGCATCCCGAAAAAGCACAGGTAGTAGCCCGCGCGCAGGCCGGGGACGGTGATGAGCTGCTCGGCTTCGGTGGGCGTGGGTTTTTCGAGCACGGTGTCCACCTGGTAAAGATGGCGCGCGGCGTCCATGAGCTTGCCGCCGACTGCGCCGTAATAGGGCAGCTTGCTCTCGTGCGTGGCCTGCACGGCGGACACGGCGCACTTCTCCGCGCGCGCGATGGCGACGAGCTGCTCCGCGCAGCCCTGCCCGGTGTGCGAGAGGTAAAGGTGGTCGCCGACGAGCAGCAGGAATGCGTCGTCGCCCGTGAACTTCGCCGCGCTCGCGACCGCGTGCGCGTAGCCGAGCGGCTGCGCCTGCTCGATGAACGTGAGGCATTGCGCGTGCCTGCCTGCCGCGATGCGGAATGCCGTCTCATCGCCGGGCGAAATCACGATGGCGATCTGCTCGATGCCTGCGCGCAGGACTTCCTCGATGATGATCGCGAGCGCGGTCTTGGTGATGCCGTCGCGATCGACGACTGTCTGGAGTGGCAGACTGCGCTGGCCTTTGCCTGCTGCGGTGATGACGGCTTTTCGGAGATCCATGTGAACTCGCAAACTGCCTGAGACCGGTGCCGGACGTCAAACCCATGCCGGGTTTTCGGCGATCTGGAAGTCGCCGGTCCCGGCGCCCGCGCACTCAGGTCCGGGCCCGGGTGCGGCGGATATTTCGGGAAAGAAGGACGACCAAGCCGAGGCCGATCCCGAATGTGGCGGTGCCGGGCTCGGGAACGGCCTGCACGTTGTCCAGGAGCAGGGCGCTGTCTCCGCTCGCGTCGCCGGTGTCATAGGTGCCAAATCCGACGGTGTGCAGCCCTGCGGAGATATCGAGCGTCACGGTCCGGTAAGGGGTGCCATTTTTATAGCGCAGCGGGAGGCCGCTGAGAGGCATCAGGTCCGCGGCCTCCGAGTCCTCCAGCAAGGTGACGTGGCCATCCAGGAAAAAGAAGGTTTCGTCGTAACCGGACCCGATGTCCTCCTGGCTAACATAGCGATAGTCAAAGGACAGGGTGGCAGGCTGCTGGAGAGTGAAGGACTGCTTGATCCCCGAGCCTTCCACTGCGGCACCGCCCGCATTGGCCGGCAATGCGATGCCGCCGAAGAAACCCGAGAGGATGGAGGCGCTCACAGAGCCGGAACCGTTGCCAATGAAAGCCTTGAAGGTGCCGGCCGTGGGCGTGCCGAAGGCATTGCTCAGGATGGATGTGGCGCCGGTGGCTGTCCATGCGTTGAATGAGCCGCCGCTGGCTTCGAAGCTGCCATTGGTGACATAGTTCAAGGATGCGGCATCAGAGATGTTGGCAGCGGCTGCGCCGAGGGCGCAGGTGGCTATCAGGCGGAGGCGTTTCAAATGAGGGAATGCATTGCCCGCAGGCCGGAGGATGCTGCGCACACGTTGAAATGATGTCTGGCCACTGGGATTGGAAGCGACGGCCTTGCGTTTCAGATTCGGCATATTAGACAGCGATCACTTCGAGCTATAAATGGAACTAGTGCGCATCTTCTGCATCACAGCCTCACGGAGGAGGATTTTGCGTGTTTTTTCAGTCCCCTCCATTTTGTAGCCAGCAGGCTTTGGTGAGGAATCGCCGAGCGCGTGATGGATCCCCAGGCCATCGAACACATTTTCGCTGACAGGAATCTCCGAGATAAAAAAGCAAGCCGTGGTGACCGCGAGGATCGAGGCCAGGATCGCCCTTGCGCGGGTTCTGCCACGTTTTCTGCGACGGGTCACAAAGCCGCATTCGGGGCACGCGTTGGCATAGCGGAGAAAGGTATGCGAGCATTTGGGACAGGCGGAAGTTTTGATGTTCAGCATGGGCGAGTAATCATAGGTCCGCGGATCGACCGTGCGACGCATGCCCAGTTGGCTCAAGGCGGGTCCAGGAATGTTTTTGGCGCTGTATTCGAATGGAGTGGGTGCGAGATCGGTCATGTGGAAAGTATGGAAACTGGAAAGAAAGACAGCACAGGGTATGCCAATAGGCCGCACGTCGGACGTGCATCTTGTGTGGGGATGTCTTGAGAGCATGTTGAAAAGGGGTGTCACGCAAAGGCGCAAAGGAGCGGGTATGGCGATGGGTTGCTTTGCGTCTTTGCTCCTTTGCGTGATCCTGCAATGGGACTTTTTCAACATGCTCTGAGGAAACTGTCACGGGTGATGTCCGGCGTCACTCAAAGGCGTCACCGCATTTCTCACCGGGGGATTGGGCCCATGTCAGAAAGCATGCATAATCTGCGGATGGAGGGAACGGCGCAACGTGTGGCCGACGGCGATCTGTTCGCGGAATGCAAGGGGATCGGGGTGAACGCAAAGCCATATTTGGCGGGGATTCTCTGATTGGTTCTTGCCTGCGGTGGCGGCGACAGCTGATCTGAAAGGCAAGGCGGCAATGCGCACGGGACTGCGGGCCGTACGAGCCGTCTGGAACTGTGCCGGAGATTCTGCGCTTGCGGTATTTGCGCGGATGTCGGTAAACGTTTGTTCCGTGCTACAGGGTTATTCTTCAGGGTCACATTTCTATGACGAAATGGCTGGGGCAGACGGTGCCATCCGTCCGCATTATGCCAAGTTTGCGCGACTGCTTGGGCAGATGCCGCTCGATGAATT
>JAYWEO010000446.1:0-4687 GCA_043779225.1 Prosthecobacter sp.
TCACCGTTTGGAATCACATCGCGTCCGAGCCAGTGCACCACAGGCACCGTCGCGCGCGAGAAAGGAGCCTCCCCGGCGCGGCTCCATACGTCGCGTTCCGAATCGTACGCGATCACATCACGGGGAAAGCCGGGGTGCTCCCGCACGGGGGTGAAGTTCACGTTCGCACCGTCATCGCCCGAGACGATCAGCAGCCGCGCGCCTCCGCCGGACAGCGCAGGCGAAGGCGCGGCGACTGCGGCCCGTGGCAAATCCGCGATTCGGATCCATCCCTTCCCCGCCGTGAAACGATACGCGTCGCGCAGGTAATCGCGGGCCGGCTTGCCATCCGCTCCAGCGCTGAGACGGGTTCCGCTGAAGATATAGAACGAGTCTTCATTCGCACCAGCGACCGCGAGCATCCGCTCGGGGCCCGGCCAAGGTTCGAGCGACTCCCATCGCGGCTCGGATGCGGCGAGATCGAGTCTCCAGAATGTCTTCATCGCAACGGTCGCGTCCGGCCTTTCGATGCCGCCAGCGATGTAGATCATCTTGCCAACGATCGCGCCACATGCATTTGCACACGGCTTCGGCAGTGCGGGCATCGGCGTCATCACGATCCTTCCGCCGCGCCATTCGAGGAGAAAGACATCCGTATGGTGCCGCTGCGAATCGCTCCCGCCGACGCACACGACGCCACGCTCGGTCGTCACCGACACTCCGTATCCGAGCGCGCGAGGCATTGCGAATCCGCGCTTCCACTCGCCATCCGGTTTTTCGAGGACAAAGACTGAATCATACCACTGCTTGCGCAACGGCTCGGCCCATTTGTCGCCGGCGATGTTCGCGCCGCCCGCGACGATGAGTGCGCCATTGCTCACGCCGGCGAAGGATGACGCGAAACCTTCCGCATCCGGAATCGGCGGAAGTCTTTCCCAGTGGATCGCATCATCCGCATTTGCATCGGCCACGCACCACACCGCTCCGAGCAGACACGCGGACCACAGGGCCATCCGCACGAGGCCGCCGATTGCGAGGCAGCCAGATACTTCGATCATCGCCGGACTGTGCAGGAGAGACATGATGCTTCTATTCCTGCGCGAGCAGCCGCGAGCAATACCAGAGACATCTAGGGAGCTGGAACGGCCCTTTCCGCATCGTGCCCTTTGCCCGCGACGACACGCTGCCACAGCGCTGCAGGCAGCCATGCCACTCGCCGTGCTCTGCATCGGGAAAATGCACGGCTATCCACTCATGCACGAGCCGGTGCATCTCCGCGAAGCGCGGCACGCCCTTCCACAGATGCGAGCCGAGCAGCAGCCATGCGCTAGCCTGGGAGCTTCACCGTCCGCTTTTCCTGCGCGCTCTGCACCGCGCCGTCCACGATCTGCTGGCCGATGCGGGAAATCTCCGGCGACAGCGGCCCGCTCAGCGATGTGCCCGTCTCGATGCAGTGCAGGAAATACTCCACCGGGTTCCGCTCCGGCGCGCGCAGCGGGTCGCACGGCACATCGAATCCCTCGGGCTTTGCGCGCGTCTGCACGCGCACTGTCTGAGCATAGTCGTAACAGCTCACCGTGCCCGCGCTGCCCCAGATCGCGAAGCCGCACTTCGGCTGCGGCTGATGCGTCCACGGATCGGTGAATGTCCCCCAGCGCGTCTCGCATTTGGAAAGTCCCCACGCGTAGCGCAGCACGACCACGCTGTGCTCATCCACCTCGAGTCCCTGCGGCTCATCGGTCACCGCGGTCACTTCTAGCGGCGCGCGACCGCCCATGAACCACGTGCCGATGGTCGTGCCATAGCCGAGGTAGTCGAGCAGCGAACCGCCGCCCGCGCTCTTTTGGTAAAACCAGCTCGCCGACTTTTCCTCCGCGCTCGGCTCCTTCTCGATCTTGTCCGCACCGTGGCACAGCGGGCCGCGGTTGCCGCCGTAGTGATGGAAGCCGCGCACCTCACCGATCATCCCCTCGTCCATGATCCGCTTCGCCGTCACCGCCGCCGCCTCCCAGCGCAGTGGCCAGTTGATCGCCAGCAGCCTCCCCTTTGGCATCGCCGCCACCATTGCGTCAGCCTCCGCGAGCGACGCCGCGAACGGCTTCTCCACCATCACATGCACGCCGTATTTCGAGACGAGCCGCACGTATTCACCATGCCGCGCCGCCGCCGGGCAGAGGATCACCACAGCCGGCCGCACCTTGTCCATGCACGCGTCCACATCGGTGAAAATGCGATCGTCGGGAATGGCGAAATTCCGCTGCGCCTCACGCATCCGCTCCGGCTGCTCGTCGCATACCGCGACGAGTTCCGCGTCCGGATGCTCGTGTACCATCCGCAGCAGATCGCCCATGTGGAAGTGATCGAAGTTGATGCCGGCGATGCGGTATTTCTTGCTCATGAGTGGGGGAAGAGGGTGTCATTTAACGCGAAGCACCGGCACCAATGAAAGCCCTTCGTTTTCACGCCAGCGCGTCGCAAGCAGTGCGGCATTGCCTTCCTCAGCATTCATCCCAGTCCGCCCCTCTCGCTCGCTTGCCTATGGGGCCAGACGAGGGCTTGCACACGCAACGGCGGCGATGCGACCTTCGACGCCATGAGCACTCCTCGCATCCTCGCCTTTGGCGGCAGCCTCCGCCGTGATTCGTACAACCAGAAACTCGCGGCCATCGCGGCGCAGGGAGCACGGGAGGCGGGCGCGGAAGTGACGCTCGTCGTGCTGCGCGATTTTCCGATGCCGGTATTTGACGAGGATCTCGAAAAAGAATCGGGGATGCCGGAGCACGCGAAGCGGCTGAAGGAGCTTTTCCGCAAGCACGACGGGCTGATTCTTTCCGCGCCGGAATATAATTCGAGCATCACGGCGGCGCTGAAGAATGCGATCGACTGGGTCTCGCGCACGGAGAACGACGACGAGCCTTCGCTGTCCGCGTTCGCGGGCAAGTCGGCGATTCTTTGCGCGGCATCGCCGGGCGGTCTCGGCGGGTTGCGCGGGCTGGTGCATGTGAAGGCAATCCTCGGGAATATCGGCGTGACGGTGCTGCCGGATCAGGTCGCGATCTCGAAAGCCTACGAGGCGTTCGCCGCGGATGGCTCGCTCGCGAATGAAAAGCAGCAGGCGGCAATGAAGAGCCTCGGCGCAAAGCTGGCAAAGCATCTCGCGAAGCTGCTCGCGTAATCGGGACGCTGCGGATGAGGACTTGAACGCGGAGACACAGAGGGAGGCAGTCGGAGAAAATGCAGCGGGTGCGCGGCTGCAATTGCCAGCCGTGGGGGCACCGGGCATGGTCGCGTGCATGTCCGCTCCCCTGCCCCGCAAGCCGTGGTATCGCATCCTATACATCCAGGTGCTCATGGCCGTGGCGCTGGGCATCGTGGTGGGAAATTGGTGGAAAGAGATCGGCGCGGCAGTGCAGCACAGCGGGATTTTTGGAAAAGACTTCGCCTGGCCGGATGTGAAGGATGCGCTGAAGCCGCTCGGCGATGGCTTCATCAAGCTCGTGAAGATGATGATCGGGCCGATCATCTTCTGCACGGTGGTGCATGGCGTCGCGGGAATGGGCGACCTGCGGAAGCTCGGGCGCGTGGGGCTGAAGTCGCTGATCTATTTCGAGGTCGTGTCCACGTTCGCGCTCGTCATCGGGCTCGTCGTGGTGAACGTGCTGCAGCCGGGCGCGGGCTTTCACTACGATCCCGCGTCGCTGGATGCGAAGTCGGTGCAGGAGTACACCGAGCGCGCGCACACGCAGAGCACGAAGGAATTCCTGCTGAAGATCATCCCGGACACTTTTCTCAGCGCGTTCACTTCGGACAATCTGCTGCAGGTGCTCTTCGTGTCGCTGCTCACATCGTTTGCGCTCGTGTCGCTGGGCGGGCGGGCGCGTCCGATCCTGAACACGATCGAGTATGCGTCGCATGTGTTCTTTGCGATCATGCGCATCGTGGTGAAGGCGGCTCCCATCGGCGCGTTTGGCGCGATGGGGTTCACCGTCGGGAGCTACGGACTCGGATCGCTGGGAAAACTGCTCGCGCTGATGTGCGGCTTCTACCTCACGGCGGCTGCATTCATCATCGTGGTGCTCGGCGGAATCTCGTGGTGGTGCGGCGCGAACATCTTCCGCCTGCTCGCTTACTTAAAAGACGAACTGCTTCTGGTGCTCGGAACGAGTTCCTCCGAGACCGCGCTGCCCGCGCTCATCGAGAAGATGCAGCGGCTCGGCTGCCCGCGCTCGACGGTGGGCGTGGTGGTGCCGACGGGCTACAGCTTCAATCTCGACGGGACGAACATCTATATGACGATGGCCGTGATGTTCCTCGCGCAGGCCACGGGCACGCCGCTGGATCTGAAGCAGCAGATCGGCCTGCTCGTCGTGGCGATGCTCACCTCGAAAGGCGCAAGCGGCGTGACGGGTGCGGGCTTCGTGGTGCTCGCGGCCACGCTCTCGGCGGTGAAGACGGTGCCCGTGGAATCCATGGCGCTGCTGCTGGGCATTGATCGCTTCATGAGCGAGTGCCGCTCGCTGACGAACTTCATCGGCAACAGCGTGGCGACGATCGCGGTGACGAGATGGGAGGGCGAAATTTCACGCGAGACGCTGCGCGAAAATCTGCGCAACCCGCCGCCTCTCGTGCCACACGTCTCTGAGGATCTTACACCGAGCACCGGGCACTGAGCGCTCTGTGCCGAATCAGGATGCGCCAGCCGCTCCCG
>JAYWEO010000447.1:0-9113 GCA_043779225.1 Prosthecobacter sp.
CGCAACTGCCTTTTTCCCATCGGCGCGAAGGCAGGCGAGCGTGGCGAAATGATGGGCCCCCATGAAATCCGCCGCGAGATTCAGAATCTTCGCGCGCCACGCGGCACCGAGGGCCTGCCATCGCTTTTGTCCCTCCGCCGCACTGCACAGCATCGCATCGAGCGCGGGCAGATCCGGCAGCCGTGCGGGTTGCCACGCGCGCACCGCCTCCGCGAGTGCGGCGCGAGCGGGCGGCTGTGTCCAGTCGGTATCGGGTTCGTTTGCAAAATTCACCGTCCGCGCGGGCTGGACGGCAGGCGCGACTCGGCGCGACTCGGCGGACACCGCAATGCGCTCGTTCCAGCCCTGCACGAACCGCGCGCGCTGCCGCGCCCATTCCAACGAGCCGGAACGCATCGCGAACATGTCGCGCAGGAAATTCTCGGGCGCGGTGTTCTCATCAAGCCGCCGCACGAGATACGCCATCGCGCTGAGGAAATCGTCACGCCGCACCGCTGGTGCATAAAGCAGCAGCCCGCCCGCCGCATCGCGCACCGCGCGCGCCTGATGATTCGCCATGCCTTCGAGCATCTCGATTTCCACGAGGCGCTCGACGCCATTTGCCTCGCGCAGTGTGAGCGCCAGTGCCACGTCGAAAAGATTATGGCTCGCCACACCGAGTCGCACGGCGGCTGCATTCTCTGGATCGCAGCCGTATTCGAGCAGACGGCGGAAGTTCGCGTCCGTCTCCGCCTTCGATCCATACGGCGCAGGATGCCAGCCGTGCATCTCCGCCTCGACCTTTTCCATCGCGAGATTCGCGCCTTTCACGAGCCGAATCTTGATCGGCGCTCCGCCAGCAGCCACGCGCTGCCGAGCCCATTCCGTCAGTTCGCGCTGCGCCGCGCTCGACTCCGGCAGATACGCCTGGAGCACGATGCCTGCGGAGAGTGTGCGAAACTCCGGCTCGTTGAGCACGCCGCGAAACGCCGCCACCGTGAGCGCGAGGTCGCGGTATTCCTCCATGTCGAGATTTACAAATTTGCCACCCTTCGCCGCCGCCCGATACAGCGTCCGTAGCCGGGTCTGGATCTCCATCAGCGTGTCCTCCCATGCGATCAGATGGATCTGGCTGAAGATGGCCGAAATTTTCACCGAGATGCAGTCCACCGCCGGGTCCGCGAGATGCCCGAGCACTGCTTCGAGCCGGTGCTGCGCCTCCTTTTCACCGAGCACCGCCTCGCCGAGATGATTCAGATTGATACGAAAGCCTTCCGCCTTCCGCGTCGTGAGATATTCGCGCAGCGGCTCCGGCTCTCCCGGCAGGATCACCCGCGCACTGTCCGCCCGCATCCGCGCCGCCACCGCCTTCATCACCACGCCGGGCAGCACCAGGCTCCCCAGCGCGCCAGCCCGCATCAACACACGATCCGCGAGCGGCGGATACTGCGGCACACCAAACACATTCATCAATCCGCGCCAGCGCCGGGCTGAGATCGCGGGATCGTGGCTGCGGAAAACTTCATCCACCATCGCGAAGGTGAAAGCCTTGCCCGCAGGGTCATCCATCAGCCGTCCGAGCTTCGCTGCCTCCGCATGCTCCGCCCGCGTCTGCTGGCTCAAAGCGGAAGTCAGCAAGTGCTCGGCGAGCATGGCTGAACGTTCGCAAATGGGGTGGTCAGCGACCGGTGCGGGCAGGGGAATATGGGCTGCCGCAGGCTGCGTTGGCAGATGCGGGAGAGCGCTGGAAGTCATGCGTCCATGATGCAGCGACATGTCCTCCCTGTCGTGGCGTTATTCGATTCAAGCCATGACGAAAAAATACAAATGGGCTGTTTATTTTTGATGCGGAGTCAACGATGCCTGCATTGTCCCCATCCGCCGATGCCAGCCAGACCAACCGTCCCGCGAGTCCGCAGTCAGCGCGATTCCATCTTCGCCAGCGCACCTGGACTGGAAGCCGCCGAAGCATTGTTCGACACGATCGGCGACGTTCTTTTTTGCGTAAAGGATCGCGGCCGGCGCTATGTCGCGGCGAATGATGCCTTCATCCGCCGCGCTGGGCTGCGTCATCGCGCCGATTTGCTCGGACGCACCGCACGCGAGGTCTTTCCTGCGATCCTCGCCGCAGGCTACGAGCAGCAGGATGACGAGGTTTTCTCCAAAGGCGCAACGGTGCGCGACCGGCTGGAAATGATCACGCAGGCTGGCGGCAGCGTGGGCTGGTTCGTCTCGCAGAAAGTCGCGGTGAAATCCGCCACCGGCGAAGTGATCGCGCTCGCCGGCATCTCGCGCGATCTCGATACACCCGCCGTGCGCGGCAGCGAGTTGGGCGCGCTGGCCGGTGTGCTCGACACGCTCCATCGCGATTGCGCCCAGCCGCTGCGCATCGAAAAGCTCGCCAAAAAGTCAGGCCTCTCCTGGAGCCAGTTTCAGCGCCGCGTGCGCGGCATCACCGGCCTCACCCCGCGCCAGCTCCTCACCAAGTCCCGCATCGAGGCCGCCGCGCAATCGCTGCGCACCTCGGACGAAGCCCTGTCCTCCATCGCCTTCGACTGCGGCTTCTACGACCAGGCCGCCTTCAGCCGCCAGTTCCGCGCCGCGACCGGCCTCACCCCCGGCGAATATCGTCGCGCCGTGCGCAAGAGTTAAACACGGCAGTGCGGGGCCGCCGGTCAGACGCGTGTTTTCACGCAAAACCCGGCCATCTCTCACGAGCCGGGCACGCGCGGCGCGTTGCGCGCCATAGCTGGCGGCGGAGATGAGGGCGAGACGTTTCATGCGGTTGCGACAAAATTATGCGGGGTAGAATCATGGGGAGCTATTTTGAAAGTTGATGGAGAAGTGCCGGTGAATCTCCATGATTTTGTCCTTCATGCCTCTGGCGAAGCGGCTGCAATGAGCCTTCATCCGCGCCGATGCCCCGGCCTGCGGGTTCCGCGCTCCAGTGCGAATTTTTCTCGCTGCCCGTGAGCTTTTGAAAATCCGCGAATGTGGCGCTGGTGAAGTTTGTGGCGCCCACGCGCAGGCTTTTGAAGTCGTAGCGGTTGCCGTCGCCGCGCCAGATGGTGTTGGCGTAGAGCAGCACGCCGGGCCTTGGCTCGCCGCCGAGGATGCACTGCTGCAAGTCAATGTTCGCCGCCGGAGTCATCATGACATCGAGGCCGAGGAAGGTGCAGCGCTCGGCGCGCAAATGCCCGCCCGCATTGATGCGTAGCTCGTGCGGCCCTTCGCCGACGCGGCGGATGAGCACGTTTTTCAACGTGACGTTGCAGACCTGGCCGTCCTTGAGCGCCGCGCCGTCGAGCATGAAGGGACGCACGGCGCTGCTCTCGATGATGGCGTTTTCCATCGAGTGCGCGAGGCCGATGAAATAGAGGTCGAAGCCGTGGCAGCCCCGGATGAAGACGTTCCGGTAATGCGTCTGGCTGGTGCCGGTGTCGCACAGGCCGGTCGCGTTGCCGATGCTCGTGAAGCCATCAATGTGGCAGTCCGCATCCTCGTGCGCGCTGAAGCCGTCGTCGCCGCAATCAATGGCGGCGATGTTCTCAAACTTCGCGTGCCGCTGCGCGCCGTGGATGTTGTAGCCGTCGTTATAGACGTGCGTGCCGGTGATGTTGCGCACGGTGAGCCACTCGCCGCTGATACTTTCCACCACGGCGCTGCCGCGCGCGGGGTAGCGGATGTTGGCGGCGTCGAGCGACTGGCCCGCGGGCAGTTTGATGTAAAACGCATCCTCGCCTTGCACGTAGGTCCACTCGTTGGCCTTCAATTCGTCCGGCTTTTTCAAAGGCAGGCTCGGGCCTTTGGAGCAAAGACCCATGCGGTTCATTTTGCCGTCCCACACGAAGAACCAGCGAATCCTGATCGCGTCGTCCATGCGCGGCATGAGCTTCACTTTGCGATAGAGATCATGGCCGAGGGATTCCCATTCTTTGCCCGTCACCGGCTCGCTGCCATCGAGCACCGCGCCGTGGCCGTCGAGCGTGATGGGCTTGTCCGGCAGCCCGTGTTTGTTGCTCAGGTCTGCGCTTTCAAAATAGGTGCCGGGCGCGAGATGGATGGTGTCGCCGGGCTGCGCGAGCCGGATGGCGAGGGCGATGGTTTTCACGGGCTTCGCACGGCCATCGTTCGCGTCGCTGCCGGTCGCGGGATTGACGCGGAGTTCCCGCGTCCCGTCTGAAACACCCGCAGCTGCGACGGCTGTGTTCACGGGCCTGCGTTTCATCGCGGCTTCGTTCTCTTCGGCGCTGACTTCGCTGAAGGTGTTCATGCGCTGCGTGAGATCGGCCACGCGCCACGCGAGTTCGGCGAGCCGCATATCGTCGCGCTGATCGCGAATCGCGCGCAGCGCCGCCGTGCCCTCGTCACCGAATTCGAGGATGGCATTGCCAACCGGCCGCCAGCCCCACTCGGCATCTGCGCGCTGTGCGTCGCTGTGTTTTTTGAAAGCGGCGACGAGCGCGGTGAGCATCTTCGGCTGAAGCGCCGCGGTCTCCGGCCGCTTCAACGCAGCCAGTTTGCCCAAAGACACCGCGGCGCGATTCGCAATCGCAACGTCCCTGTCGTTCAGCGTGGCGATGAGCAGTTCGATGACCTCGCTGCTTTTTCCGACATTGCCCAGCGCCTCGGTGGCCGCGAAGCGCACGAAGCGCGCCGTGTCCTGCAAGCCCTTGCGGAAAACCGGCAGCATGGCGACCGTCGCATTCGCCATGAGCGAGCGCATCGCCACCTCGCGCACTTTGTCGCTCTTGGAATGCAGCGCGGCCTCGCCCAGTTCGGCGACGGGCGATGGCGTGAGCCGCCGCAGCGCGATGACGACGCACTCGCGCAACATGTGATTGCCGTGCTGCCCGGCGGCCTGGAGCAAGGCTGCGCAGGCGGCGGCGTCTTTGCGTTCCGCAAGCGCGAGCGCGGCCATGCAGCGCACGCCGTTTTCCGGATCGTTCAAGGCGGCGAGCAACGGATCGAGCGGCGCATCGGCGCGCTTGCCGAGGGCTTGCAGCGCGAGTCGGCGCTCGATCATGTTTTCGGATTTGGTGCGCGCAACGATGGCCGCGGCGTCGGGCTGGAGCGTGCCTGCGATGCACTGCTGCAAGGCCCGCATCCGTTCATGCACATCCGCGCCGCCGAGGTCGCGCTGCTCGGGGATGAAGCCGCGCTCGATGTGATGCGCGTCTTCATTCACCGCGAGCACGGTGGGCATGCCCTGGTCCTGATACTTCTTCCAACCTTCGCGGAACGGGCCGGAGGTGAGCACACTCACACTCGTCTTCGTGCCGCGCGCGAGGAACAGCAAATCATCCAGCGCCTTCATCTGCGACTGCGGGGAATTGTTGCCATAGATGAGCAGATCATCCACCAGCCCGTCGCGCACCCAGGCATCCACATCCATGTGATGACTGCCGGCGGTCATCATGAGTTCCGGCACGTTCCAGGACTGCGGCAGGTGCGGGTCGTTCGAGTTGACGACCATGCCGAGCTTCACGTGATGCTTGTCCAACTCCGCCTTCAATTCGCGCAGGAACGCGGTGACGTAACTCCCGCGCAGCCGCAGCCAGTCCTCGCGCGAGGCTCCGCGTTTGAACGGCTCGGTGCGGATGTCAATTTTATGCTGCTGCCGGAAGTCCGAGACAATGGGATCGCTGCAACCAAATTCATCCTGAAATCGCAGCGAGTAATTCTCGACGTAAGTGAGGAACGCGATGCCGTCGTAACCCGCCTTCAGCGTCTCCTGCACCGTGAGATCCACGAGCGCCTTCCGTGCGGCCGGATACGCCAACTCGATGGGGCCGCCCTGATGCCGCACGCCATGCCTGTCCACCGGCGCCCACTCGGGATGCGCGAGCTTGAGCTTCGATTCAAACGTGAACGGGTAATCGCCAAACCCAGGCGTGTCCGCGGGCGAACCCCAGTCCCACAGCGATCCCATGCCCCAGATTTCCATGCCGCGCGCGTGCGCAGCCTGCACTGCGAGTGTGTCGGGACTCACCGTGCGATACAGTTCTACGAGCCATTCCCAGAATGAAAAGTAGCGCGGGTTTTCCGGGCGCGCGTGCATCGTCTCCAGCCAGCACGAAGCCTCCAGCCCGCGCCAGTACACGCGGCGCGCATGATTCACATTTTTGAACAGATCAAACGTGGCTGCGATGCTCGCAGGCGAATCAATCGGGAGCGACGAGCCGAGGTAATGGTTGTCGCCGGTGCTGACATACACGTCGATGATCGGCTCGGCGGCATGGAGGTTGATGGCGATAGCGCTGAGAATGAGGAGAATTTTCATGAGGGAAGTGATGACACAATCATGGAGGACAGAACCATGTTGAGCGGGTTTGAGGGGGATGAGTTACCATTCGCCTGCGCGTTTGAATTTGGCTTTCACGTTTGCGCTGAACTGCGCGATGGAGCCTTCGATGTTTGCCAGCACTTCCGCTGCGTTTTCCAGGCACAAAGCGATCCAAGGCGCGCGCCAGCAGTGGATGGTCGGTGGCGTTGAGTTGGGTGATGAGCTGGAGTGGCATGGCGGTTCAATTGTTCAGGTAGAGCGCATACACCTGCGCGCCGCTGTTGACGGGGAGGTTCACACGCAGCGCCACGTTTTGGCCGGCTGGCAAAGGCTTGGGCCATGGGATGGGCTGATGCGTGCCGTTCTGCGTGATCGTGGCGGTGCAGCCAGCGATGGGTTGATCGAGATGATCGAGCAACTGCACGGTGAGCGGTGCCTCGGGCGTGATGCCGTCCACATTGATGCTCACATTGCCTGCGGTGAAGGTGCTCGTGACGAAGTGCGCGCCGTTCTTCTCGTCCTTGCGTGAGAGATGACCGAAGCCGTCGCGCCGCAGCGTGGCGAGGCCGATGTCCATCGTCTTCGTGCCGTTGCTCGTGTCCCAGTGCGAATACCAGAGCATCGTTTTGTCGCCCTCATTGACAAACGCATGGCCTTGCAGCAGCGCGATGTCATCCCATTCGCCCTCGCTGCCGCGCGCGATGATTTTGAAACCCGGCAGCGGCTCGCGGAAGTGAACGCCGTCATTGCTGATGATGAGGCCGAGGTCGGTGCGGACACCGAAGTTGAAGTTCTGTCCCTTGGCAGGCGGCACCGCGGCATCCTGCCACATGCCGTAAAGTCCGAGCATCACATTGCCGCGATCCCACATGCCCGCGCCCATGTGGACCTGCTGGCCTTTGACCGGAGGATTCGCAAGCTGGCCGTGCCGCGCAAAGGACAGCGCCTTCGCCTGCGACCAGGTTTTGAAATCGGGCGAGCGATACGCCAGCATCACGCGTCCCGCATTGCCGCCGCCCTCGGTGCGTGCATCGCTGCCATCCGCGCGCCAGGTCCACGGCGGGATGAGCTGCCCTGTCGAATAATAGAAATCGCCGAAGCGATACAGGCTGCTCACCTCGAAGCGCTCGCCGCCCGCGTTCGCCGGGCGATCACCCACGATCTGCCACCGCAGGCCATCCGCGCTCGTCGCGCAGATGGTGGCGCAGACGTGCTTTTCCTTCGCGCCGATGCTGCTCATGCCGCCGGGGATCTCATCATACGGCACATGCGCGATGTAGGCAGCCTTGTAGTGCCGCGCTGGATCGGGGTCGGCGGGATCATGCAGCACGGAGAGGAAATCATTCACCCGCGTCAGCGAGAACGGCACGCCTTCGATGAGGCAGATGTTGTTCTTCCTGCTGCCGTTGAACTCCACCAGACCGAGTTCCGGCTTGGTCCAATGCACGCCATCGGCGCTCTCCGCATAGCACATGGGCCGCCAGCGCTCCGGCCCCGGCCCCTGCACATGCTCCTTCTTGAACGCGCCGAGATACCACATGCGAAACTTGCCGCCGACCTTGATCACCGTGCCGTAGAGCACCGCATGCGCCTCATCCGGCGCGCCTTCCGGCCCGCGCCGCAGCACAGGATTCTCGGGATGCTTTGTGGCGGTGACAAGCGTGAGTTTCAGATTGTGCTGCCACGCGATGTGGTGGTCATCAAAGGCAAAGAGCACACGTTCAGCAGCGTGTGATGGCGGGATGCTCAGGGCGCACGCGAGCGCGAGGACGGAGGTGGTGAGCTGGGAGTTCATGCAGCGCCATCGTCTGCCTGCCGGTCACGGCGGACAAGACTGGCATCGTGGTTCTATTTCAAATCTGAAAAAACGCAGAGGCGCAGAGCGGATGAAAGGGAAGGAGAGGGAATGGGGCAAATCATCCTCTGCGCCTCTGCGTTGAAAATGGATTTCGGGCACACCCTATGAGGCAAACTGCGAGCGGGATTTCCCGCGCAAAAAAAAGTCCGTAACAATCACCTGACGTCTGACCATAATGCGGTGGAATGCCCCATTCACATTCAACCCCTGACTTTGCGCACGAGTTCGAGCGGGTGCTCACGGCTTCGCATGGCGAGGTGCGGGCATATCTCGGAGCGCTCGGGGTGCCGACGGCGTGCGTGGATGATTTGGCACAGGAAGTTTTTCTCGCGTGGCATCGCGTGCCGGAGCAGCGGCCGGCGGAGGTCGAGCCGGTGCGGTGGTTGAAGGGCATCGCGCGGCGGATGGCGCTCAATTTTTTCCGTGCCAGCAAACGCGCTGAGGAGCGGCACGCGGCGGTGCTGGCGGAACTGCTGGCGACGGAGCCGATGGATCTGCCGGTGCGGGCGGATGATGCCGCCGCGGCGGCGCTGGAGCATTGTCTTGGCGAGGTGCCGGAGAAAAATCGCGGCGTGCTGCGATTGCGCTACGAGGAAAATCTTGCATCGCATGACATCGCGGCGCGGCTGGGGATGACGGCCGCGGCTGTGCGCATCCTGCTCATGCGGCTGCGCGAGGCGCTGCGCGATTGCATCGCACGACGGCTGGCGAAGGAGGCCCTGTGAACGAACCGCTGCAACGCTTCCTTGACGATCGCGCTTCACTCTCGGAGGCGGAGGCGCAGGCGTTGTCCGCGTGGCTGGAGGCGAATCCCGAGGCTCTCCGCGAACTGCGCGCGCAGCTCGTGATGGATGAATTGCTTTCGCGCCGCGCGGACGAATCGCGCGCAGTCTTCGTGGCGCGGGTGCGGCAGGCGCGGCCGGTTTCTGTCGCGGCGAAAAGGGCAGGCGAATCATTCATCGCCACCGTGCTGCGTCGGCTGAGGCCGGG
>JAYWEO010000448.1:0-4059 GCA_043779225.1 Prosthecobacter sp.
GTGGGTTCGGATGAGCGGTAGGATGGCATGGTCAGTTTGTGGTGTTGGGTTGGGTGACGGTTTTTGCAGCGGCCTTGGGCTGCACGCGGCGGAGGCTCACGGAGCCGGCCCCGCGCTGGATGAGGTCTTCGGGGAAGGGTGCGTCGCTCGGCATTTTCTCCGTCCAGAGCTGGCGGAATTTCGCTGCGCTGAGGTTGCCGTATGCGCCGAGCACTGCGCCGAAACCGAAGCGGTCGATGTAGCGCCCGACCGCATCGTGGTAGATGAACTCCGCGCCCTTGCGGCTGGAGAGCGACCAGCCAGGGATCTTGTCGCCGGCGATGAGGCGTTTCTTCGCGGCTTCCTCCGCGCGCTCGCGGAAATCATCGAGCACCGAGCAGGCGACGAGGAACGCGCCGAGTTTTTCGTTGTCGGCGAGGACCAGCTCGAAGTTGAACGCAGGCTCCGCCGGCACGAGCGCCTCGGCGGCGAGTCGCACGCGCGCCGGGCACGTCTCGGCCTTCACGCACCACGAGCAATACTCGCAGACGGTCGGCTCCTTCCCGAAGTCGTGGAAGCGAGCGATGACTTCGCTCACGAGCGCCTTTGCCTCGTCGTAGGTGAAGCGATGCGTGACGAGCTGCCGCTGGTCGCAGAACAGCAGATGCGAAGTCCACTCGGTGCGAAACGTCGCGTCCATGAAGCCGAGCGCGTAGGCGGCCATTTGCTCGCGGTAGTTGCGGAGCTGACCGGTCTTGAGATCGGCGCTCATGCCGAGTTCCGGCAGCCACGCATCGGCGGTGCCGGTGAGGCCGAGACACTCGATCTTGCAGCGATCTTCGGCGGTGATGATCTCCGCCGTGCCCGCGATGGCGCGCAGCGTGTTGATCGCCCAATCCACCGCGTCGAGTTCGTTTTTCTCGACGGCGGTGTCGTCGGATTTGTCGCCGAGCACGCGGTGCCGGAACACGCCGTCGAGCTTCGTGCCGCGTGCTGCCGCCGGACCGGCATCAGGGTTCGGCTCAAAGCACGCGCAGATTGCGAGCTTCGGAAGATTGGATGGGCGCAGAGTCATTTCGCACCTCCGTTCGCGGTGAACTCCTCGACGGCGCGAAGGAAGTCCTGCGGCTTGGCGAGCACGCGCTGGCCGTAGTCGGGAGCGACATCGCGCCAGGTCTGGCCCGTCTTGATTTGCTGACGGGCGATGAGGAACGCGTTCACCTGCTCGTCTTTCCCGGCGAACACCTCCGCGAGTTTGTCGGTGAGTGACGGCGCGGGGGATGTTGATTGCGCTGGCTGTGTCGGCGTGGAGCCGCCGAACGCGGACGCTATGGACGTGAACTCGAAGTTCAGCATCTCGTCGAAGCCGTGCCGATTCTTTGCATCCCACGCCGCAGTGTGCGTGGTGTAGAGCTTGCGTTCGCGTCCGCCCACGCCGCGCTTCCGGCCGCTGTCGTTCTCCGCGACCTTCGTGAAATAGTTGGCGAACAGCAGCACGTCGCACCATTCCTTCACGAGCGGCCCGACTTGCTTCGACAGCTTGAGTTCGTAGCGATCATACGCGCCCGCCGCGTCGGGCTGCTCGAACTTCACGATCCTCGTATGCGCGAGCAGCAGGACGTGCATCCCGCGCCGCAGCAGCGGTTCGAGCGAGGCGAGGAACTTTGTGAATTCCTCCGCGAGCACGACGTAGCCTTTGCCGTAACCGAAATCCTCGATGCTCGCCTTGTTCGCCATCTTGCAGACGTGATCGACGAGGAGTTTTTCCAGCCAGTCGGCGGTGTCGATGACGAGCGTCTTGAACTCGTGCGCTTCGGTCGCGAGCGCTGCGATCCCCGCGACGACATCGGCCCAGGTCTTCGGCGCAGGCAGGCGCGCCACGTCGAGATGATGCGTGCCGCCTTCCGTGTCGAGAAACACCGGCGCAGGAAACTGCGCGGCGAGCGTGGATTTGCCGATGCCTTCAGGGCCGAAGAGCACGGCCTTCTGTGGCCGGGCGATTCGCCCGGAGAGGATATTGAGTTTGGACATGATGGTTTGCGTTTTGTGCCCCGTGGTTTGTGTGTGCCTCCGGCGACGACAGGGCCGCGTTGCCGGAGGCGGAAAAATTCAGTGCCTGCGTGGGTGGGCTGCCCATTGCCGCATCCATGCGTCGAGTTCTGAGGGCTTGAAGCGAAGCTTGCCGCCGTCGTTCGTGTGCGGCGGGGCATTGCGGGAGGAGAGCCGCGACTCCAGCGTCGAAACCGACATGGCAAGGAATTTTGCCGCCGTGCGCTTATCGAGCCACGGTTCGAGCTGCACGGTCGCCTCCTGCTCGCGCTTACGGACAGCGGCGCACGCAGCGTCGATCACTGCATTCAACTCGCGCAGCTTGGTGCCAACCAGCGTGGCAGCATCTTCCAGAACGGTGGCGCAGCTCATTTGGTCACGACCTTTCGTGTTTGGCCGATGAGCGATTCCACCTCGCCGAGTCCTTTTTCGATTGCGAGGCGAAGAACGTCCGTTTCGGAAAGTTGCACACACCGCGACACCCGCTTGACCGCCCGGAGTGTCGAGCGGCGGAGGCGCAGAGGTTTGATCACATCGGATTTCATTGCTGAGGTGAGGATGTATAGGATTCCTATACATGGCAAGCGGAATTTTTGGGAATGATGAAATCGCCGTCGCCTGCACCCCTCATCCGTCTTGTCTCCCAGCAACCCGCGTATAGTATCGCTCCAAATGCCGAAGTACAAGCCTCGTCCCGGAGACAAAATCGTGCCTGTGCGGCTCAATGCCGAAACGGCTGCACGTCTCAGGGCCATCGCGCAAAAATTCGATGTGCCCGAGGCGTCGATCATCAAACTCAGCCTCCGCGCCGGATTGCGGAAGATCGAAGCTGACGGTGAAATGTTCACCCTCGACCAGCCTCTTGGAGACGGCGGACGTACGGAGGCTGATGCGCTCAACCAACTCACTCGCCAACACGCTGGAGAGTCTGTTTCTGGCTCTACGAATCGTGTCGCCGCCACGGAGCACCCGGCGGGGCGCACCAAACGCGGCCATGCCTCTGCCTGAGTTCAAGCACGGCTATCTCCCAAATCCGCTTCCGAATTACGAAGCGACGATGCGGGAGATCGAACAGCGGTTTGCGCACAACGGACCGCGCGAAGAACTGTGGGATGCATTCCGCGAAATTCTCGCCGAACTCGACGCGTTGGCAAAGCCGAGCAGCGTCCACCTCGATCATGATTTCGTCAGCGAGAAAGGCGTTCCAACTCGGTTGCATGTCGCGGTGCCGTTGCCGAAAGGGAAGGCTGGCCTCTTCGCGAAATTCGGGCCGCTCATTCCCGAATTCTGCAAGCGCGGCGTGGACGTGCTGTTTTACTGCGATGATGCGTTCATGCGCGAACAGCTCTTTAGCACGTTCGAGCGGATCGCGCCGATTGATGAGTCTGACCGCAAACTCGGCCCGAAATTCCGCAAAGCCTACGTCTCCGTGCGCCGATGAATTGGTTCGACGTCACCCGCGAAAAACTTCGCGCCTACAGCACGAACATGGCGGCGCTCATCGCGCAACTGCGTTCGGAGAATGTTTCGGCCGACGCAATCGAAGGTTTCATCCACCCCTACGTTGAGTCCATAGAACGTCTCTACTTGATCGAACACCCGGCCGCCCAAGGAGCAGAGGCGGACTTGATCGTGAGTTACACCGGGCGAATCAATGAGAAAGGCCGCCCTCCGATCAGCGTCATCAAGCGGATGGTGGACAAGCTCAGTTCGTGCGCCAAGGAGATGACCGTCGGCGAAATCGGCGATGCCGGCAATGCGCGCAAACTGCCCCGTGATTTTGAACTCATCCTTACCGGCTATACCCCGCATCCCGCGCTGATGCTCGCGCTCCCGGTAGCGAAGGAGATCGATCAGTTGAACTTTGAGTTTCAGAACGACTTCCTCTCTGCGACGAAGAAAGGAATCGACCATCTCGCCACCATTGCCGAAGCCGTGGCCAATGAAACTTCCGATCCGGATCAGGTGAAGGCCCGGGTCGGCAGCCCTGCAATCTTCGATCTCAGTCTGAGCGTTCTCCCAAAGCTCCTG
>JAYWEO010000449.1:0-23834 GCA_043779225.1 Prosthecobacter sp.
GTTCGTCACGCGCCTCCACTCGGGCGAGGACTTCGCCAAGATGCTCAGCGAGGTGTTCCCCACGCTGCCGAAAATCTCGATTGATTATGCGGTGATGGAAAAGGCCGCACGCGTGCTCATGGTCGAAAGCGCATTCGACTGGGACGACGTGGGAAGCTGGATCGCCGTGGCAAAATACCTCGCCGATCAGGGCGCGGGCAACGTGGGCAACTGCGAGGTGAACGCGCTCGATGCCGCGAACAGCATCATTTTCTCCGCGCAGAAAAAACGCGTCGCACTGCTCGGCGTGAGCGATCTCATCATCGTGGACACGCCCGATGCGCTGCTCGTGTGCAGCCGACACGAGGCCGAGCGCATCAAGCATCTCGTGGCCAAGGTGCCGGCGGAGCTGCAATGAGACGCGCGCTCGGCATTGACCTCGGCGAGGCGCGCATCGGTGTCGCGGTCTCGGATGAACTCGGCATGCTCGCGCATCCCGTCGAGACGATCGTCGTGAAGGAGACCGCCGATCCGCTCGGGCGTATCGTGCAGATCGCCAAGGAAAAGGACGTGGACCACATCATCATCGGCCTGCCGAAAAACATGGACGGCTCCACCGGAGCAGCCGCGGAAAAGACGCGCGCATTTGCCGACAGGCTGCGCGAACAGGTCGGCTGCATCGTGAAGCTCTGGGACGAACGCCTCACGACTGTCGCCGCGCAGCGCTACCTGCATGACGCGGGCCGCAACGCGAAGCAGAGCCGCGCCGTGATCGATCAGGTCGCCGCGCAGATCATTTTGCAGGGCTGGCTGGATTCGCAGGCGATGCTGGGATGACCGCGCATGGCTGACGCGCTCGAACGCATCAAGCTCACCGTCGCCTACGATGGCGGCCCGTTCGACGGCTGGCAGAGCCAGGCCACGGCAAATGGCGTGCAGGATCACATTGA
Organism: Prosthecobacter sp.; assembly: GCA_043779225.1. GTDB lineage: Bacteria > Verrucomicrobiota > Verrucomicrobiia > Chthoniobacterales > Chthoniobacteraceae > SXWH01. Next base: position 930 of record JAYWEO010000449.1, read on the forward strand.
GGCCGCATTTTTCTCCGTCGCCGGAATCTGCCTTCGCATCCACGGCTCGGGCCGCACGGACTCAGGTGTGCATGCGACCGGACAGATCGCACACGCCGACGTGCCGCGCGGAAAACTGACGCCAGCGACATGGATCGCGGCGCTGAATGCCAACCTGCCCGACGGCATCCGCATCACCCGCGCATCGCGTGTGCGCGGCGGTGACGAAGGTTTTCACTCGCGCTTCTCGGCGAAAGGAAAGCGCTACATCTACCGCCTCTGGAACGCGACCTACATGCATCCGCTGGAAATCGGCCGCGCATGGTACGTCCCGCGCACACTCGATTTCACGCTGCTCCGCGAAGCAGCCGCAAAGCTCGTCGGCCGCCACGATTTCGCGCGCTTCACGGCGAGGCTCAGGCAGAAGGAAACCGACACAGTGCGGGAGATCCGCCGCATCAGCGTGCAGTCGCGCGGCCCGCTCATCACGCTCACATTTGAAGGCGACGGCTTCCTCTACAAAATGGTCCGCCTGCTCACCGGCACCATCGTCCGCGTCGCGGAAAAACGCGCGCCGGTTTCATTCATCACCGATCTGCTGGACCTGAACGTCCGCACGCGCACGCATTTCATGGGCGTGCCCGACGGACTGTATCTCGCGCGCGTCTTTTACTGACGCCCCGATTTCAGAGTCCGGGAATCTTCGGCGCTCCCGGATTTTCCGCCGCAGCCTGCGGCGGCTGCGCACCACCCTTCGGCTTCACCACGATCGCGTACTGCTCGTACATGAATTGCACATCCGCGAGATCGCCCACGTAGCGCAGCACCTCACTGAACGGCACCTTTTGCATCGTGATCGTCACCTTCCTCGCCTGCGCCTGCTCATCGAGCTGCATCACGAAATTGATCGCCACTTTTCCGCCCGCGAGCTGGTTGCCCTTTTGCTTCAGAAAATCGAGCGCCTCGGCCAGCGAAGCCTCGCGGAATTCCACCTTCTCCATGATGAGCTTTTTCAGCGCCTCCTGCGTCGCATTGCGGTCGCCCTTCCCGGCATTCCTCTGCTCCTCAGCGAGGATCAGGCGCAGATAGGATGTCGCGGTCTTGTTGGCCGGATCGAGCTTGCGGACCATCTCGAATTTCTCCTTCGCGCTCGCGTAGTCATTCCGGAGATACGCACGCTGCGCCTCAGTCATCAGATCAGCCACATCGGCGGCGAAGGCACTCGAAATGAAGGATGCGAGCGCGAGCATCCACATGCGGGTTTTCATGAGGGGAATCATGATGGAAAAGATGCCCCGAATTTTACCCCGCGCAATGAAACTGTTCGTTATCTCTCGCGCGCGGAGGCTCGGTCAAAATGCTCCGCAGTTGCGTCCCGAAGGATGCCGCTGAGCCGCCAGTATCCGATCAGATTCCCGCGACTTCGTGACCTTTGCGATAGGTGCGCTTCACGAATGCGTTCGCCGCATCCGCATTGGTAAATTTCAGCGCGGCGGCGTCCCAGGCAAGGGTCTGCTTCGGGAAGCGTGTGGCGACGCTGCCGAGGAGGACGGCTTCGGTGAGCGGGCCGGCGTAGTCCCAGTTCGCATCGGCCTTGGGGCGGTTGCCGAGCGCGGTCTCGATGAACTGGTGCCAGTGGTTGGCCTTCTCGACTTTCTCGATGGTGATGCCTTCGACTTCCGCGCCGACGAGGCGGGGCTGCGCGATGTGCGGGAGAATCATGATGCCCTTTGTGCCGATGAAGATGCTGCCCTGGTCCGGCATGGCCTTGCTCTTGTCTTCCTTGGTGGCCTTCACGAATTGCGCGGCGTCCTGAATTTCCTGCGGCGGGCGCTGGTCGCCGTCATACCACACGACGCGGACCGTTTTTCCCTCGGTGAATGCGGTGCCGGGAAAAATGTAGTCACAGATCGCATCGGTCGCCCACGAGTGCTCGTTCGGCGCCGCGCCGTCGCTGCGGACGCTGAGCGGCGCGGTGAGCGCGAGCGCCTTGAAGACGGGATCGTAGATGTGGCAGCCCATGTCGCCAAAGGTGCCGGTGCCGAAGTCGAGCCGCTTGCGCCAGTTTCCCGGATGGTAAAAGCCGCCGCCGATGAAGGGGCGCTCCTCGGCGACGCCGAGCCAGAGATCCCAGTTCAGATTCTCAGGCGGCTGCTCGGTCTTCGCCGGCATCGCTCCGTTGTCGCCCCACTTCTTGCTGCTCCACGTGTGGACTTCCTTGATTTTTCCAATGACGCCATCCTGCACGGCCTTGCACGCGGTGCGGTATTCCGAACTGCTGTGGATCTGGATGCCCATCTGCGTGTGGAGTTTTTTCGCACGCGCGATTTCTGTCATGCGGCGCACTTCGTGGAGGTGATGCGCGAGCGGTTTCTGGCCATAGACGTGCAGCCCGCGGTCCATCGCGCTCACGGCGATGGGCGCATGCATGTGGTCGGGCGTGGAGACGTTCACGGTCTGGAGGTCCTTCTCCTTTTCAAGCAGCTCTTGGAAATCGGAGTAGATGCGTGCGGCGGGGAATTTTTTCCGGAAGTCCACGGTGCGCTTTTCATCCACATCGCAACCCGCGACGATTTTCACCGCGGCATGGCCTGAGATGGATGACACGTCCGACATCGCCATGCCCGCACAGCCGAAGCTGGCGTGATGGATCACGGAGTTCGGCGACTGCGCCATGAGCCCGCGCGTGACCCACGGTGCGACGGCGGTGCCGAGAGCCAGATCGCGGAGGAAGGAACGACGGGTGCGGAGGAGGGAACGTGCGGGGTGCATTATAGTTTGAGGTGAATCTGGGTGTTTGGGAATGAGCGAGGAGGCGCGGGGAGCTTTGGGAGATTTGCAGAAAATTGCGGCGCGAGGTATGCGCGAGCAATCAGAAGCGTGGAAAACCGGTGCTTGCCACGGTCGCTGCCTCTCCGGCCTGCCGAGTTTTTCCCGCACGCTGGCGCACAACCTGCAACCGAAAGGCCGTGGGTTCCTGCCTGAACATCTGAAAATGCCCGATTCGCAATCCAGACCGATCAATGCGCAGCAGCCGGCCATGCCGGAGCCGAAAGGCATGCTCGCACGCCTGGAGCGCAGGCTGAGACGATTCCTCGGCCCGAGGCCTGTCAGACAGAAGCTGACCCATATCACGATGCTCACCTGCACGGTGGCGACAGTGATTGGCGGACTGCTCTTTTTCACCATCGATATCGTCTCGCAATTCCTCACGACACGCGCGGCGCTGCAGTCACTGGGCCGCGTCGCCGCGGAAAGCAGCCGCGATCTGCTGGATGCCCGATCCTCGCAGGCGCTCACCTCCACACTGAATGCGCTGACGGAGTATCCTCACGTGTCAGGCGTGATGATCTATTCCGCAGACGGCAACACTTTGGCACGCCCGACACGACTCGTGAATGCGGTGCTCCCCGCGAGCATCACACCCGCTCCGCGGGCAGGAACGCGCATCGGCCTCACCAGCCTGAGCCACCGCGAGCCCATGATGCGCGACGGCAAAGTGGCGGCCACGCTGGTGATCGAATTCGGCCTCTCCGGGCTCTGGGAAAGACTGCGCCTGCACGCGCTGATCTCGCTCGGCGGAATCCTTCTCGTGATCGCTCTCGCCCGCCTGCTGCTCGGGCGGCTCCGGGGGATGATCTCCGATCCGATCGAGGAATTCACCCAAGTCGCGGACAGAGTGGCAAAGGATGGCAACTACGCGCTGCGCGCCGAAAAGCGTGGCGAGGACGAGGTGGGGCGACTCGTGGAGACTTTCAACAACCTCCTCTCAGACATCCAAAAACGTGACGCGGCAATCAGCCAGGCACACACGGGGCTCGAGTCCAATGTGATGGCGAGGACCAGCCTGCTTCAGAGTGAAATCCAGGAACGCAGGCAGGCGGAGGAGGCATTGAAGGACTCCGAGCTGCGCTACCGGAACCTTTTCGAAAACAACCCGATGCCGATGTGGGTCATGGATCTGGAGACGCTCGACTTTGTCGCGGTGAACAACGCCGCCGTCCGCCACTACGGCTACGATCATGCGGAATTCCTCCTGCTCTCGCTGCCGCTCATCACCAAGGATGCGGAGCCACTGGCGGTCGAGCGTGCATTCCGCACGACGCAGAAGTCCTTCGATGGAGGTGAGTGGAAGCACAGGAAGCGCAACGGCGAGGTCATCGAGGTCCGCCTCACCGCGCACGCGATCGTCTTCGCGGGAAAAGTCACGAAAATCGTGCTGGCGAAGGACGTGACCGAGCAGAACCGCGCGCAGAAGCAGCTCGAGGAAATGCACCTGAAGCTCGTCGAGGCCTCGCGGGCAGCAGGCATGGCGGAGATCGCCACGGGAGTGCTGCACAATGTGGGCAATGTGCTCAACAGCGTGAACGTCTCCGCCAACCTGCTCGCCGACAGTGTCCGCAAGTCAAAGGCCGCAAGCGTCCGCAAGGTCGCGGACCTGCTCGATACGAACAAGGCGGACCTTCCCGCATTTTTCAGCGCGGGAGGCAAAGGCCAGATGATGCCCGGCTACCTCGCCACTCTCGCACAGCAGATCGAGGCGGAACAGCAGGGCCGTCTCACGGAGATCGAGCAGCTCACGAAGAACATCGCCCACATCAAGGACATCGTAGCCATGCAGCAGGACTACGCGAAAATCTCCGGCGTCATGCAGGAATTCGCGCCCCACGCGCTGCTTGATGAGGCATTGCTCATGGCGGAGACGGTCCTCAAGCGGGGTTCGGTGACCGTGGAGATGGACTGCCCGACGACCCTCCCGCTCGTGAACACGGACCGGCACAAGGTCCTGCAGATCCTCGTGAACCTGATCAGCAATGCGCAGCAGGCCATGGATGACACGCCGGTGCATGAGCGCCGGCTCACCATCGGAGTCACCTGTCAGGATGGCCATGCCAGCATCGCGATCCGGGACAGCGGATGCGGCATCGCGAAGGAAAATCTCACGCGCGTCTTCAACCACGGCTTCACGACCAAGCCCACAGGCCACGGATTCGGACTGCACAGCGCCGCGAATGCTGCGACGGAAATCGCCGGAAGCCTCACTGGCGAAAGCGAAGGTCCGGGCAAGGGCGCGACATTCACGCTCATGCTGCCGCTCGCAACGGCGGTCACGATGGCGAAAGCGGCCTGATCTTCAGGCCTTCATGTCGGAAAATCGCGGCGACGCTACTTTCCGACCGCAGCGGTCGCTTTTGCGACCTTGGCCACTTTGGCCACTTTCACCGTTTTTGCGACTGAAGCGACTGAGGCGACTTTAACCACTTTGGTGACCTTTGCGACTGGCGCGACCGTGATCACCGGCGGACGGCTGTGCGTGCCGTTGGCGAATCTTGCATTCAGTTCCGCAGCCGTGGAAAGGAATGTCTCGATGCCCTTGGGCACGCCGCGGTATTCCTTGCCGGTCTTTTTTGCAAAGCCAGCCTGCACGAAATTCTGGAGCTTTTCGTAGAGACGCAGGCGCAGCATCTCCTCACCGCCGGAGGCAGCGTTCTTCGCCCGGAGATTCGTGTGGACGATGTCAAAGAGCGCCTTGAATTCCAAAGGCGTCTTCTTGGAAAGCACGGAGGCAAGCTCCTCTGCCACCCGATCCGGTCCCCGACGTGAAAATCCATAGGTTGTCTTCATTTGGGAACCATCGCACATTTTGCAAACTAAGCGAGGGGTGCTTTCATTTATCTTTCGCAGGCACGCGCAAAGGATACATTGACCACCTTTTTTCCCGATCGCCGCCCTCGCCATGTGGCATCCTAAGAGTCCCCCCACGCCTCGGTTTATCCTACGCTCACATCCTTCCCTATGAAACTCACCTCTTTTTCCCTGCTCGCATCCCTCGCACTGCCAACGGTGCTCGCTGCCGCGGACGCTCCGATGATGCAGCCCGCCGCGGAGGCGATGCCGAAGCAGAAAATCGTCTCGCTCGAAGTGCAGCCCGCAAAGGTGGCGCTCGACGGACGCTTCGGCGCTGCGCAGGTGCTCGTGACTGCGAAGCTCGCATCCGGCGAAGTGGCGGACGTCACCCGTTTCGCGACACTGCGGGTCGGCGGGGATTGCGCGGAGATTTCCAAATCGGGACACATCGAGGCGCGGAAAAACGGCGCAGCGGCACTCACCGCGGAACTTTCCGGACAGAAGGCCTCGGCGGCCGTCGAGGTGTCGGGCGTCGTGGAAAAGGCCAGCGTGGATTTCATCCGCGACGTGAATCCGGTGATGACGAAGCTCGGCTGCAATGCGGGCACGTGCCACGGCGCGAAGGACGGAAAGTATGGCTTCAAGCTCTCGCTGCGCGGCTACGATCCGATTTATGACGTGCGCTCGCTGAAGGACGATCTCGCGGGCAGGCGCCTGAATGTCGCCTCGCCGGATGACTCACTCATGCTGCTCAAGGCCACCGCCGGCGTGCCGCACGAAGGCGGGCAGCGCACAAGGCTCGGTGAGAAATACTACGACATCATGCGCGCATGGATCGCGGATGGCGCGAAGCTCGACCTTGGCGTCGCGCGTGTGAAAGGCATCGAGGTGTTCCCGAAAAATCCCGTCGTCCCAGTGCCCGGAGCGCTCCAGCAGTTCCGCGTGGTCGCCACATTTTCAGACGGCAAGACACGCGATGTCACCTCGGAGGCCTTCGTCGAGAGCGGCAATGGCGACGTCGCCGCGCTGGTGACCGACACCAATGGCCTGCTGAACACGCTGCGCCGCGGCGAGGCCCCGGTGCTCGCGCGCTACGAGGGAAACTACGCCGCGACGACGCTCACCGTGATGGGCGACCGCAGCGGTTTCACGTGGAAGCAGCCGGAGACGTGGGGACGCATTGATGAACTCGTCGCGGCGAAATGGCAGCGCATGAGAATCGAGCCGTCGGGCGTGTGCAGCGATGCCGATTTTCTCCGCCGCGTGTATCTCGACCTCACCGGCACGCCGCCGACCTCGGAGGAAGTGCGCGCATTTCTCGCGGATGCGAAGCCGATGCGCGAGAAGCGCGATGCGATCATCGAGAAGCTGATCGGCTCGCCGGATTTCATCGAGCACGCGACGAACAAGTGGTGCGATCTGCTGCAGGTGAACTCGAAATTCCTCGGCGGCCAGGGCGTGCAGCTCTTCCGCGACTGGATCCGCAAGGAGATCGCGGACAACACACCCTACGATCAGTTTGTGAAGAAAATCGTGACCGCGTCCGGCTCGAACAAGGAAAACCCGGCGGCGAGCTACTGGAAGATCCTGCGCGACCCGGCGGAGACGATGGAAAACACGACGCACCTTTTCCTCGCGACGCGCTTCAACTGCAACAAGTGCCACGACCATCCTTTCGAGCGCTGGACGCAGGATCAATATTACCACCTCGGCGCATTCTTTTCGCAGGTGTCATTCGCCGATGATCCCGCGGCAGGTGGCGCGAAGCTCACCGGCACCGCTGTGGAAAAACCACGTGCCCTTTTTGAAATCGTGAAGGACTCGCCGACCGGCGAGATGACGCATCTGCGCACGGGCAAGGTCGCCGAGCCGACGTTCCCCTTCCCGGCCAAGGCCGAGACCAGCGGGGCACGCCGCGAGCAGCTCGCCGCATGGATCACCTCGGCGGACAACCGCTACTTTGCCTCCAGCTACGTGAACCGCCAATGGGGCTACCTGCTCGGCTCGGGCATCATCGAGCCGCTTGACGACATCCGCGCCGGCAACCCGGCGACGAATCCCGAGCTGCTCGAATACCTCACGAAGGAATTCATCACGCATCATTTCGACGTGCGTCACGTGCTGCGCGAGATCTGCAAATCGCGCACCTATCAGCTCGCGCTCGCGACGAACAAGTGGAACGAGGACGACAAGACGAACTACTCGCATTCGCTCGCGCGTCGGCTCCCTGCCGAGGTGCTCTATGATTCCGTCCTGAAAGTGACCGGCGCCGGATCGCGGCTGCCCGGCGGCGTGCGCGCCTCGATGCTGCCGGATTCGCAATCCGATCTCCCGAGCGGCTTCCTCGCAAATGCCGGGCGGCCCGCGCGCGAAAGCTCGTGCGAATGCGAGCGCAGCAGCGACCTGCGCCTCGGCAGCGTGATGGCGCTGCTCAGCGGCCCTGCCATCGCCGATGCCATCGGCGACCCGAGCAATGCGCTGCCGAAGCTCGTGGCCTCGCAGCCGGATGACCGGATGCTGATCGACGAGATTTTCACCCGCGTGCTCAATCGCCCGGCCGGTGATGCCGAAGTGGCCCGCACGCTGGAATCATGGGCCATCATCGATCAGGAGCACAAGGATCTGCTCGCATCGCTCGACACGAAGGAAAAAGAGCAGGCTCCCATCATTGCAAAAATGGAGGCGGATCGCGTCGCCGCGATTGCTGCCGCGAAGACGGAGCTTGCGCGCCACGAAAAGGAAATCGCACCGAAGGTCGCGGACATGGAGAAAAAACGCGTCGAGAGCGTCGCTGTGGCCGACAAGGCTGCGAAGGAATACGAGCAGAAGAATCTCGCGGCGGCGCAGGCGCACTTTGAGGCGACGGTGCCGATTGCAAAAACCTACACGGGCTGGGTGCCGCTCGATCTCCTCGAGCCGAAAGCCACGGGCGGGGTGGAACTCACGAAGCAGCCCGACGGCACGATCCGCGCGAACATCGGCGCGGCGAAGGCGAGCGACTACACGGTGCTCGCGGACACAAGGCTCGCGGGCATCACCGGCGTGATGATCGAAGTCCTGCCGGATGCGAGCGCGCCGGCGTTCGGCCCCGGATTTGCGGCGGGAAACTTTGTCCTCGGCGAAATCAGCCTGAAGACCGGCCCGCTTGGAAAGCCGCGGCAGATTGACGATGCGAAATTCAACGGCGCGGCCGCGGATTTCAGCCAGGTAAATTTTGAAGTGGCAAAGGCGATTGATGACAAGAAAGGCGATGGCAACAACGGCTGGGCCGTGAGCAACCAGTTCGGCATCGCGCATTACGCGACGTTCTCATTGGCGAAGCCGATCGGTGACGCGAAGAACGGCCTCCGCCTGCGCTTCGAACTAAACCAGCCGCGGCCCGTCAGCTTCAATATCGCGCGCTTCCGGCTCTACGTGACGACGGGCAATTCACCGCTGAACATCGGCCTGCCCATCGCCGTGACCGAGGCATTGAAGAAGCCCGCGCCACTCCGCAGCAAGGAGGACAGGGCCGCCATCGCGGCCTATTGGAACGAGAATGATCCCGAACTGCGCAAGCGCCGCCTAACATTAGCTAAGAACCAGATGCCGCTGCCGACCGACCCCGGCATCATCGAACGCCGTGGCCTGCTCGCGAAAGCCGAGGAGCCGATCCGCATCGATCCCAAGCTCGTCCAACTCCGCGCCGACGCCGGGCAGAGCAAGACTCAGGTCACGAACCGCCGTCTCACCGGCTCGCAGGATCTGGTCTGGGCGCTGGTGAATACGCCTGCGTTTCTTTTCAACCGATAGGGCTCGCCTCGATCGATTCGCATGGAACTGCGACGGCCGCAGGATTCGCACAGTGCAGTGATCGAGGTGGCGCATGCGTCGCAGGCATCACAGCCGTTCAATCCCGGATTCATACCATCTTTCATAGATCAAGCGACTCTCGGTGGCAGCGCGTGACAGGCAGCGCCGCAATCCTACTTCCGGCAGCAGAGGGATCAGACGCGAATGCAGCGGTTCGCTAGTTGAACTTCAGCGGCTCCGGCTGATCCAATTTTACGTCCGTATTCGGCGGAGGTGGAATGACGATGGGACGTGGTGCCGGGATATTCACCGGCGGCGCATCCCCGTTGTTCACGGGAATCCCATCCAGCGTGACCAGCGGAGCCTGTGCATTGCCGACACTGTTCATCTGCACCTGCCGCTCCAGTGCAAGGTGCGAACCGTATGGGTCGTTCCCAATCACGGTCGGCGCCGGGAGCGCAATAGCCTTTATGTTCTGCGGCTCTGGAACCCGCGCGCGAATCGACCCCTTCATCGAGGGCGGGCCGCCGAAGGTCATCACAGGTGCCACGCCGCTGTGGACGGGACACGGATCTTTCGGGGCCTGTGCCTCGGTGCAAATTTCCTGATACGTCGTGTGGACACCGTCCACGAGGCATTTCGCCGTGGCGAGAGCGCCACTCGCGCGGCAGATTTCCACGCGGATGATTCCCTTCGGCTGCACGATTTCCACGGGCTTGTACTTGTCGAATGACGCCTTCATCACCTCCGCCCAGACGGGCAGCGCGATATCCTTTCCAAATGCCCCGCGGTAGATGCCCTGGCGCGGTTTGCTGCGCTGCTGATCGAAGCCGATCCAGACCGCGCACGTGAGTTCACTGCTGTATCCGACAAACCATGCGTCCGTAAAATTGTAGCCCGTCCCGGTCTTGCCCGCGAGCGGGTAGCGCTTCAGGCCGAGTTCCGTGGTGGCGCGCTCTGCAGTGCCCTCGGGCTCGAGCACCTGCGTGAGGCAGGAATGGACCTCATACGCGGTGGTCTCCTTGATCACCCGGACCGTCTCGGGCTTCTCCTCGAAGATGACGCTCCCGAGCTTGTCCTCGATGCGCTGGATGATGAACGTCGTCGCGGGACGGCTGCCGCCATTCGCAAACATCGTGTACGACAGCGCAAGCTCCATCGGGATGACCTCGCTGCCACCGAGGTAGGTGCGCGGGTAGTCTGCGAGCTTGCTGGAAATGCCAGCGCTGCCGGCAAGCTTCTCCACGTCTTTCATCCCGGTCGCCATGCCGAGTCGCACCGTCGCACCGTTCTTGGATTTCACCAGCGCGGTGCGCGCCGAGATGGTGCCCTCGTATCGGTTGTCCGCGCGCTCCGGCCCCCATTCGCCGAGGGTGCCAGTCGTCCCGCCGATCGCCACCTTCGTATTGTCCATCACCGTGTCATCCACGGTCGTCCCGGGGAACATCCCCTTCTCAAATGCGGCCGCGTACACGAGAGGCTTGAACGCTGTGCCCGGCGTGATCTGCACCTGGCGTGTGCGGTTCAGCTCGCTGTGCGGAAAGTCGCGCCCGCCGACCATCGCGACGATGCCGCCGGTCTTGTTGTCGAGTATCACCACTGCACCTTGCAGGTACTCGGGATTGATCCGCTTCCCTTCTGCATCGGCCGGCTGCTTGTTCGCCGCCTCGAAGATGCGCGTGTATTCGGAGAGGGTCTGGCGCTTTGCCTTGGCATCCTCGGGCTGAAAATCGGGGTGCTGCTCCACCGAGTTCAGCTCCGTGCGCAGCGACTCCTCCGCCTTTTTCTGAAGCGCCGAATCAATCGTGGTGAAGATGCGCAGCCCTTCGCTCGTCGCGCGGTCGCGGCCCACGATTTTCAGCACCTGCTGATACACGAGGTCGGCGGGATAGTTGTCCTGATGGATCGGGCGCTTGTTCTTCAGCACCGGCTCCATGGCGAAGGCATTTTCGTATTGCTCGCGCGTGACGCGGTTCAGCTCCAGCAGCCGGTTGAGCACGCGGTTCCGCTCAAGAATGCATGCATCGTAGTTCCGCCACGGTGAAAGCTTGTCCGGGCTCCGCAGCAGGCCGCAGAGCATCGCCGACTCGCTGAAGTCCACCTCCGATGCACTTTTTCCGAAATAGCCCTTCGATGCGGATTCGACGCCAAAGAAGCCGTTTCCGAAATACACGCGGTTCAGGTAGAGTGCGAGAATCTGCTCCTTCGTGCAGCGCCGCTCGATCTCCCGTGCCACGAACATCTCGCGCAGCTTGCGCTCCCTGCTCCGGTCATTCGGCGGGAGCTGTTCCGGGAAAGTGTTGCGCGCGAGCTGCTGCGTGAGCGTGCTCGCGCCCTGCTTGTCCTTGCCTGCCCGCCAGTTTTCATAGAGCGCCCGCGCCACGCCGCGCACGTCCACCCCTGAGTGATCGTAAAACCGCGCATCCTCCGCCGCGACCACCGCCTCCCGCAGCGCCGGCGAGAGCTGCTGCAGACTCACCTGGTCGCGATTCTGCGTGAAAATCTTCCCCAGCAGCACGCCGTGACGGTCCAGGATCACGCTCGCCGACTCCATCGCCTCCAGCCGCGTGTAGTCAAACTGCAACGCCTGGGCCTCGTATTCCCACTTCACCTTGAAAAAAATCACCGCACCCACAATGCTCACGATGATCAGCGTGAAAAACGGGATGGTGAACCACCACCGGAGGAACCAGCGTTTTTTCTGTCTAGGCAAATCCAGCATGAAATGGACCGCAAGTTTCGCGAATCCGCGTCGCCGTGCAACACGAGAATTCCAACGGCCCGCCCGCTCTCGTCGCTTGCCCACGCCGCACGACGCAGGCATCGTCCGCCCGATGCACCCCAGCGAAAAGGCCAGCCTCTTCCATGAACTCGGCCAGCTCGTCCGCACAGGCACCCCGTTCCCAAAAGCCATCGAGACGCTCACACGCCTCAGCGGCGGGCAGGTCCGGGGATCGCTCGCGCGCATCAAGGCCGCGCTCGATGCCGGCGGCTCCGTCGGCGATTCCCTGCTCGCGGGCACGCCGCTCATCTCCCCACTCGAGGCATGCGTCTTCACCGCGAGTGACCGCGCCGGGCGGCTCGACACCGGCCTCGATCAGGCCTCGCAATATCACACCACCATCGCCGAAGCCCGCGCACGCGTCCGCTCCCGTCTCGCGTACCCCGCCTTCGTCATCCATTTCGCACTCCTCATCCTGCCGCTGCCCATCGTCTTTTCGGAAAATGGCGGCCTCGTCCCGTTCCTGAAGGCCGCGGCCATGGGCATCGGCGCGCTCTGGCTTTCCATTTTCATCACCGCCTCGCTCATCCGCATGTTCCTCGCCGCGGCGGAAAACGGCACTGCCGCCGATCGCCTGCTGCGCGCCATCCCGGTGCTCGGGAAAATCCGGCGGGACTTCTCGCTCAGCCGCTTTTGCTCCGCGTACCACATGCAGCTCGATGCCGGGGTGAACGTCCTCGCCAATCTCGAAATGTCCGGTGCCGCGAGCGGCAGCGCCATCGTGCGCGAAGCCGTCGCCATCGCCGCACCCGAAGTCCGCTCCGGCGGCCAGGTCGGCCCGGCGCTGGAAAAGACCCGCGCATTTCCCGAGCCCTTCGTCCGCGCCTTCGCCGTCGGCGAGCAGACTGGCGAACTCGATCGCGAACTCCTCCTCATCGGCGAAAAGTACCGCAACGCAGCCTTGCGCGACCTGGAATCCATCGCCGAATGGGTGCCGAGGCTCATCTACATCGGCATCATGCTCTACGTCGGATGGCGCATCGTCAGCGCTTACGCCGGCCGGATGAAGGATATCCAGAGCATGATGGGCCAATAGCAGGCTGTTGAAAATCCCCGCGGCTTGCCGCTGACATCTCAATAGGCTGCTGGCGAACGGACAATCGTGCTCGCCTCACTCCGCAAACAAAGCCAGCACCTCGTCCGCATACGTCGCCAGCGGATCCGGCATCGCGAGTGAACTGCTCGCGCCGAGGCTCACCGAGTCCCAGTTGATCACGCACGGCTCGCCCGTTTCCATGCAATGCGCGACCGCCTGCCCACGCGCATAGGCACGCGTGTCCGTCGGCGCGGTGCGCAGGAAGGCCGGCTGAAACGCCTCGCGGTTGAACCGCTCCGTCTCGCCATCGCAAGGCAGCCCATGAAACAGCCCGCGCGCGGGATGCAGGTTGTGATATTCGAGATCGAGGCTTTCGAGCCACGGGTCGCTCCACGTCACCCCCTGCTCCGCGCGGAAAGTATCCAGCAGCCACTTCTTCGAGACCCAGTCCACCGCACCTAGCAATTCCTCAATCGCATTCCGGCGCAGCGCATCGAGCAGCCAGCCCCAGCGATCGAGCAGCCAGTCCGTCTCAGCATCGCGTCCTGCCAGCGATTGCGCGGCGGCGAGGAATTTCTCCTGCATCCCGATCGCCGTATCCGTGTAGCCATCGGCGAGGAGCACCGGCGCATCCACGCTGCACGCGCGCGAGATCATCCGCGTCGAGAGCACCGCATCCTGCAGCGCCACATCGCGCGGCAGCCGGTCCTCTTCCAGCAAAGTGAGCACCAGATGCGTCGTGCCGACCTTCATCGCTGTCGCAAAAGGGCTCATGTTCGAGTCGCCGATGAGCAGGTGCAGCCGCCGATATTTCCGATAGTCGGCCAGCGGCTCATCGCGCGCATTGATGATCGCGCGGTTGAACTGCACCCACTGATAGATGTCGTTCACGATGTGATCCGCGCGCTGGCTCATCTGGAATTCCACCCGCTCATACGGCGCGAGCGGCTCAGTCTCAAAGGCCAGCGGACTCGCCTGCCCCACGCGCCCCGCGCCAGTGAAAATCTGCCGCGTCGCCAGAAAGCCCAGCAGCCCCGCCGTATTCTCCTCCGTGAAATCCGTCTCCCGCCGCATCAGGTAATTCTCATGGCATCCGAACGTCGCATTCGTCTCGTGATCGATATTGTTCTTCAGGAACGCCACCTCATCCGCCACGCCCATCGCCTCGATCGCGCCCTGCAGCATCGCATCGCCCGCGAGGTCACACGCTACGAGATCGCGCACCGAGCGACACTCCGGCGACGCATATTCGAGATGCCCCATATCGAGGTAAAAGCGTCCGCCATTCAGCAGAAATCCACCATTCCCCGGCGGCTCCTCGTAGTCGCGATAATGCTGATCGAGCACTCCGACGCGCAGCTTTTTGAAAAGGTGATTCTTCACCCGCGCCGGCCACGATTCCCCGCGCTGCTCGCCGCCGGTGACGAGACACCCGTATTCCGTCTCGATGCCAGCGATGCGGTTCAAAGCCAGCCTCCTTAGCAGGTTTTCTTAAACGCAAAGACGCAGAGAAAATGGAGAGGCCTGCAAAGGAAACAATGAAAATTCCTCCGCGCTCCTCCTCTTACCTCTCTCTGCGCCTCTGCGTTGAAATGAGGGTGCCTGCGCATGTTCCTAGTTTTCCGGATACAGTATCCGCCCGCAGTAGAGGCAGTGCGTCACCACCTTGCCCGCCTTCACCGCGTGGATCACATGCGTCTGCGACTTCACGTGGCAGCCCTGGCAAATCTCATTCAGCAGCGCCACCACCGCCTGCGCATCCTTCGTCTCAAAAAGCCGCTGATACGTGTCCAGCAGATCCTCATCCAGCTCTGCCACCTCCGCGGCGAGCTTCTCACGCTCCGCCTGCACCGCGATCATCTGCGCTTCGAGCGACTTCACCTTCGCATCCAGATCCGCAAATTGCTGCGTCACCTGCGCCTTCGTCGCCGCCGCCTCTTTTTCCGCCGCCGCGATCACCGGCTTCTGCTTTTCCGCAGCCTCCATGAGCTCCAGCTCCTGATCCTCGATCACCGTGATCTCATTTTCGATCGTCTGGATCGCGTGCGAAATCGCCTGATACTCCTCGTTCTTTTTCGTCTCCAGCTTCTGCTGGTTGTATTTCTGAATGCGCGTCCTGCGCGTGCCCACTTCGTTCTCGAGATCCTTGCGTTTCACCTCGATCTCCTTCGCCTTCAGCTTCGCCGCATCCAGCGCACTGCTCGTCCCCACCGTGCGCGACTCCATGTCCTTCCGCTCCAGCGGCGCACGCTTCAGTTCCAGCTTGAGCTGGCGGAGTTTCTTATCGCGATCTTGGAGGACGAGGAGCTGGGTAACGGCAGGGAGCATCGCCTCACCATGTGGAGATTCCCGCATTGCGTCAATGCACTCGGTAGTGCGGCAGTGTCCTCATTGGGAACTGCGAAGGGCACCAGGGGCGCGAAGAGGACAACACCGGATCACTCCTTCTCCTTGAATCGTCTGCGCGTGGATCGTGCCCTTCGTAGCAGCAAAGGTCGCGGAGGTTTGCGCGCAGGCGTGATTCAACCCTTGCAGGGTTGATGACTCGTTTGGACGATGACCCAGGGTTGCTCGCGCCGAGCAACCCTGGGCTGATCGATGGAATCCCGTTGGGATTCGGGAATGTGCACAAGCCGCGACTCAGAGCATGTTGAAAAAGTCCCATTGCAGGATCACGCAAAGCAGCAAAGACGCAAAGCAACCCGTCGCCATACCAGCTCCTTTGCGCCTTTGCGTGACACCCTTTTTCAACATGCTCTCAGGGAACACCACTCGAACCCGCCCAATCCCAACGGGATTGAATCCATCAGCCCGGGGTTGACGCGAAGCGGCTACCCCGGGGACCCGGCCACGAACAGCCATCAACCCTGAAAGGGTTGCATTCCTCCCGCTCGGGTGGGCAGAACCGATGGGTCTGCGCGGTTTTGTTGCGACAATTCGCCTTCACTTCATCGAGGTTCTCCGCTCTCATTTTCGCGTGATCGAACGCGTGCGAACAACCCTGAGGACAGTTTCACCGTGAGTCTCATTCGGATCCGGGAAGACCTCCGATCGGCCGACATGCAGGTCTTGCGGCGCGGGATTGATGCGCTCCTTCGTCAGGCTCAGAAGGATCCGAGCGTTCACGAGGAGGCAGGAGTCGTTTTTCGGAAATTTGCGGCAGAGGCGCGAGACCCTATCATCGCCATCGACTCGGCCAAGGGCATCCGACTCCTCGAAGGCGAAGACGCCTTTCGCGAAGTCTGGCTGAAGCTGCTCCATGATTCCCGCGAGAGCATCGTGATGAACGCGCTGCATGCCACGACGGGCCGGGAGTGGGTCCCCGTGATGAACGAGATGCTGGAGCAACGGCCCGAGGTCGCGATTCGCCAGTCGCTCCTGTGCAGCCTCGGCACGCTGAAGGACGCCTCGGTGCTTCCCACGCTCGTGGAGCATCTCGCGGACAAGGATCTCAAGGGCTACGCGGTGATCGGCCTCGCGAACCTCGGCGACGCGCAGGCGATCCCGCATTTGCAGCGTTACCTCTCGGACAAAACGCCGCTCTGGCCGGTGGATAATCATGGGCCCACGGAGCTGATGTGCGAATTCGTCGCCAGCACGATCCAGCGCCTGCAGCCGAAGGAAACGACCGGACCGGTGTCTCCGGGCGGCTCGCTTTCCACGGCGTCTCCACCGTCGAAAACCTCCGAAGTGAACGCGGAACGCTCCCCTTTCTGGCTGGCCTACGCGCCGCTTGCATCCGTCGCGCTGACGGCCGCCATCTTCATCGTCCTCGCGATCCAAGTCCTCGGACGCCGCGGCCAATCCGGCGCCACCGCCGCGGCGCAGCGCATCGGGGATCTCGCGATCACATTCCCAGGGGTCCTGGGCGTGATCTGCGGAGTCATCGCATTGTCGCGATTCGGCGGGCTGAGCGGCAAGGAGCGGGTCGCGGCCATCATCGGCACCGCCCTCGCCGGACTCATCGCGAAATCATTCGTCGCGACGCTCATGCGATAGCGCGGAACGGCTGCGATGCTTCGCGGCTGGCTGAATCGCTCTAATAGACCATCGCCTCGGACGGCGGTTCAGTCTTCTCGATTTTCTCGGCCTTGAGCACGGAGATGCGGCGACCTTTTTCCACGGGGAATGTCGCGGTGCCGGTGATGCGGACCCACGTCATCTCGGGAAAGGCGGGGAGCTTTTCTGCTTCCGCGAGCGTGGCGACGGGGCGGGCGTCGGCGGCGCAGCAGGTCATGAACATGCGGACGGCCTTGAAGCGGTTGCCGCCCGCGTTGTTCGAGGAGTCGGGCATGAACTGGCCGATGAGTTCGACGCGCTGACCCTCGAAATCCTTGCGCAGAAGATTGTCCTGCGCGGCATAGAGGAGGTCGAGGACTTCGGCGACGATGGTGCCATCAGGCGTGCGCACGAGGTAGTCGGCGGCGGCCTTGCTTTCCGTCGCGGGCGGCTGGGAGCCGGCGGGCGGTGCGGGTGTGCTGCCGTCCTTGCTCGGGAGTGTGAGGTCCACGGGCTTGCGATAGTCGGCCTGTCCATTCGGCGGGCGCGACACTGCGCTGCCGAGCTGTTCGAGCGTGGTCGCGGTGCCGCGGTTTTCCACGAAGGACTTGCTGAATCCCTCGCGGGGATCAAAGCGCGCGGCGACGACGATGGGGACGAGGAGGATGAAAAAGGTGATCAGCTTGCCCGTCGCGAGCCGGCTGAGGCCGTGTCCGCATTCACCCGAGGAGCAGCACGTGGCGTCGCCTTTGAATGCGACAAAGCTGAGCGCCATGACGCCGAGGATGATGGCGGCGATGAGTGCGTAGGTGCGGAATTCCGGCGCGAGCATGGAATTCATGCGCAGCGAGAAATGGAAGTAGAGCAGCACGGCGCTCCATGTCGCGAGCGTCGCGGCGGGCAGCCAGCGGGCGAAGAGGGATTGCATGGTCAGGAGGGTAGAGGTGTTTGAGCTTCGATGCAAACGGGCGGAGCAAACGAGCCGCGGCCTTTCACCGGGCCGGTCTCGATGCCCGCCCAGATCCAGCAGAAGAATGCGATGAGCGCGAAGAGCCCCAGTGCCATGCACACCACGAAGCGGCGGCGGAAGATGAGGCCGTAGAGCCAGAAGAGCTTCAGATCAAACACCGGGCCGAAGAGCAGGAAGGCGAGCTTTGCCGCAGGCGGGAAAATCGTGAGCTGCGTGGCGGCGACGAACGCATCCGTGGTGCTGCACAGCGCAAGCAGCGCGGCGAGCACCATAAGCGCGACCACCGAAAGGAACGGCGACTGCGCGAGTGGCGCGATGACCTCGCGGTTCACGCCGACGGAGAACACGCTCGTGATCGCCGTGCCGATGACGAAGAACACGGTGACATCCAGGAAGTCCGCGGTGGCCGACTGGATGGCGAGCATCACTTTTCGCAGAGGCGAAGCCTTGGCGACGATCTGCGAAAAATCCAACGGCGCAGAATCCGCGCTGGCTTCCGCGGAAATGCTCAGCCCGGTGCGGCGTTTCACCGGCGCATCGGAGGGCGATGTCGCTGCCACGAGCCTGCGCGGGAGCTGATGCACGATCAGTCCGACGAGCACCGCGATGGCGTAGCCAAAGCCGAGCCGCAGCGAAAGCATGAGCCACGGATTCTGCCCGGTGAACGCCTTGTACGTGCTCAGCGCGACGATGGGGCTCACGATGGGCGCGGCGAGCATGTAACAGGTGGCCACGCTCAGCGGCAGCCCCTTGCGGATGAAGCGCCGGACGACGATCACGCTGCCACATTCGCAGATCGGAAAGATGAGCCCGAGCAACCCCGCGAGAAAAATCGCGGGCGCAGGACGCGAGGGCAGCAGCTTCGTGATGCGCTCCGACGACACGAAGACATCCACGAATCCCGAGATGAGCGCGCCGAGCAGCAGGAAAGGAGCACCCTCGAAAAGCACGCTGAGGAACGCCTTGGCAAAATCGCCGAACTCAAGATGGAACCAGTTCATGGTCGGACCATGCGATGAAACATTGCGGACTGTGGAGAAACTTCGTTCGCGGAATCAGACTGCTCACCTTGCACCACGCGATTTATCAGGCGCGACTTTGTCGCACGGACAGGAACGCCTCCCTGCCTCCGCATCGTCCTCATTTTGCCCAGCCCCATCCTTGTGCAGCGGGTCGGCCACTGGCGCGAGTGCGAAGCACGGCTCATTCCGCATCGGAAAGGCCAGGTTCCTTCAGCCCGGCAAACTTCCCCGCCATCGTCGGGTTGCCCCGCGTCAGCTTCTTGATCGTCACGTCCTGCGCCTTGTCGTTGGCAAGACGAAGGTTCCGATTGGTACCGAGCAGCGCCTCTTTGGTCTTCTGCAGGTGGTCGATTGATTTGTCGATTTCATCGACTGCCGTTTGGAAGTGCTTGGAGGCTAGGTCGTAGTTCCTCGCGAATGCGGTTTTGAACGTGTCGAGCTGGGTTTCAAAGTTCGTGATGTCGATGTTCTGCGCCTTCACGAGCGCCAGCTCCGCCTTGTACTTGAGCGAATTCATCGCCGCATTCCTCAGTAACGTGATGATTGGGAGAAAAAATTGCGGACGGACGACGTACATCTTCGGGTACCGGTGGAACACGTCCACGATCCCGGCATTGTAGAGCTCATTGTCGGGCTCCAGCAGGGAGACCAGCACCGCATACTCACACCCTTTCTCGGTGCGGTCCTTGTCGAGCTCCTTCAGAAAATCCTCGTTCTTGTTCTTCGTCGCGGTGCGATCGCCCTCGTTCTTCATTTCGAACATGATCGAGACGATCTCCGTGCCCACCTCATCCGAGTCGCGAAAGATGTAGTCGCCCTTGCTGCCCGTCCGCGCGTCATTGTCCTTCTCGAAATAAGCCCTCGGAAACGCCATCGATCGGATGCGGTTGAATTCGGTCTCACAGTGCTGCTCAAGGGTTTCACCAACCATCTTGGTCGAGAGGCGCGCCTTCATGTCCCGCAGGCGTTCGATTGCCGCATCGCGATCTTGGATCTGCGTCTCATACTTGTCCTTGAGCGACTTCTCGGCGAGCTGCTTCTCCAGCGTCGCCCGCTCGATGCCGCCCTTCAGTTCATCGCGCTCTTTCTCGACCGCACTCACCGCCTGGGTGATGGCCAGCTTTTGCGCAACCTCGATCATGTCGAATTTGGCTTTCAGGCGCTGAATTTCCGCGTCCTTCGTGGCGGCGGCAGTTTGCAGTTCGTTCAGGAGCTTCGCTTCGGCAAGCTTGGACGCAGCCTCCTTGTCACGCTTCGCCTGCTGCAGTTCGTTCGCGAGCGCGTCACGCTCCTTTCCCAGGGTGCCGAGGGCCTCGGTCACGGCGAGCTTCCGCGTGGTCTCACCGGCATCGAGCTCGGCCTTCAGCTTCTGGATCTCCGCGTCCTTGGCTGCGGCAGCGGCCTGCGATTCAGCCGCGACCTTGGTCCTCGCGAGCTCCACGGCATTCCGCTTGTCCTGCTCCGCCAGCTCCAGCCGCTTGTGCAATTGCTGCTCAAACTCTTTGTCGCGTACCTGCTTCAGGATGTCCGCGTATCCCGCTTCGTCGATTTTGAATGCCTTTCCGCAATGCGGACAGATGATTTCATGCATAACTAATTACCCTCCGTCTTTGCTAAGATCGTAATGCAGATGTTCATGGAAGACGCTTATGACCCTAGGCCCGGCAACAGCCGGAGCATTTCGTGGTAGCGGATAGCTCGCTCCAGCACAATGAGCATCGGACATTTCAAAAGTGTGGCCGCACTTCGGACACGTGATGGTTCCCTCGGGCATGGTCGGTTGGAAAATGGGCCACCATCCTGCTTCCCACGCACCGCAGTTGGCAAGGCTCCCCTGCCCCGGCACGATTGGGGGTTTTCTTTTCAGCGGGATTCGGCGATGGAAATCGCAGCCCATGTCTGCACGCCCAGGAAAATCTCGCGCCAAACCATTTCGCAAAATGCTTCGCGCACTGCTCCCCGCTGGACTGGCAGTCTGCACCGGCTCGATCGCATCCGCAGGCGGCGGGCCGGAGAATGCACTCGTCGTGGTGAATGCCGACAGTTGGGCCTCCACTTTCATCGCGAACGAATACGTGGCCGCGCGCCACATCCCGCCGACGAATGTCATCCGGCTGCGCAATCTCCCAGGCTTTGAAAAGATGAACGTCGAGGACTTCCGCACGAAGATCCTCGGACCGGTGCTGCACACCGCGGAGCAGCGCGGGCTCGCGGCGCAGATCGACTACGTGCTCTACAGCGCGGATTTCCCGTGGGCGATCGATGTGACCTCAGACCTCGGCACGCAGAAGATGCCGACGGTGATCACGCAGCCGGCATCGATCAACGGGCTCACGTATCTGTATCAGTTCACGATGGCGAAAAACGTGGGCTACCTCGGGATGAATGTGAATTTCTATTCCCGGCAGCCGCTCCACGCCGCGCCCGACACCGCGTGGAGCGACCACGACCGGAAGGTGTATGCGGACTCCGTCGCCGGGCTCCGCGTGAAGATTGCCAGCCCTGCGGAAAAGCCGGACCCCAGCATTCCTCCGCCGCCGAAGCTCTCGACCTCTCCATCGGCAAACGATCCGGGACTGCAGCCGATCCTCGACCGGCTGCTCGCACTCCGGAAAGCCCACCCGGCAAGCGCGGAGCTGCACTACAACATCGCCTGCGTGCATGCGCGGATGGGCAATCCCATCGCCGCCGTCGGCGCGCTGCGCGATGCCGTGGACAATGGCTGGTGGGACATGCGCATGGCCGAGACCGATCCCGATCTCGCGAGCATCAAGGGACGCGAGGACTTCGCGATCCTCGTCGCACGCGGCAAGGCGGCAAAATTTCAAATCACGCCCACGAGCGGATTCCGCGCGAGCGTAGGCTGGCTGCCGACCGGCCAGTGGGTGCAGGGCGACAAGGGCATCCGCTACATGCTCTCGACGATGCTCGCCTGCACGAGCGGGCGCGGGAATTCCGTGACCGAGGCGCTGGCTTCACTCCAGCGCTCAATCGCCGCCGACGGCTCGCGACCAAAGGGCACCGTCTATTTCATGGCAAACCGCGACGTGCGATCCACGACACGCGAGTGGGGCTTCAACCGCGCGGCGGAAAAGCTCCGCGAGGTAGGCGTGTGGTCTGCCGTCGAGGACGGAGTGATGCCGAAGAACAAAGGTGACGTCGCCGGGGCCACCATCGGCAGCCCGGATTTCTCGTGGGCGGCGAGCGGCAGCAAACTGCTCGCCGGGGCGATCGGCGACAATCTCACGAGCTACGGCGGAGCGATGGGCGAATCCGACGGCCAGACTCCGCTCACAGACTTCATCCGCTTCGGAGCCGCGGGCGCGAGCGGTGCTGTCACCGAGCCGTATGCGGTGCAGCCGAAATTTCCCACGCCCTTCATCCACTACCACTATGCGCAGGGCTGCTCGCTCGCGGAGGCTTACTACCAGTCGCTCGCCGGGCCGTACCAGCTCCTCATCGTCGGCGACGGACTCTGCGCGCCTTGGAAAAAGTCGCTCACAGTGCTGCCCGGCGATCTGAAGTCCGGCGCGACGCTGAAAGGCAACGTGCAGATCTCACCCGCGGTGCGCTCCGCCGATGGCATCGCGGCGGGCGCGTTCGAGCTTTACCTCGACGGACGGCGCATCGCCGCAGCGCTTCCCGGCAAGCCGTTTGACTTCAACACCGCCGACACATCCGACGGTCCGCACGAGCT
>JAYWEO010000450.1:0-13797 GCA_043779225.1 Prosthecobacter sp.
GGCGCAGATCCAGAGCGTGAGGCCTGGCCGCACATTCGCGCCGGGATTCACTCCGTTGCAACTGGGCGCGGATGGGCTAGACATGGTTCCGATTCTTTATGCGTCGCACGATCCGCAAGCCATCAGCCAGAAAAAAAGCCTTCACGCTGATCGAGCTGCTCGTCGTGATCGGCATCATCGCGATCCTCGCCGCGCTGAGCCTCGCCGTGAGCGGCAGTGTCCGCAAATATGCCGATCGCACGAAATGCCTCGCGAACCTGCGCACCGTCGGCCAGGCCGTGAACGGCTTCGCAAACGACCACGAATCCACCATGCCGGGGCCGATGTGGACGTGGCAGAGCTGCTGGTATGATGAGAAGGACGACAGCACGCTCGGCCATCTCCTCGCGCCCTATCTCGGGCAGTCCGCGACCTCGGAGACGCATAAGATGATGGTGCTCGTGTGCCCGGCCTGGCAGCGCGGCGCGCCGTACCGGCAGGATCAGTCGTGGCTCCTGAATACCGAGGTGATGGTGAACGGTTCGCCGATGAACCCCTGGGGTGATGCCGACGTCGCCATCGAGGCCGGCGATGACGCGAGCCTGGATCCCGAGGGTGCGGGAAATCCGAAACACCTCGCGCAGTTTGCCGATGCACCGCTGGCAAAGACGTGGGCCATCCAGGATCTCGACGCGCAAAGCCCCGTGCGGAAAAAACCCGGCGGCATCGCACCGAAGCCCGTGCACGGCGACAAGCGCAATGCGATTTTCTTCGACTGGCATGCGGAATCGGTGGCCCTCGACTACAAGCCCTGAGCCTCGGCGGGAAGTGCGCCTGAATGCATTTTCATGGGTTCGTGGTTGTGTGCCGCTCCCTTCTCGTCCAAGCATGAAGGCCATGAACCCTGGCATTCAATGTCAGTTCTGAGCGCGTCCCCCCGGCGCACATCCGAAAACCGGCTCCGCATCGTGTTCAGTGGCATGATCGCGGCGGATCCGTTTCACGGTGGCGCGACATGGGCTGTGCTTCAGTATGTACTCGGTCTGAGGAAACTCGGGCACGAGGTGCTTTTCGTGGAGCCGATGAAGGCCTCCTCGCTGCGGCCGCCGAAAGCCGTGCTGCCAGCTTCGGACAATGTCGCGTATTTCCGCGAGGTCACGCAGCAGTTTGGCATCGCGCGCACCTCTGCGCTGCTGCTCGATGGCGGGACGGAGACCGTCGGCATCGCGTATGATGACGTGCTGCGCTTTGCCAAAGCCGCCGACCTTTTGATCAATGTCTCCGGCATGCTCGCCGACCGCGCGCTGCTCGATGCGATCCCGCGCCGCGTGTATCTCGATCTCGATCCGGCATTCATCCAAGTTTGGCACCACGCGTATGGCATCGATATGCGCTTCGCCGCGCACACGGACTTTGTCACCATCGGCCAGCGCGTCGGCCTGAGCGACTGCCCGGTGCCCACGTGCGGGCTGCGGTGGCTGAAGACGCAGCAGCCCGTCGTGCTCGACGAGTGGCCGTTCTCGGAAGCATGCGAAGCTGCGGATCTTACGACCATCGGCAACTGGCGCGGCTATGGCTCGGTGGAATTTGACGGCGCGCACTATGGGCAAAAGGCACACTCGATGCGGCAGTTTTTCGCGCTGCCGCGTTTCTCGAAGGAAAGATTCGCACCCGCTCTCGCGATCCATCCCGGCGAGCAGAGCGATCTCTCCGCGCTCTCGGAAAATGGCTGGACGATCCAGGACCCGAGCCGCGTCGCGTCCTCGCCGTCGAGCTACCGGCGCTTCATCCAGCAGTCGAAGGCCGAGTTTGGCATCGCAAAAAGCGGATACGCAGCGTCGCGCTGCGGATGGTTCAGCGATCGCAGCGGGTGCTATCTTGCGAGCGGCCGTCCCGTGTTTGCGCAAAGGACGGGCTTCGAGGAATTCCTGCCCACGGGCGAGGGACTGTTCGCTTTTGAAACGATGGATCACATCCTCGCCGCCATCGAGGAACTGCGGCGCGACTACCGCCGCCATGCGCGGGCCGCACGCGAAATCGCGGAACAATACCTGGATTCGGACCAGGTCCTCACCCGCCTCCTGGGACAGATCGGATTCGGCGGATGAGAGGCGAGCGGCTGCACATCCAGTCCATCGTTGATGAGACCGAGCTTCGCTGCGCGCTCGAATCCGAGCTGTGCCGTTTTTTCGGCAGGCGGCTGAACATCGCCACGCTGGAGCGCCGGCTCTCCGAATACTGCTCGAGCTACATCATCGAGGAGCTCGACGTGACATTCGACGACGGGATGACGCTGCAGCTCATTTTCAAGGACCTCAGCAAAGCCGCGCTGCTCACCGGCGCCGGCAATATCAAGCCGACCTTCTTTTACCATCCGCTGCGCGAGATCGACACGTACCGGAAGGTCCTCTCGCAGCACAAGCTCGGCACCCCGGCGTGCTTCGGCGCGTTCGTGGACCCGGAGGAAAAGCTGTACTGGATCTTCCTCGAACGCCTGCCCCCCGTGCTGCTCTGGCAGCAGGGCGAAATGCACTTCTGGACCGAGACGGCGCGCTGGCTCGCCGGCATGCACAGCTACCTCGTGCCCGAGACGGAGATCCGCGAATCGCAGCACATCGCGCATCTGCTCAAATACGACGAACGCTTCTACCGCCGATGGATCGACCGCGCCGTCGAGTTCATCCACGAGGGTGACACGTCTCCCGGACGTGAGGCTGCGGCCGCGATCGACTGGCTGGCTGCGCGCTACGAACGCGTCATCGAGCACATGCTCTCGCTGCCCATCACCGTCATCCATGGCGAATTCTACGCGTCGAACATCCTCCTCGACATCGGTCGCGACCACCTCCGCATCTGCCCCGTGGATTGGGAAATGGCCGCCGCCGCTCCCGGCCTCGTGGACCTCGCCGGCCTCACGAGCGGCAACTGGACCACGACGCAGAAAAACACAATGGCGCGGGCTTACTACGATGCGCTGCCAGACGATTCGCTGGTGAAATGCGGATGGAGGAAATTCCAGATCGATCTCGAATTCTGCCGTCTGCACCAGGCCGTCCAATGGCTAGGCTGGAGCCCCGGCTGGGCCCCGCCGCCCGAGCACGCGCAGGACTGGCTGAAGGAAGCGACGCGCTGCGCGAGGCGGCTGCTGCTCTGAGGATGGGTCGTGTCGCTCGGCGTGCGGATGCTGGGATGCTCGTAGCACCCGAGGTCGCCACAGCCGAGGTCGTCGGCGAGGATGATGACGAGGTTCGGCTTCGGCGCATCTGCGGCGGCAAATGCGGCGCTCGCGGTGAGCAGGAAAAGGAGGACGGCGCGGAGGAAGGGGATGCGGGTCGCTTCGTCGAGATGGAGAGCGTCCTTGGCGTGCGGCGGGTGTGACTTTGGGAGTAGCCTTTCCCGCGCCGTCACCCCTGCGTCGTCGGCATGTAGCGGTAGAAGACTTCGAGCATCAGGATGCAGAGCGAGGTGCGATAGACCTCGCCCGTCTTGTTCTCGCCGCCTTGCGGGCCGACGTTTCTGCCGCCGGGGACCGGCCAGCTCCCGTCGGGGTTTTGCACGTCGCAGATTTCATCCTGGAACCATCCGTTCCATTTCGTCCAGGCCTCGCCGCCAAACATGAGGCATGCCTGCGTATGATAGTACCACGCGTAAAGATCCGCGCTGTCCGTCTTGTATTTCACCGGCTTGCTTTTCTCGGTCTCATCGAGCAGCCATTCCATGCCTTTGCTGAGCGTCGCGCGGTCGGGTCTCCAGAAGAGCTGGCAGAGGATGCCGACGCCGGTGAGGCTGTAGTCGTCCGAGCGCCTGCGGTATCCGTAGCCGCCTCTCGGGCCGCGCACGCGCTCGATGTAGGCCATGGCGTTGTCGAGCGCCTTGTCCACTCCGGGCATCGGGAGTTTGCTGAGGTGCGCGGCCTTGAGCGCCTGGATCTGCCAGCCGCTCACGGAGAGGTCGTCCTCGCTCTTGTCGTAGGCATACATCCATCCGCCGCCCGGGCCCTGGCCTTCGAGGATGTGGCCGATCGCCTTTTTGAAAAGTGCGACGACGCGCTGGTCCCTGGTCATCGTGTAATACTCGCCGAGGGCATACGTGCAGATGGCGTGCTCATAGACGCCGGGCTGATTGAACGAGCCGGCCATGTTCAGGCGCCCTTCATTCTTCGTCCCGTTCGCAAAAATCCAGATGAGCGCATTTCCCACGGTCTTTCCGAACTGCGGCGAATCCTGCAGTTCGCCGTGGCCGAGAAAGCAGAGCAGGCCAAAGCCGGTCATCGCGCCCTTGTATTCATCACCCCACGAGCCGTCCGTATTTTGATTCTGCGCGAGCCATCCGAGGCCCCTCAGAACCGCCTCTTCGGACTTCGGCTTCATCTTGTTCAGCGCCATCGCCCTGGCCCTCGCGCTGCCCACGCGGCCACCCATCGTGCCGGGCATGCTCGCAGAAAATCCGCGCGATGTGCCGGCTGCGGCTCTCACGAGGCTGGCCGCATTCGTGGTGATCTTCACCTGCACCGCGGGCATGGCGACCTTGAAATTGCTCGCTGGCGTCGAGGTCGTGATCACGTCCACGTGCGGGGCATTCGTGTTCGGAGTCTGCTGCACGACCTTTTCGGTGGGCACCGAGTCCGCCGGTGATTCCGGCGGCGGCGCGAGATCGTCCGTCGAGGAGATCAGCCCGTCGCCGCCTGCCGCGGTGAATTCCAATGGATCTCTCGCCGCTTTGTAGAGGACGAGGGATCCTGCGAGGATCACGATCACCGAATGGAGAATCAGCGAGAGCATGAAGTAGCGCGACTCTGTGAGACGACGGCGCAGTTTTTCCAGACCTGTCAGCGGCGGTTCCGCCTCGTCTTGATGTTCGACATTCGTGGAAGCGGCCTGCGGCGGCTTGTCTTCCGTCGCAATGTTTTTCCGATCCTTGTCCTTCGGGACTTGCTCTTTTGCGACTGCCGCTTTCGCAGGTTTCTGCGTCTCGGAAACTTTCTTCGCGGGGGTATTCCGCGATGCGCCGCCCTTCGGGGCATCGGCGCTTTCCTTAAACCATATTTCCCCGCGGAAATGGCACACGATCGGGCCGAAGCGAATCTCGTCTCCCTCAGCCAGCGTGATCTCGCTGACATGCCTGCCGTTCACTTTCGTCCCGTTGGAAGACTGGAGATCTCGGAGCAGCGTCCTGCCGTTTTCGACGACGACCTTGGCGTGATAGATCGAGACGGACACGTGATCGAGCACGACGGTATTCTCAGGATGACGCCCGATGGAAATGCCTTCGCCAGTCACGGGATAGGTCCGTGGCTTCGCGGTTTCAGAGCTGAAAACTAGCTGGTGGGCCATACGTGGGGGCGTCGCAGGAATATCAATTCGGCCTTTGCGGAAATGAAGGCAAATGGAATCACCGGCGCTGGCTCCTCATTTTCTGACCGTGGTGCTCCCCATCGCAGAGGTCCGCGCGGCTTGCCAACGGCTGCGGATGCAGGAGATTATCCGGACGCGATGAAACACCTTTTCCTCCTCCTGATTCCCGCCGCCGCATTTGCCGCGCAGCTTCCCCCGTCGGCGGATCGGCCCGTGGATTTTGTGAAGGACATCCAGCCGCTGCTCGAATCGTCCTGCGTGAAGTGCCATGCGAAGGGGAAGGATCGCGGCGGGCTTTCCCTGGAGACGCATGAGGGATTGCTCAAGGGCGGCGACACGGGCGAGGCGTTGGTGCCGGGCAGCAGTGCGAAGAGCCTGATCATCGAACTCGTCGCGAGTGACGACGCGGAATCGCTGATGCCGAGACGCGGCAAGCGCTGGACGCCGGAGCAGGTGGGCCTGCTGCGCGCGTGGATTGACCAAGGCGCGAAGTGGCCGCTCGGGCTCACCTTTTCAAAGCCCGCGCCGCAGAATCTCACCCCGCGCAAGGTCGAGCCGCCGGCGGGCAAAGGGAATCCGGTGGACCGGGTGCTCGCGCGCTACTTCGCGGAGAATGGCGTGAAGGCCGCGGAGCCGGTGGCGGATGCGGCGTTCGCGCGGCGCGTGTATCTCGACACGATCGGATTGCTGCCGAGCGCGGAGCAGCTCGATGCCTTTGAAAAGGACACGGCGGCGGACAAGCGCGCGGCGCTCGTGCGTTCGCTGCTGGCGGACGGGCGCGGCTACGCGGATCACTGGCTCACTTTCTGGAACGACCTGCTGCGAAACGACTACAAGGGCACGGGCTTCATTGACGGCGGGCGCAAGCAGATCACCGGCTGGCTGCACGCCGCGCTTCGCGAAAACAAGCCGTATGACCGCTTCGTCGCGGAGTTGGTGAATCCGAATGATGCGAGCGAGGGCTTCACGAGCGGCATCCTGTGGCGCGGCACGGTGAACGCCTCGATGCGGCCCGCGATGCAGGCGGCGCAGAGCGTGTCGCAGGTTTTCCTCGGGGTGAATTTGAAATGCGCGAGCTGCCACGACAGCTTCGTGAACGACTGGGCGCTCGCGGACTGCTACGGCCTCGCCGCCGTTTATACCGACGACAAGCTCGAACTCGTGCGCTGCGACAAGCCGCAGGGCAAGACGGCGAAGGTGCGCTTTTTGTATCCTGAAATCGGCGCGATTGACGCGAACCTCGATCGCAGCGCGCGCACGCAGCGCCTCGCGGACCTGATGATAAGTCCGAAAAATGGACGGCTCTCCCGCACCATCGTGAACCGCCTCTGGGCGCGCTTGCTCGGGCGCGGACTCGTCGAGCCGCTCGACGACATGGACAGGCCCGCATGGAACCGCGACCTGCTCGACTGGCTCGCGGAGGATCTCATCGCGCACGGATGGGATCTGAAGCACTCGATCGAAGTGATCCTCACATCGCGCGCGTATGCGATGCCGAGCATCGAGGGGCCGCGGGATGAAAAGGAGACGTTCGTTTTCAAAGGCCCGCTCACGCGGCGCATGACGGCGGAGCAGTTCAGCGATGCGGTGACTTCCCTCGCGGGCGACTGGGCGAGGCTGCCTTCGTCGCTGGAGTTTGATTTCGGCGCGGACGATCTCGAAGGCGGAATCGCGATGCCGCGCTGGATCTGGACGGACGAACCGCTCGATCTCGGCCCGCAGCGCGAGGCGGTGCAGAAGGCGCGCGGCTGGCTCGTGTCCGCGACGAATGCGCTCGACGCAGCGAAACAGAAGGCAGACGCCGCTGCCGCCGCAGGGCCGGAGCAAATCGCCGCCGCGAGCAGCGAAATCGCGAAGGCTGCGGAGAAGCTGAAGCTCGCGCAGGAGCAGTTCGACATCGCCGCAAAGGTGAAGGCCACCGGCGATCCCGGCGTGGTGAAAGTGCGCCCCGCCGATGATCGGCACCGCATCGTTTTCCGCCGGAGCTTCAAACTCGCGCAGCCCGCGACCGAGGCTTACGCGATGCTCGCGGCGACGCAGGCATTCGATGTCGCCGTGAACGGCACGCACGCGAAGGCCGCGCTCAATGACGCATTCCGCCTCGGGCGCGTGAAGATTTACAACATCGGCCCGATGCTGAAGCCGGGCGACAATGTGATCGCAATTTCGGTGATGAGCCACACGGAGAAAGGCATGAACACGACGGAGCGCGAACAGCATCCGGAGTCCACCAATCATCTGAACCGCACGCCGGGCATGGCATTCCACACGCGCATCACGCTCGCGGGAAAACACGCGCCGGTGCAGATCGGCACGGACAGCCAGTGGCGCGTCTTCCGCTCGCCGGATGCGACGTGGGCGAATCCGAGATTCGACGACAAGGCGTGGCCTGCCGCGGTGGAATTGCCATTCGGTGTGCCGCCGGTGGATGAAGGGCCTTCGCTCGATCCGGTGAAGCGGAAGGACTTTGCCAACATCCCGATCGATCTCGGCCCCATCCTGCGCCCAGCGGTGAGCACCGCCGCGCATGCAGGGAAAATCCGTGCTCCTCTGCTCGCAGCCGATCCGCTGCAACTCGCACTCGATCGCCCGAACCGCGAAATCGTCACGCCCGCGCGCATCACCGCGGCGACGACGATCCAGGCTCTCGAACTCACCAATGGCTCGACGCTCGACACGCGTCTGCAATCCGCCGCGAAAAAGCTCCTGCCGGACGTCGCAAAAGATCCGGCAGCGTGGATCGATCGCGCCTACCGCATGCTGCTCAACCGCGAGGTGGCTGCGGATGAAAAACAGATTGCCCTCGAACTTCTCGGCCCTGAGCCGAAGCCCGAAGCCATCGCCGATTTTCTCTGGGCGATCGTGAACCTCCCCGAATTCCAACTCATCAACTGACCATGCTCCCGCACACACGCCGCGATTTCCTGAAGACCGCATCCGCCGCCACGCTCGGTGCGCTGGCCGCACACACGCCGCGCCTTTCCGCCGAGACGCTGGAGAAGATCGCGCCGCGCGCGGACTGCATCATCGTGCTGTGGATGGCGGGCGGGATGGCGGCCACGGAGACCTTTGATCCGAAGCGCTACACGGCCTACGAGAGCGGTGTGGAATCGAAGGGCGTGCTTTCCACTTTTCCGAGCATCCCGACGGCGGTGGACGGCGTGCGCTTTTCCGAGGGACTGGAGAAGATGGCGGCGGTGATGGATCGCGGCACGCTCATTCGCACGGCGCAGGCGGCGGACCTCGGGTTCATCCTGCATTCGCGGCATCAGTATCACTGGCACACGGGATACGTTCCGCCGCAGAGCGTCGCCGCGCCGCACCTCGGCGCGTTCATGGCAAAGGCGCTGGGCCCGCGCGATCCGGCGATGCCGGCGTTCATTAATATCGGCCAGCGCTTCGATCTCGGTGAAGGCGAGGAACTGAAGGCATTCACGACTGCGGGATTTCTCGGGAGCGAATTCGGGCCGTTCAACATTCCGTTCCCGCACGAGGCTGCGACCGCAGTGCGTCCTCCCGCGGGGATGACGCCGGGGCGCTTCGAGGACCGGAACAAATTCTACAAGCGCCTGCTGGAGGCGAGCCCGGTCGGGCAGCACGGGAGCACGTTCCAGCGCGAGAGCTTCGTCCGCGCGATGGACAATGCGCACCGGCTTCTCGCGTCGCCGTCGGCGAAGGCATTCGACCTTTCTCTCGAACCCGCAGAGAGCGTGGCGAAATACGTCCCGGCGGGCTTTGATCCGAAGAACATCAATTCCGCAAAGCAGAACCGCGACGGCGACTACGAGGCGGCGACGATCGGGCGCTTCGGCCTCGGCTGCCTGCTCGCACGGCGACTCGCCGAGTCGGGCGCGCGTTACATCGAGGTGACGACGGAGTATATCCCGTTCCTGAATTGGGACACGCATGAGAACGGCCACACGCGGATGGTGAACATGAAGAAGATGATTGATGCGCCGATCGCGCAACTGATCCTGGATCTTGAGGAGCGCGGGCTTTTGAACCGCACGCTCGTCGTGCTCGCGAGCGAGTTTTCGCGCGACATGCTCATCGAGGGAAAGGAGAAGAGCCAGCAGCGCGAGCAGGCGCGCGTGCCGGACAAGATCGAAGACCTCAAGTTCTACGGCATGCACCGGCACTTCACCGAGGCCGGCTCCGTGCTGCTGTGGGGTGGGGGAATGAAGCGCGGCCACGTCCACGGCGAGACCGCGGACGAACGCCCGTGCAAATCCATCAAAGATCCCGTGAGCATCACCGATCTGCACGCGACGATCTACAAGGCGATGGGCATCTCGCCGAAGCTCTCGTATCTCGTCGAAGAGCGCCCGTTTTACACGACCCAGGATGGCAAGGGCGTGCCCATCGAGAGTCTCTACGCGTAGTTTTAGACTGCGGGACATTGACGCATGGACGGAACTCGCTTGCATCTCGCCATGCCTGAACCGGAAAAGCCGAACTCGCCTGCGCCCGCGGAGCACGGGGACTTTTTCCAATCGTGGAAGATGAAGGCGTCGGCGATGGCAGATCGTTTCCTGGTGAATGAATGGATGGGTGATGCGGATGCCTGCCGCCGCGCGCGTTCGATTGTGAGGTTCGGTTTCATCGGGCCGGTATTTGGCATCGGCTACTCGATCTTTTATCTGCTCATCGGGCACTGGTGGGGGGCGCTCATCATCATGCTGTGCAGCGTGTGCTTTATCGCGACGCCTTTTCTCATGCGGCGGACGCGCTCGCTCGATCTTGCAGTCAATCTGCTTCCCGGCGTGCTGTGCGCGGGTTTCACAGCGCTGTGCTTTGTGGAAGGCGGGCTGCACGGGCATGCCATCGCCTGGCTCGTGGGAGTGCCGCTCTGGGCGCTGCTGCTCGCAGGGCGCAGCGCGGCGAAATGGTGGTTCCTCATCAGCCTGCTCACCGCGGGATTCATGATCCTGGCGGCCGCCTCAGGCTGGCAACTCCCGCGCCTCTATGATCCGCGATGGGAGACACTCATCTCCGCGCTGGGCTACATCGGGCTCATCATCTTCACGTTCATCGTCGGGATGCTTTTTGAATCCCTGCGTGAGCAGGCGCGGGCGCGTACCGAGGATGCGCTCGCGCGGCTGAAGATTTCCAACGAGCAGCTCACCGCACTGAATGCGGAGAAGAACGAGTTCCTCGGCATCGCCGCGCACGATCTGAAGA
The DNA here is from genome assembly GCA_043779225.1 of Prosthecobacter sp. GTDB lineage: Bacteria > Verrucomicrobiota > Verrucomicrobiia > Chthoniobacterales > Chthoniobacteraceae > SXWH01. The sequence goes on from JAYWEO010000450.1 coordinate 10,515, forward strand.
ATCCCCTGACCACGATCGTGATGGCCGGCGAAGTGCTGGCGATGCGTGAGGGGACCCCGGAGCTGGCGATGATCACGGAGACGATCATCAGCGCAAGCACGCGGATGCGCGACCTCATCACCAATCTCCTCGACGTGAACGCCATCGAGGAGGGGCGTTTCCTTTCCAAATCGGAGCGCTGCGATCTGCACGCGCTGGTGACCGCTGCTGTGGAGCAGAACAGTGTGAATGCCCGGCGCAAAGAGATCGCGCTGGACTTTCAGGTGCAGGGTGGACTCGCGGTGCTGGCGGATCCGACCGGCGTCACGCAGATCCTCGACAATCTGATCTCGAACGCGGTGAAATATTCCCCAAACAAGACGACCGTGAGAATCCGATCGGGTCTCCCCGCAGGAATGGTCAGCGTGGCGGTGAAGGACGAGGGGCCGGGCATCAGCGAGGAGGATCGAAAGAAGATGTTCGGAAAATTCGCGCGCCTCAGTGCGCGGCCCACGGGTGGGGAATCTTCCAATGGTCTCGGTCTTTCCATCGTGAAGCGGCTCGCGGAGGCAATGTCCGGGACCGTGGAATGCCGCAGCGTTCTCGGTGAAGGATCCACCTTCATCGTATGGCTCCCGGAGTGGCGGGAGACGGCTGGCTGAAATCGTGCGCAGATCAGGGTCCGACCGGCTTCACCGGCTGCTTCTCGATGTCCGTTTGGTTGATCCAGCCGGTCTTTAGTTTTTCTCCACTCATGAAGCGCTCATAGAATCCCACGTGGCCGGGATTCGCGTGCGGGTATTCGTCAAAGATGCGGCCTTTGCCCTCCATGCGTGGGTCGCCTTGCTGGCGGAGTTCGGCGTGCATCTGCTCGCGCAGCGCGGACTGGATGGCGATGGGGCTCGGCTTTCCGGCGAGGTTGTTCATCGCGTCGGGGTCTTCGGTGAGATGGTAGAGTTCCTCGGCGGGGCGCAGGCCGAAGCAGAGCGCCCAGAATTTGTCGGCGGGATCCGCGCGGTGAGCGTCGAGGATGAAGCTCTTCGTCGCGCCCGCGTCGCAATCAAGGTAGCCCGTCTCGGGATTGCCACCGGGCCAGCGCGTGGGCTCGAAGTTTTCCACGTAGATCCAGCCGCCACTGATGATGCCGCGCGTGGGATAGCCCCAGTCGTGCGGGCGGCCGATGTCCGTGCGTTCCTTGCCGATGAGGACGTGATCGCGCGAGGCGATGATGCGCCCGCTTTTCTCGGAGCGGAAAATCTCGGTGAGACTGTGGCCGGGCGTCGGGGCCATGCCGCTCTCGGCCCACGTCATCTGCGCGATCTCGATGAAGGTCGGTGCCAGATCCACAAAGCTCACGAAGTCATCCACGGTGCGGCCCGGCTTCGTGATGCCCGCGGGCCACATCATGGCGAGCGGGACATGGTTCGCGAGTTCGTAGGCGTTGCCCTTGCTGCGGGGGAATGGCATCCCGTGGTCCGAGGTCACGATGACTAATGTATTGGCCAGCAGCCCGCGTTTTTCGAGCTCGGCTAACATCCGGCCAAGATGGCGGTCGTAGTGCTCCACCTCGAATGCATAGTCGAGCATGTCGTTGCGCACCGTGTCATTGTCCGGCCAGAAGGCCGGCACGTGTTCGATGTCGGTGAGTTTTTTGCCGCCCTTCGCGGCGCCGGAGCCGAATTCATACGGACGATGCGGCTCGATGGCACCGTACCAGAAGCACCACGGCGTTTCCTTCGGCGCGGCGTCGAGGAAGTCGGTGAAATTCGCCGCGTAGTCGTTGTTGCTGATCTCGGGTGTCGGAGGTTCCGCCTTGCGCCTGTTGAAAGGTGCGCCGGTGAGCTGCCTCGGCTTTCCGTTTGCGTCGTTTGCGACGCCGGGTGCCCATCCCTTCATGGTGTGCCCGACGAACCACCCGTGCTCGGTGAGCGCCTCGCCCCAGCTTTTGAACTCCGCCGGGAAATACGGGATGTGATTCGCCGCGTCCTTGAGCTGCCATGTGTTGCGCCCTGTGAGGATGCACGCGCGCGACGGCGCACACTTCGCCATCGGCGTATAGGCACGCTTGAAAAGCAGGCCTTCGCTGGCGACGCGGTCGAAGTTCGGCGTCCTAATCCATTTTGTGCCATACGCGCTCGCGTGCGCGCCCCAGTCGTCAGCGATGGCGAAAAGGATGTTCGGGCGTGCGTCCGCCGCATGTGCGGTCGTGGCAAAGGCGCCAAGTGACAGGCAGAGCAGCAGGAGGAATGCTTTCATGGGGATGTGGAAAAACGCGACACCGCCCCATGGAACTATTGGCCGGGACCGGGCTGAGCGTCACTTTCCCATAGCCTTGAAGACAAAGAAAGCCACCACCGCAAGGCCGAAGCTGCCACCCATCAGCCAGACGATGAATGCTTTTCCGGCGGCGGCGATGACAGGAGCAAGGATGAGTGTGATCATATTTGGAGATGGTTGATTGTTTCACCGGGGGTTCGCAGCCCGGTTCCCGGCTGGCTGTAGATTTTGCATGCCGATGAACCGCGATGACCCGGCGTTCGGCTTCGGTTGTCCATGCTTGTCCCTGCGACGCGCAGCCCGCATCCTGCGCTGCATGAAAGTCCGCGTCCTCCCGTTCCTCATCGCCACCCTTTTCATCGTGCTCGGATTTTCCCGTGAAAATGCCGTCGCGGAAAATGCCGCCGCTTCTGGTGCGACCTCCATGCTGAAGTGGAAGGATGGGAAGAAGGCCGTTTTCCTCCTCATGTTCGACGACAGCGCGCCGAGCGCCGTGAAGACCGTCATCCCCGAGCTGAAAAAGCGCGGCATGACCGGCACCTTCTACGTCGTCCCCGGCGGCGGCCCGTTCAAAGCCGCGCAAAAGGCGTGGGAGACCGAGCTGCCCGGCCCCGGCATCGTGTATGCGAACCACACCTTCACCCACAAGGGAACCACCACCCCCGAGCAGCTCGATGAGGAACTCGCGAAGTGCAACGAAGGCATCGCGAAATGCTTCCCCGGCCTGAAGCAGCCGCGCCTCATTAGCTTTGGCAAACCCGGCGGCGTCCCGTGGACACTCCCGAAGGAGGTCCTCGCCGCCGCATTAGCCAAGCACCACCTCATTGACCGCCCGCCGTTCAAGGGCTACCCGATGAGCTATAAGACCACCGAAGCCATGCTCGCCCTCGTGGACACAGCGCTCGCCAAGGGCGAGATGGAATACAACGTCTTCCACGGCGTCGGCGGCGACTGGCTGGTCACGCCCACCGAAGTCTTCACCGCGCTGCTCGACAAGCTGGAGGCCCACAAGGACGACGTCTGGGTC
>JAYWEO010000451.1:0-8373 GCA_043779225.1 Prosthecobacter sp.
CCGCCGTCGCAGATGATCCATAGCGTGATGGAGGCGATCTACGACGACTACGCGCGGGCGAAATTTCCGAACTACGATCTCCGCCGCGAGGACCTGAACACGCTCGCGAATTTCTCACGGCAATACGAAAGCGCGCAGGCATTCCTCGATCAGCTCGCGCTGCTGACGACGATGGACAGCACTGCCGCGAACACGGACGAGCAGGATCGCGTGACGCTGAGCAGCGTGCATCAGGCGAAGGGGCTGGAGTGGAAGGTGGTCTTCGTGATCTGGCTCGCGGATGGGAAATTCCCGACGGGCCGTTCGCTGGAAAATCCCGAGGCCATCGAGGAGGAGCGCCGCCTTTTCTACGTGGCCGTGACGCGCGCGAAGGACGAGCTGTACCTCAGCTACCCGTGCATGTCGTTCAACTCCGGCTACGGTGATCCGCTGCAGCGCCCGTCCCGCTTTCTTGCGGAGATCCCGAAGAAGCTGATCGAGGACTGGGAAGTCGGCGGGAGTCTATGAAACGCAAAAGACCGCATTCGGAATGAATGCGGGCTTTTGGAAAATGCGGAGCCCCAGGCGGATCAGCCCTGCGTCGTAGGCATGTAACGATAGAAGACTTCGAGCATGAGGATGCAGAGCGAGGTGCGATAGACTTTGCCGCTCTTGCTTTCCGTGCTCTGGGGACCGTGGCCCTTGCCTCCGGGCGCCGGCCAGCTTCCATCAGTGTTCTGGACGGTCACGATTTCATCCTGGAACCAGCGGTTCCATTTCGTCCATGCGCTGCCTCCGAACATCAGGCACGCCTGCGTGTGATAGTACCATGCGTAGAGGTCGGCGTGTTCGCTCTTGTATTTCACGGGCTTGACCTTCTCAGTCTCTTCGAGCAGCCACTCCATGCCCTTGCGGAGCGCGCCACGCTCACCCTTCCAGAAGAGCTGGCAGAGAATGCCGACGCCGGTGAGGCTGTAACGATCCTCCGGGCCGCGGTAGCCGTATCCGCCCTTCGCGCCTTTCATGCGCTCGATGCAGGCGATCGCCTTGTCGAGCGCCTGGTCCACGCCGTAGATGTCGAGTTTGCTGAGGTGCGCGGCCTTCAGTGCCTGGATCTGCCAGCCACCGACGGAGAGATCGTCGAAGGTCTTATCGTAGGAATACGCCCAGCCGCCGCCAGGGCCCTGACCCTGCACGATGTAGCCGACGGCCTGCTTGAAGAGCTCCTTCACCCGCTCGTCCTGCGTCATCGTGTAATATTCGCCCAGCGCATAGCTGCAGATGGCGTGCTCATACACGGTCGGCTGGCCGGTGAAGCTTCCCGCCATGTTCAGGTGCCCCTCAGACTTCGTCCCGGTATCCAAAATCCACTGCACGGCCTTGTTCACCGTGAGGCCGAATTCCTGCGACTCGGGCGTCTCGCCGTGGCCGAGGAAGCAAAGCAGGCCGAGGCCGGTCATCGCGCCCTTCGTGCTATCGCCCCATGATCCGTCGGCGTTCTGATTTGCCTGCAGCCAGCGCAGGCCTTTCAGCACGGCCAGCTCCGTCGCGGTCTTCATCTTGTTATCCGCCATCGCCTTTGTGCGGCCGCTGCCCACGCGTCCGCGCATGGATCCTGGGAGGTTGCCGAGTCCGCCGGAGAGTCCCTTGGCGATGCTGCCGGTCGCCTTCGACAGATCCGCGGCATTCGTATTGATCTTCACGTTCACCTGTGTGGGCGCGACCTTGAAGGAACTGGCCGAAGAGGTCGTCTGGATGACGTCAATCGTCGGGCTGTTGATATTCGGAGCGGTCGGCGCGACCTGCTCGGTCGGGACGGGGTCCGTGGGAGTCTCCGGTGGTGGCGTAAGATCGTCGGTCGAGGAAATCAGGCCATCGCCACCTTCCGCCTCAAACTCTGGCGGTTCGGTCGCCTTGATGACCACGTAGGTGGCGGCGAACGCCACGATGATCGAGTGAAAGATCATCGAAATCATGAAGTAGCGCGATTCCGTGAGCCTTTGCTGGAACCTCTGCAGAAATGAAAGTTCAGGCTCGGGCTCAATCAGGGGTTCGGGCTGTTCGGTCTGGAGGGGATCGTACATGGGAATGGAGTTACGAAAAATAAACTCCCGTGACAGCATTGTGTCAATTGCGCGGATGGACGGATTGCCTGAATTCTTAGATCACTTTTTCGCCACAGCCTGCGCCCCTTCCGCTGCCGATGCGGCGCTACCGCTCCCCGCCCGGCACGAGCACGCACCGGAAGCCGAAAATCACATCGCGCTCGCTGCGATCCACGACATCGCGATAGCCCAGGCGGAGTTCATCCTGCTTGCTCGTACCCCACGAGCCGCCGCGCAGCACGCCCCAGTCCTTGCGTTGCGGACCGCCGTGGTAGCTGTCCCCCACCCATTGCCACACGTTGCCGCACATGTCGAAAAGGCCCGCCTTGTTCGCGGGGAAACTCCCGACCGGCGAAGTCTGCGGAAACCCGTCGGCATAGCCCGTGATATACGGCGGACGCTTCACCGATGTGTCCGCAAAATTTCCAGCGTGCTGAGGTGGCGGCCACGTCCTTCCCCACGCGAAGTCACGCACGCGCCCGTCGCGTTCCTCGGGCGTCGCACCGATCTCGGATGCGACGCCCGCGGCCAGGCTCCACTCGGCATCCGTCGGCAGGCGATAGCTCTGGCTGTCGTCGAGACGCTCGGCCTTCGCCTCGCGCTCGGTGAGCCATTTGCAGAAGGCCATCGCATCCTCGCAGTTCACGCGCACCACCGGGTGCATCTCATCCTGTGGAAAATCCACCGGCAGCCGCACGCGGCCTATCGCCTCGCAGAACGCCTGAAAATCCTTCACCCGCGTCGGCCACACGCACACGAGCAATTCGCCGACCGGCACGAATTTCATCCCGAGCGAATTCTCCCAAGGCTCGCCGCGCTGCGGCACGGGCCGCCGTTCGAAACGCGCGCCGACGAATGCCTGCCTGCCCGGCTCCACCACCGCGGTCACCTCCGCATTCCGATAGCCCGCGAGACGCAGCGAGAACTTCCGCTCTCCCGGCTCGATCTCGCCGATAAAATGCGGCGTCGTGCCGATTTCCCTGCCGTCGAAAATCACCGTGGCTCCCGCTGGCGCGCTCGTGATCTTTGCGCTGCCAAATGGAAAGGCGAATGCGATTCCCGCGACCGGGCCGGACTCCGCTCGCACCGTGCGTTCCTGCGGAGGCCATCCGGGATAGCGTGCGGACAGCTTGTGCTCACCCTCGCTCAGCGCGATCTCGCACGGCGCGGTGCCCGCGCTCTTCCCGTCCGCAAAAATCTCCGCGCCCTGCGGCGAACTGCTGATCAGGAATTTCCCAAGCCCGAACCGCAGCGAAACCGGCGCCGTCTCACCGCCCTTCACGTCCACTCCCGATCGCTTTTCGCCTCCATCGTGCCGCATCACGACCTCGTATGCGCCGGTCGGCAAGTCGCTGAAATCCGCCGGCGTCCTGCCGCTCTTCACGTTCTCGGCACCGCTGAAGATCTCGAATTCGCACCCCGGCGGCTCCGATTCGACGCGCATGCCGCCGACGCTGCGGTGCAGTGAGATCAGCGGCGGCTTCATCTCTGCGCCCGGCGTGATTTTCAGCGGCACATCGAGCGCATCGTAGCCGGGCATCATCACACGCGCGCTGTGTGCACCGGCCTTGATCGCATTGAAATGCGCGGGGCTCCGCAGCATCCGGCCCTCGAGAATCACCATCGCACCCGGAGGTTCCGTCTCGATGAATGCCGAGCCCTCGCCCGCAGGCGGAGCAGCGGGCCACATTCTCCAAGCGCCGAATGCGACCGCAGTGATCAGCAGAAGCACGGCGAAAATCGAAAGCCAGCGGCGACGGCGACGCACGCCGCCGAGCGGACGCCCGTCGCGCACATTTTCCAAGTCCTCGCGCATCTCGTCGGCGCTCGCATAGCGGACGTCCGTGTCGCGGGCGCAGGCGCGCAGCAGCACGTCATTCAGCCGCAGGAGCTGCACCTTGTCCGGCATCTCGCCGATGCGCGTATTCACCTCGGGGAACTGCATGCGGTCCTTCCCCATCGCGATTTCGTACAGCACTTTTCCAAGGCTGAAAATATCCGCTTGCGCCGTGCCATGCCCCTCCGGCGGCACGTAGCCCTCGGTGCCGACGAATGAATCCTGCCCCATCGCCGACACGAGCCCGATGTCCGCAATCTTCGGCACGCCGCCGACGAAGATGATGTTCGCAGGCTTGATGTCGCGATGCACGAGCGCGTGCCGGTGCAGCGCCGCAAGCGCCGCGGTGAGCGAGAGGCCGAGCGTGATGACTTCATCCGCCGGCAGCCGCGCGACACGCTGCTGCTCGCTCTTGAGCGTCTTCGGCTGATACACGGCGGGATCGAAAGTGACGCGCCGCACCGCGTCGTCCGCGAGTTCCATCACGTAGTAGAAAAATCCGCCGTCATCGCTGCGCCCGACATGCAGGATGTCCACGAAGCCCTCGTGCTCGCGCGACACCGGCTCGAATCGCGCCATGCCGTCGAACTCCCGCTCAAACGAGCGCTCATCGTCAAAGCGCGCACGGTCCACGATTTTCACCGCGCGCCACGCGCCCGTGAGCGAACGCGCGAGCCAGATCTCGCCATAGCTCCCGCGACCGATGGGCCGCACCACGTGATGGTGCGGCACCGAAGGCGCTGGATTGGTGGCGGCTTGGGACATGTTCGGGGCTGATGGCAAAAGCGCAGCCACACCGCCAGCACCGCGCGCGGGCTCCGGAATCCCGATCTCAAATTCCGCGCCGCGAGCGCTATTGGCCGGACTGCGAGAGGCGGAGCCGCTCCTCCTCGGTGCATTGCCGATGATAGATCGCGACCGCCTGGGCGATGGCATACGCCAGTTTTTCCCGGTACGCCGGAGTTCCGATTTCCTTCGCCTGCGCACGATTGTTGATGAACCCGCCCTCGACCAGAACCGCCGGGCATCGCGAATGACGGACGACGGCGTAACCCGCGGCCTTCACTCCGCGATCTGCCACACCCAGCGCTTTCACCGCCGTGGCCTGCACGGTCTTTGCAAAGGCCATGCCGTTATCCAGAGGCGGCGCCGTACTGGCCGACGGGAACAGATCCAAAAAATACCAGGCCACCTCCGAGTCCGGGACCTTGTCGCTCGCATAGAAGGTCTCCACGCCCTGTCCGGCGGCCGAGGCAAAGTCATTGAAATGAATGCTGACAAACAATGCGCGCGGATACCGGTTGGCGATGTCGCTCCGCTCGCTCAACTCCACATAGCGGTCTTCGCGGCGCGTGAGCACGACCGGAAAACCGAGCTGGCGCAGCCGCAGTTCGAGACGCAGCGCGGTGTCGAGCGTGAGATCCTTTTCCTGGAGCCCGTTGCGACGCGCACCGTTGTCATTCCCGCCATGCCCGGGATCCACGATGATTGTGGGAGGCCCTAGATTCGCGACCACCGCGGGAGGCCTCGACTTGTCAACACCATCAGGAGGCACGATCTTCAGGATGACAATGGGCGGCACCGCAGCCGCAACGACGCCGGGAGGCATCGCAGTCGTGATGGAAACGGGGACGCGGCGAGCCTTTTGGCCGGGCCGCAAAATCAACCACGCTGCGACGACGCTCATCGAAAGCGCGAGCATCACGAGCACATTTCTCACCCAGGCTCCGCCGCTCCTTTTCGCGGCTGCATCGAAGATCGGAGCGACGGCCCGCCTGGCCAGAGACCGCATCTCGGCAGCACGAGGCTGGAGAGGCCGTTTGTTCGGAGATGGTCTGGAAGAAGGGGGTTCCAAGGTGTTTGAAGTTTTCGATGCGCGACAATCACGCCACAGCCGCACGCACTTCGTCTTCCCCGAGCGCACGGTAAGTCGCGGGAAGCGGCGCATTTTTCTCCAGCACCGCCGCCTCCACACTCGCGTGCATGAGCTGTTCGCGCAGATGCTCGGTCACTCGCGCGGCATCCGGCATCGCGGCGTCCGAATGCGCGGACAGCGCGAGGTGGCCGACCGTCCACGTGCGGGACGCGAGGCGCAGCGCTTCGGCGAGATTCAGTTCGGAATGCCTCTGCTCGCGCATCGCGGCCTCCATCTGCGCGATGGCGTGCTGCTTTCCGGCGATCACGCCGAAGTCCTCGAATGTTTTTCCAAAGCTGCCGCCATTCGTGCGGATGGAGCCGTCGTAGTCGAGCCGCAGGAAAAGATTCGGACTTTCGCCGCGACCGAGTTCGGCAAAGAGCAGCCGCGCAAGAAATGGCGGGCCGTAGATTTGCTCGAACGCGGCCTTCAGCGCGGGCGAGAGCGAGTAGTTCGCGAGGCGGCGCAGCGCGACATCATCCGCCGAACGCGCAAAACCCTCCGTGCTCGCCAGCTCGATCGCCGTGAGGCGCAGCCGCTCCAGATCGCCCGGATGCCCGATGCCGCCGAGTGCGATGCGATCGTAGATTTCAAACACCTTCTGCCGCTCGCGGCTGAGCGTGAAAAGCAGGATGCCGTCGCGATACCCGAGCGCGACGATGGGACTGCCCGGCGCGAGCTGATCCTCGATGTATTCGCGGCGGTTCGCGATGGCCTCGACCCAGCGGAATGGTTCTTCGTGCATGGTGCGTCAGTCTGCGAGGTTGCCCTTGTAGAGCCGCGCGAGCTTTGCCTCGGGCAGAGTCTCGATGCCTTTGCTGGTGATCAATTTCACGATGGGGAAGACGCGCGCGCGGCGATCCACGCCGCCGGTCGCGGAGTCACTCTCGGCGGCGGTGTCGAGCGCGCGCAAGGCGAGCAGCACGGCTTCGGCAGACTTGAGTTTGCGGAGCGGTTTGCGGGCGTAGGTATTCTCGTGATGCAGCACCGCGCGCACGGCGGGGCTGCCGCTGCCCGTGGCGGTGAAGTCGGCGGCCTCGAATTGCGCGCCCATCGGGTCGTAAAAATACACGCGCGGAATTTGCGCCACTGCATCGAACGTCGCGAAGATCGGCACGACGACGCCGACGCCCTGCAGCACCATGCCGAGATTGTCGCGCAGCAGCTTCGAGAGCGCGCGCACTTTTCCCTCCAGGCTCATCTCGGCGAGCTGTGTGCGGCGGAAAAAATGGAAGCTGTGCTCAAGCACGCGCGCCATTTCCCAGGCGGTCGCCGGGACGCCGGCGATGGCCATGAGCGAGTGGCGGTCGATCTCTAGCACCTTGTCCGCGCGGTCATACATGATCACGTTCCCCGCCGTGGCGCGGCGGTCGCCGGCGACGAGCACGCCGTCGGCATATTTGAAGGCGAGGATCGTCGTCGCATGCGTCGGCGTGACTGATGACTGGTGATTGGTGACTGGTGCGTAAGTCGGCACCTGCGGCGCGAGACCGTGATGGCGGAGAATGCCGGGGAAATCGGTCGGCCCGTTACCCGAGAGCGCGGCAGGTGTGTTCATGGAAAATGAGGGGCTTATCGGCGGGCGCGGCTTGCACTCACCATTCAAAATTCACCATTCAAAATTCTTGTCACTGCCCCGTGCGCTGGCGGTATCGCCGCGCCTGATCAGGGTCCACGCGGCGCATCCGTTCGAGGATGCTCTTCGTGTCGGGTTTCTGCACGTCGGGCGACTTTGGTCCGTCGCCACCCCCATCTTTGCGCTCCCATGGCGCGGGGCCGGTTGGTTTTTGCGTCCGCTCAGGCATGGTGCAGGCTACGGCGCATGCGGGCGGATTGCAAGGACGCGAACCGCCTTCGGTGACAATGAAGACACGAATTTCCCGCAAGTGCCCCTTGCCATGTCGCTGGGAAATGTGGACATTCGCGCGATGAGTTTCCGCGTCCCTATCCTGCGTGTCGCCGCCACTTTCGCCGTGGCCACACTGGCATCGTCGGCGACCCGCGCCCAAGACACCGCAGGCGATGAAGTGAAGGCACTGCGCAAGATGGTCGAGCAGCAGGCAAAGCAGATCGAATCGCTCAGCACACAGCTCGCAAGGCTCAAGGCAAAAATCGAAGACCCCGCGACGCCTGTCGCACCGACGGCTGCCCCCGTGCCTGCACCTGCGGAAAAGAGCACCGAATTTGCCGCACCCGCTGCCCGCGTCGTCGCCCCGCCGGCACCTCCGGCAAATGTCCACATCGTCGTGAAAGGCGAATCGCTGGAGAAAATCGCGAAGGCACACGGAACGACGACGCCCGATCTGATGAAGCTCAACCGCATCAAGGATCCCAAGAAGCTCCAGATCGGCCAGCAACTCACCCTTCCCCCTCAAACCCCCAAGAAATAACCCCGCATTATGGATGTCAGCGTCTGGTATCTCCGCAAAGCAAGTGATGGGTCCATGTTTGGCCCGCTCACCTTCCAACAGCTCCAGCAATGGGCAGCCGATGCCCAGGTCTCGCCACTCGACCGCGTGTCGAGCGACCAGAACAAC
>JAYWEO010000452.1:0-5038 GCA_043779225.1 Prosthecobacter sp.
ATCCACGGCGATTTTGCGAGCAAGAAGAACTACCTCTACGCAGACGGCCACATCCGGAACTATTGGGACACCAAGCCCCGTTCAAAGCCGAAAAATTAGCGCTGCACATTCCTGGGGCATTCAGCATGCTGGATGCGACCTCCGGCATTCCTCCCTGACTGACTAACAAGAGTCCGGGTGCCGGATAAAACACACACCATGGAAATCTTCATCATCCGCGAAGGCCGCCAGGCCGGGCCATTCAGCGAACCCGCCGTGCGGGCATTCCTCACCGAGGGAACCGCGCGTCCCGCCGACATGGGCTGGCGCAAAGGCATGCCCGAGTGGAGGCCTCTGGCCGAGGTGCTCAAGCCGCGCACCGAGGAGCCCGGCGCGGCTGCGACACCGCCGGCGGCGGCGAAGATCGTCGCGGAGGAAACCCACATCCCGGCGACGGCGAAGCAGAAGGCATTTCTGAAATACCTTGGCGCGGAATTTGGCGAAAACCTCGCGAAGGAACGCGCTGCCCTCGCCATCAGCGACGCGCTGGAGACGCCGAAGCTGCAGGTGCGCATCCGCAAATGGCACGATGACAAGCTGCGCATGCATGCTGATGTGTTTCAGGACGAGATTGATTTTCGCAGGGCCAACCGCACCACGCGGTATCTCGAACGCGTGCAGACCGAGGGTGCCGATGTGCTCAAGGATGTGACGAAGGCGCATGTGCAGGTGCTCGTGGAATCGCTGGACAAAAAGCATCCCGGCTGGGAATCCGAGCCCGAGTCCGCGCTGTGGAGCTATCTCCTGCCCGCGATCGGCGAGCACTTCCCGCAGCTCGTGCAACCCGCGCACAAAGGCAGCCTGAAGACCGTGAGCGCGGTGAGGGCCGGCTCACCACTTGCGCGCGGCACTGGCGCAATGGGGGGCGTTTCCACGCCATCCCGGTCCACCGGGACGTTCGGAGCCATGATCCGGGGAGTCGGCCTTGGCATGGTTGTGCTCGGGGCGATCGTCGTCGGCCATCAGTACTGGCAGGAGGCGCACAGCAAGGGTGCGACGGCATCCGCGGTCCCGGAAAAAAAGGAGACGCCCGCTGCTGCGAACGCAGCGAGCGAACCCGCGCCGCCGCCCGACAAATTTGCCGTCGTGGTGAAACGTTCCTTCGAGCCGCCAGATTTTGTGGCGGAGTCCGACAAGTCAATTCCGGTGGCTCCACCCGAGCCTGCCGTCCCGGCTCCCGCGGTGAATGCAGAGAAGCCTGCGCCACCGCCGGCATCCGCCACGCCCGAGGAAAAGCCCGCTGCCCCTGAACCCGCCGCGCCTGCGATGACTCCCGAGGCCCCCGCCGCACCGGTCGCTGCGAATACCCCGCCTGCCGCAGCACAGCGCGCCGCTGTGAAACTCACCCAGAACATCGGCGTCATGCTGTCGAATGGCCAGGTCACGCTGCCCGCAGGGACGGTTCTCCGCTACCTCGCGACCGAGGGGCAAAATGTCCGCGTCTCTTGGAACAACAACATCTTCTTCGTTCCCGCCATGGCGACCGATGTGAATGAGCCGCTCCCTGCGCCGGCCGAACCGGCCACGAATTCCGCAGCGACTCTGCCGGCATCGGGCGCTCCGCCCGCGGCCCCCGCAGGGACGAAGCCGAAGAAACCATCGGACGATCTGTAGTTCGCTCCGGCCTCTCCGGGGTTCCTCCCTGTTTTTTCCCTTCTCTTCCTGATTGCATGGTTCCGATGCACCACGGATAACGCGCCCCCTTTTATGGAACTCTGCATCATTGGATCCGGTTATGTCGGCCTCGTCACAGGCGCCTGCTTCGCTGAAGTCGGCCACCACGTCACCTGCGTGGATAACGATCAGCGCAAGGTGGACATGCTCCTCGCGGGCAAAATCCCTATCTATGAACCCGGTCTTGAGGAACTCGTGCATCGCAATGTCGGCGCCAAGCGGCTCCGCTTCACCACCTCCACGCAGGACGGCGTGGACAACAGCCAGGTCATCTTCATCGCCGTGCCCACGCCGCCGCAGCCGGATGGCTCGGTGGATATGACCTTCATCGAAAAGGTCGCGCGCGAAATTTCCGCCGCGCTCAAGCCGGGGCAATATCGCGTCGTCGTGGACAAGAGCACCGTGCCCGTGAAGACCGGCGAGCGCGTCGCCGCCACCATCCGCCGCTACAATCCCGCGGCCGAGTTCGATGTCGTCTCGAATCCGGAATTCCTCCGCGAAGGCTGCGCCGTGCCCGACCTGATGAAGCCCGACCGCATCGTCGTCGGCACATCGAGCGACCGCGCCACCGACCTCATGCGTCGCGTGTATGATCCGTTCAAGGCCCCCGTCCTCGTCACCGATGTGAACAGCGCCGAGCTGATCAAGCACGCCGCGAACTCCTTTCTTTCGCTCAAAATCAGCTACGTGAACGCGCTCTCCGCCATCTGCGAAGCCGCAGGCGCGGATGTCGAGCTCGTCGCCGACGGCATCGGCATGGACAGGCGCATCGGCCGCTCCTTCCTGAATGCCGGCCTCGGCTACGGCGGCTCGTGCTTCCCGAAGGACGTGAAGGCCTTCATCGCCATCGCCGACGAACTCGGCACGCCATTCACCCTGCTCAAGGAAGTCGAGCGCATCAACGCCGCGCAGATGGAGCGTTTCCTGAAAAAGCTGCGCGACGGCCTCTGGGTGCTGAAGGAAAAAAAGATCGCCGTGTGGGGCCTCACCTTCAAACCTGACACCGACGACGTGCGCAACTCGCTCGCGATCGATCTCGTGAACCGCCTCGTCGCCGAGGGCGCGCACGTCACCGCCTATGATCCGAAGGGGATGGAAAAAGCCCTCGAATGGAAGCTCATCCCCGCCAGCGTGAAGCTCGCGAAGACCCCGCTCGAAGCCGTCGCTGGAGCCGAGGCGCTCGTCCTGGCGACCGAGTGGAAGGAATTCCTCAACGTGGACTTCGCCGAGGTGAAAGCCGCGATGCACACCCCGCTCGTCTTCGACGGACGCAATCTCTTCGACCCCGCCACGATGAAGGAACTCGGCTTCCTCTATCACGGGATTGGGCGGCAGCCGGTGAAGTAGGCGCACCGCCCATTGGCGTATTGCGGTTCACGAGGCACGGCGTCACGCTTGATGCATGTTTCGACTCACCGTTCCGCGCCTTCTCGTTTTCTCACTCGGCTTTGCTTCGGCTGCGTTGCTTGCGGAGGACTGGCCGGAGTGGCGCGGGAAAGGGCGGACGGGCGTTTGGAATGAGACGCGCATCGTGGAGAAATTCCCGGAATCGGGGCTGAAGATCGCGTGGCGCACGCCGCTGCATGGCGGCTACAGCGGGCCGGCGGTGGCGGCGGGGCGTGTGTTTGTCACGGACTTCGCGCCGACGGAACGCAAGAGCGGCATCGAGCGCGCGCTGTGTCTCGATGAGAAGACGGGCGCGCTAATGTGGAAAACGGAATGGCAGGCGGACTATGCGGGTATTTCATATGACACAGGCCCGCGCGCCACGCCCACGGTGGATGGCGGACTTGTCTATGTACTAGGCGGGCGCGGCATCCTGAATTGCCTGGAGGCGAAGACCGGGAAGATCGTGTGGGCAAAAGATTTCGTCGCGGACTATGGGCTGAAGCCGCCGGTGTGGGGCACGACGAGTGCGCCGCTCGTGGACGGTCCACGCGTGATCTGCGTGGCGGGCGGCGGTGCGCAGGGCGCTACGCTCGTGGCCTTTGACAAGCTCACGGGCAAGGAGCTGTGGCGTGCGATCGAGACTCCCGCGGAGCCCGGCTACGGGCAGCCGATCCTCATCGAGGCCGGCGGTGTGCGGCAGCTCATCTTCTGGCACTCGACGGCGCTCTTTTCGCTGAATCCGGAGACGGGCGCGATTTACTGGCAGGTGCCGTTCCAGTTGAAATTCGGCCTCAGCATCGCGACGCCCGTGGTGAGCGGAAACCGGCTGCTCGTGAGCGCATTCTACAACGGCTCGCTGATGCTGGAACTCGATGCGATGAAGCCCGCCGCGCGCGAAGTGTGGCGCAGCGGCACGAGCAGTGAAATCAACACGGCGGATCTGCATTCGCTCATCTCCACGCCGGTCTTCAAGGGCGAGCACATCTACGGCATCTGCGCCTACGGGCAGTTCCGCTGCCTGCGCGCGGCGGATGGCGGGCGCGTGTGGGAGACGCAGGAGGTGACGCGTGAAAAGGCGCGCTGGGCCACGGGCTTCATCGTGCCGAATGGCGGGCGCTACTTCATCAACAACGATCGCGGCGAACTCATCATCGCCGACCTGCAGCCCGACGGCTGGCACGAGAAATCCCGCACGCCGCTCATCATACCCGACAACAAGCGCGGCGGCCGTCGCGAACTCGGCGCGGTGAACTGGGTGCATCCCGCCTACGCGAACAGGCACATCCTCATTCGCAACGAGCAGGAGATCCTGAGCGCCTCGCTGGATGCGGCCGATTACGCAAGGTAAGGCGCGCATTCCTCGGCTCCCCTGTGACTGCGGCAAGGACTACGCACCTCTGCGCCGACGGCGCACGCAGACCCCGTACAGCGCGAGGCCGAACATTGCCGTGCCAGGCTCTGGCACTGCAGAGACCGATCCGGCGGCGACGGGCTGGCCTGCGACGTTCTGATATGCCCAGTCAATGATGGTCCCGGCACCGACGTTGTTCACCTGCACGCCGAGCCATCCGAAGTAGTCCGCCCCGGCGCCGGGGAGTTGGAATCGGTAGCCGACGTATCCGGTCACGCCGGGCTGGAACTGATTGCTCGCCGGGCCGACGTGCGTGGAAGAACCTCCCGGGGCAGGGCCGAAATTGCCGCCGATGCCGATGATGCCGCCCGGTGCGATATTCACGACCTGATTCGCCCCGGTGACGAAAGGCTGCAGCAGCGAGCCATTCGCAATGCCCACACCGCCGAAGAACGGGTTCAGCCATGGCGCGGTGTTCCAAGTCGCCGGTTCGGTGAATGCGGTGGCACCGCTCTGGATATTCAGATAGACGCCGTCGAAGGTCTGGGGAATGGCGATATTCTGAACCCCGCTATACACGACCGC
>JAYWEO010000453.1:0-32995 GCA_043779225.1 Prosthecobacter sp.
CGCGAGGAGGGCTGGTTGGTGCGGTTGCCCGCGAGGAAGGCCCAGTTCTGCGGCCGGGTGTAGTGGAACCAGAGGCGGTTCTTGGCGAGGATGGCGGCGTGTAAAGCCCGAAGCTCCGAGCCGATCGTCGCACTGGCCTGCGGCGGCTGGATGCAAAGGCCATCGGCGAGCTGAAGGCCCGCCCAGTAATGTTCGTCCGGCACCAAGTGGATCCCATCCCTAGTTGGATAAGAGTCGTCGCCTCCACTAATATCTGAGGGCTCAGGTTCGAGCACACTAGCACCACGGTTCGTAGCAAGTGTGCGGATGGCTTTCACGTAAAGCGCGAGGTCTCCGTTGCGTGGACGAAGATCCGGCAAAGAGCGCGAAGGTTCCTTCGGTGGCCCGCCTGTGCGCTTCAAGAATGCAAACACGGTCTCGCCATCACGTGCTAGGAACTCTCCAAAGAACCGCGTCGCAAGCGGCCCAAATCGCGGCGGCACCACCAGCGCGACACGACGCTTCTTCTCCCCGCTGAGGCGCGCGAGCAGCTTCTCATACGCCTCGGTGAACGCGGCGACGCCCTCCTTCCCGGCGAAGCTCTCCATCTTCCCAAACTGGCAGAGGACGACCGTGGCGCCCATCTTGTCGAGCTGGGTCTCGAGCGTGGGGTAGTTCAGGTCGCGCCGCTGCTCGAAGACCGTGTCGCCCTCCCACGCGAGGCTGCGGAAGCGGATGCGGCCCCCCGGCTGCGCCCACGTGACGAGCGTCTCCAGCCAGCCCTCCTCGGCGAGCGCGACCATGTCCTCCCCGCCGACGAGCGCGACGATATCATCCTTTTTCAGCCACGGCTCCGCGGCAGGCGCGGCGAGCGTGAGGACGGCGGCGAGGAGAAGTGCGGCGAGGGTTCGCATGGCGCGGGGATGATGCACAGGGCACGGGAGGAGGCGAGCGCACAGTTCTGAGTTCTAAGCTCCAAGTTCAGCCCGCCGCAGGCGCGTTCCAAATGGAGATGCGCCTCGTGACACGGCTAGGCCGCTGCGCCCGGCGGAACTTGGAACTCGGAAAGGATCCTGCCTCAGTGCGGTATTGAGCTGCGATGGGATCTGCGTTCATTGAATGATAACTCCGCACTTTCGTCAGATTCCCTTTATGAATACCCCGCTCAGACTCCTCGCCCTCGCCTGCCTGTTCCTCAGCTCGTTTGCCCGCGCCGAAGAACCACCGCCGCTCGGACGGCCCGAGGCGAAGCAGATCCTCGAAAACATGGAGTGGCGCGACGTGAACATCCTCGCGATCCGGCAGGGCGTGAATGAGAAGGGAACGGTCGCGCCGATCTACGCGACCGTCGCCGCCTTCGCGACGCGCAAGACGAAGGATCAGCCAATCTCCCAGACGCTGACCTACGATCGCGAACTCGGCTGGCACCTGCTCGAAGTGGAGGAGAAGCAGGCGCGCATGTGGAACAAGGAAGGCTATTGGGAAATCAAGCCTTGGGGAACGTGGACACGCATGGCGACGAAGTGAGCGGGGCGGTGATCAGTGATCCGTGATCAGTGGCTCGGACCCGGCGTTCAGTTTGATTCTGATGACTAATCACTAATCACTAATCACTGCCCCCTGCCCCTCACTGCGTCCTGTCCGTGTAGCCCGGCTTCGCAGGCCGCTTCGGCGGGGACTTCGCGAGCTGGGCGAGGATTTCCTGGATGCCGCGTTCGAGCTGCGGGTCGGTGCCTTTCGCGAGGAGCGCGGGGTCGTCGATCACCTCGATGTCGGGCTTCACGCCGGTGCCCTCGATGATCCACTTGCCGCTCGTGTCGTAGATGGCAAACGTGGGGACCGTCACCTTGCCGCCGTCGGTGAGCGGCGGGCAGCCGGTCATTCCGATAAGTCCGCCCCACGTGCGCGTGCCGATCACCGGGCCGAGCTTTTTCTGCTGGAAGAGGAACGGGAAGCAGTCGCCGCCTGAGCCGCTCCAGCCATTCGCGAGCATCACTTTCGGGCCATCCGTCGTGACGAAAGGCGAAGACCAGTCGCGGCCGTCGCGCACGGCGTAGTAGTTCGTGACCGGGCGGTTCAGCAGCTCGATGAAGCGGTCCGGGATGTGGCCGCCGGCGTTCCAGCGCTCGTCGATGATGAGCGCGTCCTTCTGCGTCTGCCCGCGCCATTGGCGGAAGAGCTCGGTCTGGCCCTCGTCGCCGGTGTTCTTCACATAGATGTAGCCCACGCGCCCGCCGGTCGCGGCCTCGACTCGGAGGCGGTTCTGGTTGATCCACGCGTGCTGCCGCAGCGCGGACTCGCTGCCGAGCGTGTGAAGGATGACCTCGCGCGCGCCTTCGAGCACCGGCTTGTCGTTCACGGTGAGGACGACCGTCTTTTCCGCGAGACCGCTGAACGCCGCGGCGGGCTCGATCTTCGCGTCGAGCTTGCGGCCATTCACGGCGAGGAGAAAGTCGCCTTCCTTCACCGGCACGCCCGGACCGCGCAGTGGCGAACGCACGCCAGTGTCCCACGGCGCGACGTCGAGGATGCGCCTGATGCGATACGCGCCCTGCTCGAGCGAATAGTCGCAGCCGAGGTAGCCGGTGCGACGGCGCGACGGCTCCGTGATGTCGCCGCCGCTGCGGTACGCGTGCGACGTATTCAGCTCGCCGAGCAGTTCGCCGAGGACGTAGTTCACATCGTGGCGCGTCGCGCAGCCGGCCAGCATGCCCTTGTAACGCTCGCGCATTTCCTGCCAGCGCACGAGGTGGAGATACGGGTCGTAGAAAAAGTCGCGCTCGATGCGCCACGCGTCGTCGAACATCTGATGCCACTCGGCCACGGGATCCACGTTGGCCTCCAGCGCAGCGGTCGGCAGCGGACGATCCGCCTTGGCTCCCTCGGCTGCAGGTGTGACGAACCAGCTCCCGCCTTTCGCGACGAGCAGCTTGTTCCCATCCGCGCTGATCTCGTAGCCGCCGACATCGTCGAGGATCATCCGCTCCGCGTGCGCATTCACATCGTAGAAGCTCAGCGGCGAAGTGCGGCTGTTCGATCCCTGGCGCGGCGGCCACCGGAAGACCACCTTCCCCGGCAGCGCGCCGAGCTGATCGATGCGCCCGCTGCCCACCGGCAGCACGATCGCACGGGCCTCGAAGTCATCGAGATCGATGCGCACATCCGTCGGGCGCTTGGGCTGCGCCGTGCCCGCCATCATGTTCATCATACCCTTCGGGGTCTGCACGGGCGTCATGCGGTTCGGCGGCTGCGGAATCGGCCGCGGGTCCTCGGGCTTCAGTTCGCCCTTCTTGGAATCCTCCGGCTTCTTCGCCGGGTCGGTGCTCTTCGGCGAGTCTTTCGGGGCCTCCTTCGGCGGATCTTTTTTCACCGGCTCCTCGTCATTCTTCGGCGCGAGCGGCGAAGGCATGTCCTTGCGCAGCGGCACGCACATGATCGCATGGCTGTTCACGTAGGCCCAAGTGTTGTCAAAGTCGCTGCGATGCTGCGTGAAGGTCCGCTTGCTGCGATAGTAGAGGTAGCTGCCATTCGGATCGAAGACCGGCATGTCGTCGTCGTAAAATGCGCTCGTGACCTGATGCTTCTGGTTCCCCTTCGTGTCGAAGATCACCACGCACTGCTGGCGCCCCTCCGTATCCCCCGCGTAGGCGAGCCAGCGGCTGTCGGGGCTCCACGAAAACGAAAAGTTCTCCAGTTCCCCGTGGTAGAGCCACATCTGCTTGTCCACCGGCGTGGTCTGCTTCGTCTCCACATCGATCAGCCATATCTGCATCTCGGAATCAATGAACACGATCTTCCTGCTGTCCGGCGACCAGTGCGGCGAATAGCGCCAGCCCTTGCAGAATTCCGTGAGCTGCCGCTCCTCGCCCTTGCCGTCCGCGCTGCGCAGCGTCAGCTCATACTCGCCGCTGCGGTCGGAGAAATAGGCGATCCATTTCCCATCCGGCGACCACGCGGGATACCGCTCGGCCACCCCGGGCGACTCGGTGAAATTCCGCACGACCCCATTCTCCGCCGGCACGGAAAAAATCTCGCCGCGCGCCTCGAACAGCACGCGCTTGCCGCTCGGCGAAATCGTGCCGTTGCGCACGAGCCCGCCGACGTTCTGCACGTGCGGACGCAGCGTCGCCTTGTCCGTGATGACTTCCACCTTCACCTGCCGCGACTGCTCCGTCGCGAGATCGAGGAGGTAGAGTCCGCCGCCATTTTCAAACACGATCTCCTTCGGCCCGATGGACGGGTAGCGCACGTCGTAGCCGGTGAAATTCGTCACCTGCCGCAGCTTCTTCGCCGCGACTTCATAGCACCACAGGTTCGCGCGCTTCTTCTCGCCGCGGTCGGAGAGAAAATAGACGCGGTCATTCGTGACCCACATCGGCTGCGAATCATTCGCGTCGTCGTGCGTGATGTTTTCCGCCGCGCCGGTATCAAGGTGAAAGAGCCAAACGTCCGGCGCCATGCCGCCGCGGTAGCGTTTCCACGACGCGCGATCCGTGTCCGTCATCGTGTAGGCAAACGTCTTTCCATCCGGCGAGATGGCTCCGAATTCGCCGTACGGGATCGGCAGTTTCTCCGGCAGCCCGGCCTGCGCATTCACCTTGAAAAACTGCCCCACGCGATCGCTGAAACTCTCCCGGCGCGACGCAAAGACGATGCTCTTCCCATCCGGCCACCAGCAAACCATGCGATCAGCCGCACCGTGATATGTCACCCGCCGCGGCTCACCGCCGCTCACCGGCATCACATAAATGGATTCACCGCCGTCGTAATTTGCCGTGAACGCAATCTCCCGCCCATCCGGCGAAAAGCGCGGGAACATCTCCTCCCCCGCCGGCGAACTGAGCCGGATCGCCGTGCCGCCCTCCTTCGGCGCCACCCAGATGTCGCCCGCATACACAAATGCGATCTGCTTTTCCGAAACCGCCGGCATCCGCATGAGCCGCGCATCGAGAGCATCCTCTGCCGATGCGCGAAACACGAGTGCGGCGAGGAACACGAAGAAAACGGGGAGCTTCATGGGCCGGGAGCAAACACACGCAGCCGTGCGTCGGCAACGCGCAATGTTGTAGCCTAGCTCTCCAGAGCTGCGCGCGGTTGCGAACAATGAAGACGCAGCTCTGGAGAGCTACGCTACGTCAGACCGTCAGCCGCCGCGCACGTGCTGCGATCGGCCACGTTTCTGTGACGCGCCTTCCTTCGATGATGAGCGCCTCGGCGTGCAGAGCGACGGTCGGGCAAATGTGGCGCGGGATGCCGTGCAGCACGTGGCCGACGGCGAATTCACCTGCGCGCGGTGTCTCGATGACGAGGTGCTCCTCGCTTTGCATCACGGCGACGGCCTCGGGCAGTTCGAGGATTTTCACGCGCGGATGCGGCATCTCGGCGGCGACGGCCTTGTGGCCGAGGTCGAGGCAGAGGCGGTCCGGCGCGGGCTTGCTGACGACGCGCGTGAGCAGCACGGCGGCGTGTTGGAATGCGAGGTCCGGGAACTTGTCGCCGTAGCCGAAGTCCCACAGCACCGTCGTGCCCGGCGAGCATTCGCGATCCGGGTGCGATGCGTGGATCGGAAAGGTCGGCGTGCCTCCGGCGATGAGCACGGGCACGGGCAGGCCGAGGCTTTCGAGCTTTGCCCGCAGCGCGATCACGGGCGCGAATTCCGCATCGCAAAGCGCGCGGCGCGCGGCGGGTGCGGATTCCTGAATGTGGCCATCGTACGCGTGCAGGCCGGCGGGACGCAGCCCGTGCGAGTCGGCGATCAGGGCGTAAAGTTCGGCCGCACGTTCGCCCGGCGCGAGGCCTGTGCGGTGCATCCCGCAATCGAGGTCGAGGAAAACGCCGAGCGTCACATCGGTGGCCTGCGCACTCTCGCGCAGTGCGCGGATGTTCGAGGCATCATCCGCCACCGCGCTGATTGCCGTCTTCGGAAACTTGCGCGCGAGTTCGCAGAGGCGGGCGACATTTGGCCCGGCCTGCGGGAAAGCGAGCAGCACATCCGGCGCTCCGGCGGCGGCGCACATCTCGGCCTCGGCGATCGTGGAAGCCTTGAATTTCGTGATGCCCAGCTCGATCTGCCGCGCGACGAGCGGGCCGAGCTTGTGAGTCTTCACATGCGGCCGCAGCCGCGCCGGATCACCGACGATCTCGATCATCAGCCGCAGGTTGTGCTCGATGCGATCGCGGAAAAGGAGGAGGGCCGGCGAGGGGATCGCGGATTCGTCTTGGAGGCGGAACCAGTCGTTCATCGCCGCGAGCAAGACGGACGCGCCGCGCGGTGTCACTTCATTTTCTGCGCCGCGCGCGATCACGGAGGCTGCGCATAGCGGTGAATTAACAATCCCGTCACCGCGCAGCGTCTAAGCTGGCGCACACCGGCTTGCTCTATATGTTCGCGCCTCTTTTTCTCATGAACCGACCGCTCTCCATCTCCATCGCAGTGCTTGTCGCAACCGCGAGCCCGATCCTTTCCGCACCTCCCACTGCCCCGGGGGCCGCGCCAGCAGCCGCACCGGCAGGACATGGCGATGGAAAGACAGAGGCCGGCGCGAAGGACGCGGCGAATGCGATCAAGACGATGAAGTTCGACACGGGGCTGAAGGTCGAGCTTTGGGCGAATGAGCCGCTGCTCGCGAATCCAGTTTCATTTGCGACGGACGAGCGCGGGCGCTGGTTCATCGCGGAGAGCTACCGGCAGGAGGGGCGCAATGTGGATGGCAAGCCGGTCGTGGGCGGCATCGTGGACAATCGCGGACACATGAACTGGCTGGATGCCGACATCGCGTCGCGCTCGACGGACGAGCGGCTCGCGATGATGCACAAGTTTTTTCCCGACCCAAAAAAGTTCACGGAGATGTTCGAGACGTACGAGGAGCGCATCGTCGTCGTCGAGGACACGAAGGGCACGGGGCACGCGGACAAGGCGACCATTTTCGCGGACGGCTTCCGCGATGCGCTCGATGGCACGGGTGCTGGAATTTTAGCACGCGGCAACGAGGTGTGGTGGACTTGCATCCCGAACCTCTGGCATTTCACCGACTCGAACGGTGACGGGAAAGCCGACTCGAAAGAGAAGCTGCTCTCGGGCTTCGGCGTGAAGTTTGCCTTCCGCGGGCACGACATGCACGGGCTGCGCTTCGGGCCGGACGGGAAGCTCTACTGGAGCATCGGCGACCGCGGGCTGAACGTGAAAAACAAGGAAGGCAAGCAAGCGGAGGTCACGGAGACCGGCGCGATTTTGCGCGCAAATCCGGACGGCACGGACTTCGAGGTTTTCGCGACCGGTGTGCGCAATCCGCAGGAACTGGCGTTCGATGAGTTCGGAAATCTGTTCACCGGCGACAACAATTCGGACAGCGGCGACAAGGCGCGTTTCGCGCAGCTCGTCGAGGGCGGCGACAGCGGATGGAGGATGACTTTCCAATATCTCGACGACCGCGGCCCGTGGAATCGCGAGCTGCTCTGGGACGACAAGGAGGGCCGCAAGGCACGCTACATCGTGCCGCCGATCGCCAACATCAGCAATGGCCCGAGCGGGCTCACGATCAATCCCGGCACCGGCCTCTCGAAAAAATACGCGGGCCGATTTTATCTCAGCGACTTCCGCGGCGGCGCGAGCGCGAGCGTGGTGCATGAGATCGCGCTTGAGCCGGACGGCGCATTTTTCAAGGTGAAGGATCGGCGCGATTTTCTGAAGGGCGTGCTGACGACGGATGTGGAGTTCGGCACCGATGGCGCGCTCTACGTGCTCGACTGGGTCGAGGGCTGGAGCGGCGTGGACAAGGGCCGCATCTTCAAATTCACCGCACCCGACGCCGACACGGCGAAGCAGGCTGAGGTGAAAAAATTGCTCGCCGAAGGAATGGTCGCGCGACCCGCGGCGGAACTCGAGAAGCTGCTCGCGCACGACGACCAGCGCATCCGGCAGGCGGCGCAATTCCAGCTCGCGGAGAAAAAGGACACGGACACGCTCACGCGTGCGACGAAGTCAGGAGCTTCCACACTCGCGCGAGTCCACGGCGTGTGGGGGCTCGGGCAGCTCGCGAAGAAGCAGCCGCAAGTGCTCACGACGGTCGCGGCTTTGCTGGACGACAAGGATGGCGAAGTCCGCGCGCAGGCGGCACGGGTGCTCGGTGATCGCAGCTTCAAGGGCGCGTATGACAAGCTCATCGCACTGCTCAAGGACGCGCATCCGCGGGCGCGTTTCTACGCGGGCATCGCGCTCGGCAAGGCTGGCTACAAGCCCGCGACCGATCCGCTTTTTGCAATGCTTGCGGAAAATGCGGACAAGGATCCGATCCTGCGCCACGCAGGCATCATGGGCCTCACGGGCTGTGCGGATGCGGCGGCGCTCACTGCGCGCACGACTCACCCGAGCGCGGCGGTTCGCGGCGCGGCGGTGGTCGCGCTGCGACGGCTGAAGAGCCCGCAGGTCGCGGCGTTTTTGAAGGACGCGGATCAGTCCGTCGTGCTGGAGGCAGCGCGCGCGATCCATGATGTGCCGATTCCCGAGGCGATGCCCGCGCTCGCAGCGATACTCGGTGAAAAGAAAATCTCGGATCGCAACATCCTGCTGCGCGCTGTGAACGCGCACTACCGTCTCGGCCAGCCCGCGAATGCGAAGGCGCTCGCGACTTTCGCCGCCGACAGCGCGGCGAATGAGGTGGGCCGAAAGGAATCGCTCATCGCACTTGCCGCGTGGGCGAACCCGAATCCGAAGGACCGGCTGCTTTACCTCTGGCGCCCGCTCCCGCAGCGCGGCAGTGCAGATGCCACCGCGGCCCTCACGCCATCCATCGCGGCGATCCTTTCCGGCGCGCCGGGCAGCGTGCAGGAAAGCGCGGCGGTGGCCGCGGCAAAGCTCAGCCTGCGCGGCGGCGGCGATGCGCTGCTCGCGCTCGTCGCCAATGACAAGGCTGGCAAGGCCGCACGCATGGAGGCACTGCGCACGCTCGCTTCGCTGAAGGATCCTCATCTTGCACAGGCGGCGAAAGAGGCGCTCACCGACCGCGACCCGAAGCTGCGCGCCGAGGGGTTGAAAGCGCTCGTCGCATCCGATCCCGTGGCCGCGCTTTCCACCGTCAGCGACGTCCTATCCTCCAATGCACCGGCGACGGAAAAGCAGGGCGCGGTCGCCGCGCTCGCCGAGAGCCGCACGCCCGAGGCGGAGAAACTCCTCGCGGGACTGATGGACAATCTCATCGCCGGCAAACTCGCGCCGGAAGTGCAGCTCGATGTCTATAACGCGGCGAGCAAACGCCCCGGCCTCAAGGCCCGCGTGCAGCAGTGGACGGCATCGCTGTCGAAGGACGACCCGCTCGCCAACTATCGCCTTTCCATCGCCGGCGGAGATGCTGATCGCGGAAAGAAAATCTTCCGCGAGCATGCGACCGCGCAGTGCTTCAAGTGCCATAAGTGCGAAGGCGGCGACAGCCTCGTCGGTCCCGACCTCACGAAGATCGGTGCGGGCAAGGATCGTGACTACCTTCTCGAAAGCATCGTCTTTCCAAACAAGAAGATCGCCGAGGGATTCCAGATCGTCGTGCTCGAACTCACCGACGGCATGACCGTCGTGGGCCGCCTGCTGCAAGAGACAAAGGACAGCCTGAAGGTCGAGACCGTGGATGGCGCAGGCAAGCCGCAGGCCGTCATCGTCGCGGTGAAGAAAGTGAAGACGCGGACGAGCGCGCCTTCCCCGATGCCGGAGATCATCCGCGATCAACTCAGCCGCACGGAGCTGCGCGATGTGCTGGAATATCTCGCCACGAGAAAATGACCGCCGGGGGAATGACGGATGACAAATGACGGATCCCGAATGAAAGCGGCTGCACCCCTCTCACTTTTCTTCCGCGTCATTCCGCGTGTTTCGCGGTCGCTCGCTTTTCTCGTCACCGCCGCCTGCGCATTCGCCGCCGAGCCGCAAAACGCGCCGCGCGCAAACCGCCAGCTCGCGGATTATTTCGCACGCGAAGTCGCGGCCATCGAGAGCCGTCCGCTCGCCGAGCCGACTTCGGCGGAGCAGTGGGAGACGACGCGCACGGGGATGAAACGGCAGCTCGCGGAGATGCTCGGGCTCGACCCGATGCCTGAGCGCACGCCGTTGAAAGTTGAGAAGACCGGCGAGGTGAAAGGCGATGGCTTCGTCGTCGAGAAAATGCACTACCAGTCGCTGCCCGGACTGTACGTGACGGCGAATCTTTACCGCCCGGCAAAGTCCGAAGGCAGGCTGCCCGCGATCCTCTACGTGTGTGGCCACAGCAATGTGATGAAGGACGGCGTCTCGCTCGGCAACAAGACCGGCTACCAGCACCACGGTGAGTGGTTCGCGCGTCATGGCTACGTGTGCCTCCTCATCGACACGGTGCAGCTCGGGGAAATCCGCGGCGAACATCAGGGCACGTATGCCAAGAACCGCTGGTGGTGGGTCTCGCGCGGCTACACGCCCGCAGGCGCCGAGGCTTGGAATGGCATCCGCGGGCTCGACTATCTCGTGTCGCGCGCCGATGTGGACCCCGAGCGGCTCGGCGTGACGGGACGCAGCGGCGGCGGCGCGTATTCATGGTGGATCGCCGCGCTCGACGAGCGCGTGAAAGTCGCGGCACCGACGGCGGGCATCACGACGCTGCACAATCATGTCGTGGATGGCGCGGTCGAGGGACACTGCGACTGCATGTTCATGGTGAACACGTATCGCTGGGATTACGACAAGGTCGCCGCGCTCATCGCCCCGCGCGCACTGCTGATCTCGAACACGGACAAGGACACCATCTTTCCCCTCGATGGCGTCGTCTCGATCTACAACAGCACGCGCCGCATCTATCGCGCGCTCGGTGCGGAGGCAAAGATCGGGCTGCAAATCGCCGAGGGCCCGCACAAGGACGTGCAGCCGCTGAACGAAGGCGCGTTCCATTGGTTCGAGCGCTGGCTGAAAAATGCGGACCCGATGGCCGTGCTCGACGAGGGGGCGACGAAGCGCCTCGAACCCGAGCAGCTCCGCGTCTTTTCCAAGCTGCCCGAGGACGAGAAGAACACGGTGATCGACTCCGAATTCGTGCCCGCCGCACGCACGCCTGCGGTGCCCGCGAATGCAGACGAATGGGCGCGGCTCCGCGACGGATGGATGGCTGCGCTGCGCGCAAAATGTTTCGCGGGCTGGCCTGCCTCGGAGCAGAGCCTCGAACTGCACGATGCGGGCGTGGAAGAGCACGACGGCGTGATGCTTCACGCGTGGGATTTCACACCGCAGGCACCGTTCTCACTGCGGCTCTACGTCGCGCATCACGCGAAGGTGAAGCCCGAGGAACTCGAGCTCATCTCACTCAATGTCCTCGACGAGACCGCATGGCAGGATTTCCGGCACATGATGGCGGGGAATTTTCCGAAGCTGTTCGCACCGCCCGAACGCGAGGGGGCCGACGGACATGGTTTTGCGGACGAGAAAAAGATGTTCGACGGATCGAAATGGGCGATGGCCTACGTGTGCCCGCGGGGCATCGGGCCGGCGGCGTGGACCGGATCGGAGAAGCAGCAGACGCAAAGGCTGCGCCGCTTTTATCTCCTCGGCCAGACGCTCGACTCGATGCAGGTCTGGGACATCCGCCGCGCGATTGCCGCACTGCGCGAGACGCCGTTCGGCAGGGCTCCGCTCTGGCTGCAATCGCAGCACACGATGGCCGGGAACACGCTCTACGCATCGCTCTTCGAGGAAGGAATCACGCGGCTCGACCTGCACCGCCTGCCCGCATCGCACGAGGCGGGGCCGACGTATCTGAACGTGCTCAAATTCCTCGACCTCCCGCAGGCCGCGGCGATGGCGGTGGAGCGTTCCCGCGTGCGCATCTACACGCCGGACAAATCCGTGTGGTCCTTCGCCGCGCAGGTCTCGGAAAAGCTCGGCTGGAAGAAGGCATTCGAGCTGCGCGACGCGCTCGCGCCCGTCCAGTGATCAGTCATCAGTCATCGAGCATCGCGCGGAACATTCTGATTACCGACCACTGATTACCCTCCAAGCACATGACTCGCCGACTGCTCCTCCTCCTGCTGCCGATCCTCCTTTTTTCTGCGTGCGAAAAATCCGGCCCGAAGCCTCTGTGCGTCGGCATGGACATGAGCTATCCGCCGTTTGAAATGCGCGACACGAAAGGCGAGCCCGCGGGCGTGAGCGTGGACCTCGCACGCGCGCTCGGCGAGCATCTCAAGCGCGAGGTCGTGTTTGAAAACATGCCGTTCAGCGGGCTCGTGGTCGCGCTGCAGACGGGGCGCATCGACGTCATTATTTCATCCATGACTGCGACGGAAGAAGGCGGGCGCAGCGTGGAATTTTCCGACCCGTATGTGCGCACCGGGCTGTGCCTGCTCACCGGCGCGAAGAGCAACGTGAACGGGATCGCGGACCTCGATGCAGACGGGAAAAAAGTCGCCGTCGTGCGCGGCACCACGGGGCAGCTCTGGGCAAAGGCGAATCTGAAAAAAGCCACGCTGCTCGATCTCGAAAAGGAGACGGCGTGCGTGCTGGAAGTCACGCAGGGAAAGGCCGACGCGTTCATCTATGATCAGATGTCCACGCTGCGAAACTGGCAGGCAAACCCGGACACGACGCGCGCGCTGCTGAAACCGTTCCGCGAGGAGGCGTGGGCCATCGCGATGAAGAAAGGCGACACGGAACTGAAGGCGAAAGTGGATGCGTTCATCGCGGCTTTTCGCAAGGACGGAGGCTTCGCGAAGCTAGGCGACAAGTGGCTGAACGAACAGCGTGCGAGCTTCGCGAAGCTCGGCGTGCCATTCGTTTTTTAGCGCGCGAAAGCCGTCAGCAATTCGCCGAGCGGATCGGGCGCGGCGGAAAGATCGAGCCACGCGAATGCGCGCTCCCTGCGGAACCACGTGAGCTGGCGCTTCGCATACTGGCGCGTCGCGAGCGCGATGGCCTCGATGCATTGCTCGCGCGTGATGCGTCCGGCGATGTGTTCGCGGATTTCCGCGAGGCCGAGCATCTGCGCGGCGGTCACGCTGGTTTCACCGATGGCGGCAACTTCGTCCATCACGCCTGCGGCGAACATCGCGCGGGTGCGCGCATCGATCGCGGCGTGCAATTCCTCGCGCGGACGCGTGACGATGAATCCGCGCGGCGCGACCTCACCGGACCATTCCACGCGAAAGCTGGAAAACGGACGGCCCGTGAGAATGCAGACCTCCAGCGCTCGGATGACGCGGCGGGGATTCCGCATGTCCACAGTGCTCGCGGGATCGAGCGAGAGCAGGCGCTCGGCCAGCGCCGCGAGCAGCTCCTTTTCCAGCGAGGCCCGGAGCGCGGCATCCGCACCGGGCAGCGGCGCGAGGCCGTGCGTGAATGCGCGGACGTACAGCCCGGCACCGCCACAGACGATCGGGACGTGACCGCGCGCAGTGATGTCCGCGACGCATGCACGGGCGCGGGCGAGCCATTGCGCGACGTCGAAGGATGCGGTGAGCGGCACTTCGCCGACGAGGTGATGCGGCACACGCGCGCGCAATTCGTCCGATGGCTTTGCACTCAGCACATCGAGCCCGGCGTAAATCTGAAACGCATCCGCGCCGACGATCTCACCGCCGATGCGCCCGGCGAACTCGACGGCGAGCGCGCTTTTTCCGACGGCAGTCGGGCCGAGCAGGAAAAATGGAGCGCGGCTGGTTTCGTCGGACACCATCTTCCTGTCGCGGGAAATGCGCGGCAGTTCAACCACGGAGCAGCGTTCATTTTTACCGCTTCGGCGGAAAACAAAAACGGGAGCCCCGCACGTGGCAGGGCTCCCGTTGAAATGCGGCGGCAGTGTCGCCTTACACGCGCGGTTCGCGCACGCCGTCGGACCGCGAGCCGGTGACCACGAGGCGGCGGCCCATGAAGTCCTTGTCGTGCAGCGTCGCCACGGCGCGGACGGCCTCGTCCACGGTGAGCATGGTCACGAAGCCGAATCCCTTCGAGCGATAGGTCTCGCGGTGCGTCACGATTTCCGCGTTCTGCACCTGGCCGACCCCGTTGAAGAGGTTCATCAGATCGCTCTCCGCGGCATCGTAGCTCAGGTTGCCGACGTAGAGGCGCGGCGAGGTCACCTCGACTTTTTCCGGTGGTGCGGAGCGGCGGCGATCGTCCTGCTGTGGACGGCTGTCAGACTGCGGGCGGGCCTGTTCGGGACGGGTGGGCGAGGCAGCCTTCGCCGGCTTGCGGGAGAAAAGTCCGAGGAACTTCTGCCAGAGGGAGACTTTCTTCGGTGCTTCTTTGTGGGAATCGCGACGGGCATTCCGGTCGCGGGAGTCGCGGCTTTCTTCGCGATATTGAGGGCGGCGGCGTCCGCCACCGCCACCACTATTGGGGCGGCGGCCGCGTGGCCGTGAGTCGTTGGTGTTCATTCGTTGCGTATGGATTTGGTGTTGCGTTGCAAAAGCCGGCGTCCGTTTCCCCGGGGGAAAGTCGGACGCCGACGTGACGGCGTGCGCATGCGGCGAGACAGACAGCGACAGTTTCCCAAACCCGACCCGGCACGGATGCAGCGAACTTTGCCACCGGAGACACGGCGCGCTGAAGCGACATCAGCAGCAGGAGCAGGAAACCGGTCATCGGGCGTCGGAGGTTCGGGGAAAATGGCGCGGGCTGGTCACCCGCATGCCGCCGCATGACTAGCCCGCGAGTCCTGCACCCGCAAGGGTGAATCTTCAAAGCGTCCCATTCCTGATTCCATGCCTTCGCATTTCCACGATTCCAAAGGGTGAATACCCAGCGCTTGGACGGATGCCAAAGATGCGGCTCCTTCTTCACCGTGGATCGGATCGGGACGCCTCCTGGGAAAGCAAAGTGCGCGGGACACCGGAGGCATCCCGCGCACTGAGAAAGTCTGCGCCCGAATCGGGGGCGCGACGTGCGACCGGACTACTTGTTCTTTTTCTTCTTCTTGTGCTTGCCACCCACCGCGGCGATTTCCTCGTCGGAGAGGGTGCCGTCGTTGTTGGTGTCGAGGGCTTTCACCTCGGGCTTGCCAGCGGTGAAGTCCGCCTTGAGCGCGGTCACTTCGTCGCCGTCGATCTTGCCGTTGGCGTCCTTGTCGTAGGTGGCGAGGAGATCGGCGCCGCCTTTCTTTTTCTTGCCACCCTTGCCAGCCTGGGCAGGAGCGGTGATTGCGAGGCTGAGGGCCGCGATGGTGAGGATGCTGAGGATGCGTTTCATGAGGTAGTTGCTGAGGTTAGTTTTTGTTGTCTTGCGGCGCGGCCCGCGGCAGCCCCCCCGCCCAGAAGGAGAGATGCTGCGCGCGACCCGTTCCACCATTTCATAGCACCCGCGTCACGGACTGGGACAGAAAACTCGATCGGGGAAGATCCCATATTTTGAACGCTCCCCGGCACGCTGATGCGACGGGGACTCCAGGTCGCGAATTCGCGATCGATGTCCGCTGCGGACTGCGTCCAAGCACATCGCAGCCCCGCTCCCAGAGCGATCCCGCGAGCATAATCCCGACAAAGCTGTTGACACTCTGGAGCGTCGCTGAGATAGAAAAAAAGCTCCCATCACACGCCATGGCCGACGAAAACCCCACCTCATCCGCAGACCCAAACGACGACGCCGACAAGAAGGAGACGATCCGCATCACGCTCCCGCCGAAAACCGACAGCCCCGTGGCCAAGCGCGAGACGGTGCGGATCAACATTCCTGAAGCCGGCAGCAACGTGCCGAAAAAGGAAACCTCGAAGGTCTCCCTGCCGGCCTCCGGAGTCATGACTCCGCCGCCGATGTCCCGGCCTTCCGCACCGCCGGCACCGCCACCACTTTCCAAGCCCATGAGCGGCCTCACTCCTCCACCGAAACCGCCACCTATGGTCAGCAAGCCCACCATCCCGCTGAAACCCGCGCCGTCCGGCGTCATGCCGCCGCCCGCGCCCGGAGCATCCGGAATCGTCGCCAAGCCCGCGTCGCCGAAAAAGGAGACCGCCCGCATCAGCCTCCCGACCGAGGTGCCGAAGAGCTCCGCACCTGCGCTGCCGAAGGCCACCGTGAAAATGCAGCAGACTCAGCCGCTCATGAAGTCCGCACCGCCGCAGGCGAGCAGCGTGCAGCAGCAGCCGTCCTCCGCATCGGGCATCCGCAAGGCCGCAAGCCCTTCCAGCGTCGCCCCGGTCATCTCCGCCTCACCGGCGAAGGCAGACGCGCTCTCGCTGATCCTTGGCGTCCTCGCATTCCTCGGCGCGATTGGCGCAGCCGTGTTTGCCTACATGGTTTACACGTCCGCCGCACTGCCTTCCTGGGTGCAGTAGCACCGCACTTTCCCATTCCATCATGGCCAGCCCAAACGTCATCAACCTCACTGAGTCCAATTTTGACGCCGAAGTCACGAAGGCTTCGCTCCCGGTGCTCGTGGATTTCTGGGCACCATGGTGCGGGCCGTGCATCCAGCTCGGGCCAGTGATTGATGAGATCGCCACCGAACGCGTCGGCAAGGCGATCGTCGCGAAAGTGAACGTGGACGAGAGCCCCGCGCTCGCCGGAAAATTCCGCGTGAACTCCATTCCCGCGCTCCTGTTTTTCAAGGGCGGCCAGCCTGTCGGTCAGCTCGTCGGACGGCAGCCGAAGGCGGAGATTCTGGCAAAGCTCGACGGCATCGCCTGAGCAAAGGTCGAAAACAGCCCGGCGATTCATCGCTGGGAAAAATCGAAGTGGGAAGCAAAGAGTCCCCTTAGAGGGTGTACCGAAAGTCGTGCAAAACTTTGGACGTTGAGCGTTGGACGTTCTCATCGAGCGTCTTCTGGCAGGGCATGGGAACGTCCAACGTCCAACGCTCAATGTCCAAAGCAGTGGAGTTTTCGATTTCCGGGACACTTTCTAAGAGCATGTTGAAAATGGTTGTCACGCAACGGCGCGAAGGCGCTGGTATGGCGATGGGTTGCTTTGCGTCATTGCGCCTTTGCGTGATCTTGCAACGGGACTTTTTCAACATGCTCCAAAGGCACGAATAGGACGCCGCCTGCCGAGGCGATCCGAGTGCATTGCCACCGCTTTCGCGCTTGCACGGGGAACCTAAGCGATCACGCTGCGCGCGCTCATCCACCTCACATGAAAACCCCGCTCATCCTTTCCTCCCTCATCGCCGTGGCCGCCGCCGCATTCGCCGTGGATGCGAAAAATTTTCCGCCCATCTCCACGCCGCCGCCGGCGCTCACGGGCGAGTGGACGAAGAAGCAGCTCACCCCGCATTTCTGGGCCGAGGGCGCATGCGTGGGCGACGTGAACAAGGACGGCAAGATGGACATCCTCAGCGGGCCGTTCTGGTATGAGGGGCCGGACTTCACGAAGCGCCACACCATTTACGAGATGCCGAAGACGTTCGTTCACAAGAAGGACGATGGCACGGAGGAGACCATTCCCGGATTCGAGGGATTTCTCAGCGGGAAGAATGCGTACTCGAACAATTTCGTGAGCTATGCATACGACATCAATGGCGACGGCTGGGTGGACTACGTGGTCATCGGCTTCCCCGGCGCGGAGACGTTCTGGTTCGAGAATCCGAAGGGCAAGGACGAGCCTTGGCAGCGGCACACGATCCTCGCTTCGACGGACAACGAGTCCCCGATGTTTGCGGACATCACAGGAGATGGGAAGCCGGAGCTGCTGTGCATGAGCGGCGGCTTCATCGGCTACGCGGAGGCGGATTGGAGCAAGCCCGGTGAGCCGTGGAAATTCCACGCGGTGTCGCCGAAGGGAGCGTATGCGAAGTTCACGCACGGCATCGGCTATGGCGATGTGAATGGCGACGGCCGCATCGACATTCTCGAAAGCAAAGGCTGGTGGGAGCAGCCCGTGAAGTGGGACGGCACCACGCCGTGGACTTTCCACGAGGCGCAATTCGGCGGCGGCGGCGCGCAGATGTATGTCTATGACGTGAATGGCGACGGCAAACCCGACGTGATCACCAGCCTCGCCGCGCACGGCTACGGCCTCGCGTGGTTCGAGCAGACGAATGATGGCGGTGTGCAGGGCTGGACGAAGCACATGATCACCGGCACGCAGCCCGGCGAGGGCGAGACAGGGATCCTCTTTTCACAGATCCACGCGATCGATCTCGTGGACATGAATGGCGATGGCATCAAGGACATCGTCACCGGCAAGCGCACCTGGGCGCATGGCCCGGCGGGCGACCCCGAGCCGAATGCACCGCACGTCGTGTATTGGTTCGAGCTGAAGCGCGAGGGCGGCAAGGCGAAGTTCATCCCGCACATCATTGACGACAACAGCGGCGTCGGCACGCAGGTGATGGCCGCCGATGTGAATGGCGACGGCAAGCTCGACGTGGTCGTCGGCAACAAGCGCGGGGTCTTCGTCCACACGCGCAAGTAGTCGCGCACTGGGCACCTGTTGCGATCGGTTTGCCCTGTGCAGCGCGAGGGCTGATGCCGCGGCTTCGCCAGCGTGCGTCGCCTTCTGGAGCTACGCGCCCTTGCTGCGAAAGTAGCTCACCTTGAGCCGCTGGCCTTCCGATGCGTGAAAGGAATACTGCTTCATCAAATCCGGGATGGTGGAAAGCATCCACGGGTAGATCGAGGTGGAACCATTTTTCGTGAAGACAATGTCGTCCGCGATGAACACGGCCGAGTGGAGCACTTCTCCGGATGGAGTCGTGAGGATGATGACGTCGCCGTATTGCGGGTCGCCTGCGATCGGGAAGTAGTTTGCGGACAGTTCCTGCGCGAAGTTCGCGGGGTTCACGGGCTTGGTGTCGGCGCTGTCGCGGAAGAAATTCAGCGAAGTCCAGTGGCAGTCGCGCACTTGCGGGATGCCATTCGCCGCGTTCGCCTGCACGATCGGGTAAAAATAGAGCTGCGATGCGGGCAGCGGCGGCAGCAGTGCCATGACGCTCGTGAAAGTGCCGCCGGGCACGCGCTCCACGCCTTCGAGGATCGCGCGGATGTTCGGAGCCCAGATGCCTTTGCCCCAATACTCGCTGAGCGCCCGGAGGTCGGAGTCCTTCGTCACACGCACGCGCACGAGCATGGTCTTCTGGCGCGTGAGCGCCTTCATGAAGCGCACCTTTTCCTCGTAGCTCGGGAGCTGGGCGAGCATCGCCGGCAGGCCGCCGAAGACGAGATAGTCGCCGTGTTTGCAGCACATCCTGTGGAAAAGCGAGAGCGTGTCCGCGGCGACGCCACTGTCATCAAAGCGCGTGGCCAGTGTGTCCTGATGGATGAAAAAGAATGCGGAGTTGTTCTCCGGGGATTGCGCGAGCTTGCGGTAGAGCGCCTCGCGGGCCTTCGCCGGAAGTGCCACGACCATCTCCGGCGTCGGCACCAGTTCCAGATCGATCCCTTTGACCAGTGCCACGGCCGGAGCGAGGAGCGCCGAGCGCTGCTCCGAAGGCATTCCGCCGGATTCGAGCAGGTTGGAGATTTCCGAGACGGTGCTGTTCTTGAAAATCCAGTGCGTGCCCCCGGCTTCGAGCGCGCGCACGGGGATCAGTTCATCCGGCGCGGCGATGATGAAGGGCACGGTGTAAAGCTCGCCCCATGGTCCGGGCCGGACTCGTGTGCCGAGTTCCGAGGCGACCACCACGTCGGCCTTCCTGCCGGAGATGAACCGCATCGACAGCGCACCGATGGCGATCCCTGCGAGCAGGATCAGCACTTTGCGAAACATCCGACGCGCCGGAATGTGACGCGCCGGGAGACGGCTCTGGATCGTGGAAATGCGCGGGGATGGCATACTCGCGGGCCGGGGAGCGGCGCTCGAATGTTCAGGAGTATTCGTCATTTAGCTTCTGAAGGTGTGCCCGGTCATTGGGATTGCGGCGATTTTCGTGACGTTCGTATGACGGAAAGCATTTACGTATCCCGCGTTTGTCCCCGTGCAAGCGGGAGTGCCGTGAATAACCGTTTATCACCGTCCGCCTTAAGCCGTCAGTTTGATGGCGGGAGATTGCACGCCGCCCGCGCACCTGTTCTCCTCAGCGGAATGAGCACGCCTGCGCAATTCATCCACTCGTCACCGGGCACCTCGAAGGTCTTCTCCGCCGTCGGCGACAAATACGTGATCCTCGCCACCGGCGAACAGACCGGCGGCGCATACTGCCTCGCAGATGCCACCATCCCGCCCGGCGGCGGTCCGCCTCCGCATTACCACACGCGTGAGGAGGAGACATTCTATGTCACCGAGGGCGAAATCACATTCACCGTGGACGGCCGCGCGGTCACGGGCACACCGGGCGCCTTCGTGCAGATTCCGCGCGGCACGCCGCACGCGTTCAGGAACAACACCTCGCAGCCCGCGCGCATGCTCATCATGTGCGTGCCGGCCGGCTTTGAGAAATTCATGGCCGAATTCGCCACCGAGCTTCCTTCCGCGGATGCGCCGCCCATGCCGCCTTCGCCCGGCGAAATCGAGAAGCTCCTCTCCATCGCGCCGCGCTACGGCATCGTGATGCTCCCGCCGCCGCAGCACTGAACATGAACCGCATCCTCGTCCTCTTCGATTCAAAATCCGGCAACGTCGCCAAGATGGCCGCATTCGTCGCCGAGGGCGCGCAGCGCATCGCGGATACCGAGGTGCGCCTGCGATCTGTGGATGATGCAACGCCCGACGACATCCTCTGGTGCGATGGCCTCGCCGTCGGCAGCCCCACGAACATGGGCATCCTCTCGTGGAAAATGAAACGCTTCTGGGACGAGGCGATGATGCCACACTGGATGGAAGTGGATGGCAAAATCGCCTGCGCCTTTTCCTCCGCCGGTGCATGGGGCGGCGGCATGGAACTCGCCTGCCAGTCCATCCTCACGGTGCTCATGAACTTCGGCTTCCTCGTCTTCGGCGTCACCGACTACGCCACGAAGCTCCGCACCGCGCACTACGGCGCAGTCGTCGCCAAGGAACCGCGCAGCGACGACGATGCCGCCGCCTGCCGCCTCCTCGGCCAGCGCCTCGCCGAGTGGGTCGCAACTTTCATCCACGGGAAAAAGCACGAGCATCCCGCAAGTAAAAAAGATCAGCGGCTCGGCGCAGGATAGACGCGGCACCCGGCGCGCGGTCTGGGATTTCGCATTCGCAATCCATCCAGAAACGCTGGATGCAAAATCGAAGCCAGAACGCGAAACGCGAAACGCCAGTCACTTCTTGATCTTCGCCGCCAATTCCGCCGCCACTTTTTTCAAAATCGCCTTCTGCTCCGCGTTCGACCTGCTCTCGATCAAGTCACGCAATTTTTTCGCAGCCGGATCTCCATCAGCAGCAGCGAGCGACAGCCATGCGTAGGCTTTCACCGAGTTTGGCGCCAGTCCCTGCTCCTTCGCGCCCTTCGCGTACAGGAGGCCCAGATTGTACTGCGCCCTGGTCATTCCCTGCACGCCCGCCTTGTCATACCACGTGATCGCCTTGCCGAGGTCCTGCTCCGTCCCGCGGCCCTGCTCATACATGTTCGCGAGATTGAACTGCGCATCCGCCATCCCCTGTTCCGCCGCCTTTCCAAAAAGCTCCACCGCTTTCGCCAGATCCTTCTTCACGCCCACCCCGTAGTCATACATCGTCCCCAGGTTGAACTGCGCCTCCGCCGAACCCTGCGCCGCCGCCTTTGCAAACCACTCCGCCGCCTTCCGCCGGTCCTGTGTCACACCTTTGCCCTGGTCATACGCCAGCCCGAGCGCGATCTGCGCCCCTGCATCGCCCGCCTCCGCCTTCTTCTCCAGCGCCTTCACATCCGGCGCATCCTGCGCGAGGCATGCGGTGGAGAGCAGGGCGAAAATCAGCGTCAGTAGTTTCAGCATGCCGTCACGTTATCCCGCAGCCCGTTTGCGGCAAGCCAAAGACACCGCCCGATCAGGAGGCCGGAAGGGATGCCCAGGTTAGTCAGCGCTGACTGCCGGAAACCGCGGTCACTCTCGTCGGTCTCGCACCCTTCTGCACGGCCCAGAGGTAGCTCTGCGAGCAGACGAAGAGCGTGCCATTCGCGACGATCGGCGTCGCATACGCGCTGGAGCCGAGGGTGACTTCCGAGAGCACTTTTTTCTCCCGGCCTTCGGCGAAGGTGACGAGGCTCTTCTTCGTGCAGACGAATACTTTCCCGTCGGCGACGAGCGGCGTGCTCCATGTCTCCGCGCCGGTCTCGTGCATCCAGAGCAGCTTGCCCGTCTTCACATCGAGGCAATGCACCTTGCCTGCGAGATCGCTCGCGTAGAGCAGGCCGTCGCTGATGGCCACGCCGCCGATTGTGCGCTCGATGCCGTCGTAGCTCCACACTTTGCCGCTGTGCGTGATGTCGCCAGTCTTGCTCGCGTCGATGCAGTTCAGGATGCCGCGCCCGCGCCCGTGCATCGGGTCCTGGCCGATGGTGCAATAGACGCGGCCCTCGTGAAACACAGGCGACGCGATGATTTCGCTCGGCCCGAGGAACCGTCCGTCGTTCTGGTTGGTCGTGTATTTTTTCCGCCTGTCGCCGAGGTAGTAGTTGAACGGTTTGCCGTCGCCGAGAGGGTCGCGGTAGTTCGGCGGGTCGCAGTCAAAGCTCCACACTTTTTGAAAATGCACCGGCTGCTCGGGCACGCTCGTGAGCGCCTCGAATGCATAGCAGATGCCGTCCGCGCCGCCGAAGAACACGAGCTTTTTCCCGTTCACCACGCCGATGGTCGGCGGCGACCACAGGCAATGCCACATCGTGTGGCCGAGATCCTCGGCGTCCGTCGCGAGCAGTTTGCCGGTGCGTGCGTCGAGCGCGATGAAGCTCGGCGCGTCGGGCCGCAGGCAGAACGTGTGCTCGTGGTTCACGCCGTTCGCGGAGGTGACGTAAAGGATGTCGCCGTCAATGAGCACGGAGTTCGCCGCGACGTCGTGCGGACAGACGCCGAGTTCCGTGATGAGATCGTATTTCCAGATGATGTCGCCGTCGGTCTTCTGGATTTCGACCGGCGGGTTCTTGTCGCCCGCGATGTATCTCGCCTCGTCCTTGAACGCCCCGTCGTTGCCGTCCGCCTGGCCCTTCACATCGAGGCACAAAATTTCGCACGCGCTCGTCATCACATACACGCGATTGCCCGACACGGCGGGCGCGGAGCACACGCCGAGATTTTGCTGACCGTAGTGCGCGTCCTTCGGCAGTCGGTCCTTCGATCGGACTGGCACCGGCAGTTTCCAAAGCGTCTGCCCCGTCTTCTCATCAAGGCACCACACCATGCCGCCTTTCGTGCGCTTCAGCCGCGCGTCACCCTGCAGCATCGCGTCATCGGTGCCGACGAACACGCGGCCACCGGAGACCGTCGGGTTGCCGCAGATCAGATTCCCGAGCTTCGCGACCCAGCGCACATTTTCCGTCGTGCCCGGCAGCATCCCTTCGCCCGTCGTGGATTTTTCCCCCGGCCTGAAAGTGTCCGGCAGATTTTTCTCCAGCGAGATCATGTTGCGCCCCGGGTCCGCGCCACCCCAGGAAGGCCAGTCGCCCGCGTGCGCCGCCGCGGCGAGAAAAAATGACATTGCGAGAGACAGGGAGGCTGGGTTGTTCATGGTGGGAATTCTGATTCGCTGCGCCGTGAACAACTCCGCTGGCTGAACGATTGTAGCGCCAATTCCCAAAAATTTCTGAACCCGCCCATGAACACATTCCGTGCAGTCGGCTTCGCCGTTCTATTTTCCGTGCTCATCGTCTCGCGCCCTGCGCCCGCCGCGGATCTGCCATCGGCGGAGGAATACCGCGCAAACTGGCCGCGCTTCCGCGGGCCGGATGGCGGCGGTGTCTCTGCGAATGGCAACGTGCCGCTGACGTGCGATGTGCAGACCGGCGCGAACATCGCATGGAGCACGGAGGTGCCCGCGGCGGGATTCAATTCGCCGGTGGTGTGGGGCGATCGCGTGTTCCTCTCCGGCGGCGATGAGGAAAAGCGCGTGGTGATGTGCTTCGATGTGGCATCGGGAAAAATGCTGTGGCAGTCCGCCGTGCCGAAGGCGGAGGGTGGCGATGACAAGGTGGAGGTGCCGGATCAGAGCGGCATCGCGGCACCGAGCGTGGCGACGGACGGGCGGCGCGTGTATGCGATCTTTGCGAATGGCGATTTTGCGGCGTTCAATTTCGACGGCAGCGCGGCGTGGTCGAAGCATCTCGCCATTTCAAAAAACCAATATGGCCACGCGAGTTCGCTGCTCACGTGGCAGGATCGCGTGATCGTGCAGCTCGATCAGGGCGAGACGGAGGACAGGCTCAGCAAGCTCACGGCATTCGACGGCGCGACGGGTGCCGTCGTGTGGGAAAACGCGCGCGCTGTCGGTGCCTCATGGGCGACGCCGATCGTGTGCGATGCCTCGGGCAAGCCGCAGCTCGTCACGCTCGCGCTGCCGATGGTCATTGCCTATTCGCCGCAGGACGGCGCGGAGCTTTGGCGCGCGGATGTGCTCGATGGCGAAATCACACCGTCGCCGATTTTCGCGGGCGGCTCGGTCTTCATCGTGAGCCCGTCGAACAAGCTGCAACCCATCCGCCCCGACGGCTCGGGCGACGTCACGAAAACACACGTCGGCTGGATGGCCGAGGATGGCATCCCGGACATCACGAGTCCGGTGAGCAACGGCGAGCTGATTTTCCTCATCACCTCCAGCGGCATGCTCACGTGCTACGACGCGAAGATCGGGAAGAAACAATGGGAGCATGATTTCGAGGAGGACTGCAAAGCCTCGCCCAGCCTCGTCGGCGACAAGCTCGTGATGATCACGATGAAGGGCACGCTCGTGGTGCTCGGCGCGGCGCGCGAGTTTCAGGAGATCTCACATTCGGCGCTCGGCGAAAAGGTCTTCGCTAGCCCTGCGTTCGCAAAGGGCAGGATGATCGTGCGCGGCGCGAAGCATCTGATTTGCATCGGAGCAAAAGACGGGGAGGCGGCAAAAAAATGAAACGGATCTCACGCCGCGAATTTGCACAGATGACGGTGGCGGGAATGGGCGCGACCGCGCTGCGTGCCATCGCGCAGGAAGAGCCGCGGATGCCGGCCAAGCCGGAGGGCATCCCGACGATGTGGCTCGGCGCTGCGACGCACGAGGGTGGTGTGGTGAAAGTGAAGCTCCCGCCGGAGTCCGCGGCGCAACTGCTCGTTCGCGCGCCGGGCGGGGAGCCGATCCGATTTTCGCCGGAACCGCTCGCCGAAAAACATGGAACGGTGCGCACCTTCCGACTGCACGGGCTTGCGGCGCTGACTCGCCACACATGCACGCTGGAAGTGGATGGCAAACCGGTGAGCTATCCGCCCGCGACGCTGCGCACTTTTCCGACGCCGGGGAATGCGGCTTCGTTTTCATTCGCATTCGGGTCGTGCGCGCAGACGGGCTCGGAGCATCCGGTCTTCGAGACGATCCGGAAGCGCGACCCTGCGTTCTTCCTGCATCTCGGCGACATGCACTACGCAAACATCTCGCGCGATGACCGGCAGCATTTCCGTGCGGCTTGGGACACGGTGCTGGCCTCAGTCACGCAGGGCGCGCTCTATCGCTCGGTGCCGCTGGCCTACATCTGGGACGATCACGACTTTGGCCCGAATGACGCTGATCTCCGCACCCCATCCAAGGCGGCGGCGCGGCACGTGTACCGCGAGTACGCGCCGCACTACGCGCTGCCCGCGGGCGAGGGGAATGCTGCGATTTACCAGGCGTTCAGCATCGGCCGTGCGCGGTTCATCATGACGGACCTGCGCAGCGAGCGTTCGCCGAATAATGCGCGCGGAGGCGCTGCGAAGACGATGCTCGGGGCGGCGCAGAAGGAGTGGTTCAAGCGCGAGCTGGTCGAAT
Source organism: Prosthecobacter sp. (assembly GCA_043779225.1). Lineage (GTDB taxonomy): Bacteria > Verrucomicrobiota > Verrucomicrobiia > Chthoniobacterales > Chthoniobacteraceae > SXWH01. The sequence goes on from JAYWEO010000453.1 coordinate 25,730, forward strand.
CTTCACGCACGCATGCGGTGGTCTTCTGGGCGAGCAGCGTGCCGTGGATCGGCGCGGAGAATGGCGGCGACGGGTGGGCGGGCTACGCGGATGAGCGCCGCGAGATCGCAAATCTGATCGCGGAAAACGGCGTCCGGAATCTCGTCATCCTCTGCGGCGGTGCGCCCATGCTTGCCGCGGACGACGGGGCGAACAGCGATTACTCCGATGCGCGCGGGCTGCGCATTCCGGTGCTGCACGGCTCGCCATTGCACCAGCTTGCGAGTGAAAAGGGCGGGCCGTACAGCCAAGGTGTCCACCTCGCGGAACCGGGCGAGGGCTGCTTCGGATGGGTGACGGTGCGCGATGCGGGTGATGGCGTGCGGTTGGATTTCACCGGGCGCGATGAGTTCGACGACGTGAAGGTCCGGCTGAGTTTCAGCGTGTGAAGTTGCGGGCTTGCGGAATCATGCGCAGTCACGTTTGCTGAGAGATACCGATGCTCCGCTCCTTCCTATTCTCGCTCATCGTGTGCAGCCTCCCTGCGTGTGCTGCAGAACAGCCCGCCGCCAACGAACCTGCGGCCATATCCGGCCAGCCGGTCACGCCTTCGCCAGAATCGCCGAAGGGCGTGTCGCGGATCACTTTCACGGAATGCCACGTCGAGGGTCCATACATCGCGATCACTTTTGATGACGGTCCGAATCCGACGCAGACGCCGCGCCTTTTGAAAATGCTGAAGGATCGCGGCATCAAGGCGACCTTCTTCTGCCTCGGCCAATGCGTCGCGCAGAGTCCCGAGGTCGCAAAGCAGATCGTCGAGGAAGGCCATGAGATCGCGAATCATTCGTGGAGCCATCCGCTGCTGACGAAGATGAACGAGGCAGGTGTGAGGGAGCAGCTCGACCGCGCGCACAACGTCATCAGGCAGACCACCGGCGTGACGCCGACGCTGATGCGCCCGCCGTATGGCGGTTTCACCACCAATCAGCGCGCGTGGGCGAATGCGGTGTGGAATTACAAGGTCATCCTCTGGGATGTGGACAGCCTCGACTGGAAGCACCGTACCCCGGCGAAGACCGAGGGCATCATCATGGCGGAGACGAAAAAGGGATCCATCATCCTCTGCCACGACATCCACAAGACGACCGTGGACGCCATGCCAGCGACACTTGATGCGCTGACCGCGAAGGGATTCAAATTTGTGACCGTGACCGAGCTGATGAAGATGCACCACGAGCCCGTAGCGCAGAAGAAAGCACCGGCGGTGAAGTCTGCGACTGCGAAGGACGCGGCAAATGCGGTCACGGACATCGGTGATTTGAAAAAGCAGCCCCAGCCTGCGAAGGCGGCACCGGCGGCTGCCGGTGGCGGCGCGGCGGGGCAGTAGCAAAATGCTCGGCGAATCCTTCTTTCAGACCCGCGCGGATCTCGGCACCGCGCTCTTTTCGCTGAGCACCCTCGCGCACGATCTGCGTGCGCCGCATGAGACCGTCCGCACGCTGAACGAGCTGGGCACCAGCCTGCGCGAGCCGTTCCTTTTTGTCGTGGTGGGCGAGGTGAAGGCGGGGAAATCCTCGCTGCTGAACGCGCTCTTCGGTCGCGAATTCTGCAAGGTGGATGTGCTGCCGGTGACGGACAAAATCTACGTCTTCAAGCACGCGGAGGAGGAGCGCGACGTGCATGTGTCGCCACAGCTCACCGAGTGCTACCGCACGTCGCCGATCTTGCGCGATTTCAACATCGTGGACACGTCCGGCACGAACACGATCGTGCCGGAGCACGAGGAGATCACACGCCAGTTCCTGCCGCTTGCGGACTTGTGCCTGTGCGTTTTTTCCACGACGAATCCATGGGGTGCGACTGCGTGGCAGTTTCTCCAGCACCTGCACCGCAAGTGGCTGAAGAAGGTCGTCTTCGTTCTGCAGCAGCGCGATCTGCGTTCGCCGGAAGAAGTGGAAGCCGTGCTCACGCACATGCGGCAGACGATGCTGCAAAAGGTCGGCGAGAGCTGCCCGATTTTCGCCGTCTCGGCGAAACAGGCGTGGGAGGCAAAGCACGTGGAAGATCCCGGGACACGTGCGCGGATGCTGCAGGGCAGCGGCTTCGATGCACTCGAACGCCACATCGCGTCGAGCGTGACGGGCGGGACTGCGCTCGCGGAAAAACTAGGCAGCGTCTGCCGCAGCGCGCAGGTGATCTTTTCGGATTTCAGCAGGCAGGTGACTTCTGCCGCGAATGTGGTGGATGGCGATCTCGCCAAGCTGCGCGAACTGCGCGCGGTGCTCGAGGAACGCAAGGAGCAGAGTTTCCGGCAGGTGGGCGGTGTGCTGTGGACCGTCGCGCAGGCATCCGAGCGCACGCAGATGCGCGGCGAGGAACTGCTGCGCGAAAAGCTGACATTTTTTGGGACGGTGAAGCTCGTCTTCGGAAAAGGAGGCTGGGAAAATTTCTTCCAGTCCGAACTCGAAAACCGGCAGCGCGAGACGCTCGGCAAGATCGTCCGCGAATCGCTGGAGCTGATCGAGGCCGACCTGAAGAGCGTGTGGAAACAGGTTCACGAACTCATGCAGCGCTCGTTCGACAAGCGCGAGCTGCCGCTGCTGCCCGACTTTGCGCGGCAGCGGAAGGAACTGCTGGATCGGATCGATCTCACGCTCATCGAGCGCACGCAGGGCGCGGAATTTCAGCGGCAGATGCAGCGTATCTTCGCGGATACGGCGAGCTGGCTGCGAGTGCCCGCGGGGGTGTTCGCCGCGGGCGGCATTGGCGCGGTCGTGGCGGCGGCGCTCACGAAGCTGACGATCCTCGACATCACCGGGACCATCGCGGGACTCGGGGCGCTCACGGGCACGATGGTGGCGCTCGCGAAGCGCCGGAAGATCATCGGCGAATACCGGCGGCAGATGAACGAAAAGCGCGAGGCCATGGTGCAGGCGGTCGAGGATCACCTGCGGCACGCGGTAAAGAGATTTTACGTGGAGCTGGAGCAGGTCTTCCAGCCGATGGAGGCATTTTCCGAGGCGCAGAAAAAGACCATGGAGCCATCGCTCGCAGCCGTGCGCGATCTGGAGGTGAAGCTCGCGCGGTGCTCGGCTTCGCTGGGAAGCATCGCCAGTGGAGAATGATTTCCGTGAGCTGAATCCACCCGCACGGCAGGTGGCCAGAGGGTTTTGCGGCTGTCTGAGAATAGATCAGTTCTTCAGCACCGGGTTGCGGAATACAAAAAATGTCCCTTTAAGAGACTGTATAAAAAGTCCGCGCTATGGTGTCCGTGGTGGAAAGTGACTCGGTGCGGTATCTCACGGAGCGCGCGGAGCCGGTGGAGCACGGGCTGGCGGAGGCCGAGGCAGCGGTGGCGCTGCTCGGCGCGCGGGGGCTGATTGCATTTGATGACACGGTGTACCGGGCGCGCGAGTTTCACGGCGAGGGACGGCTGGCGGTGCCGTGGCTGCTGGAGCAAGGCTGGCGCGTGCTGTGGTCGGGCTACCAGACGATCCTCGGCAGGGTGTAGCCTCGCGATGCCGCGCCAATGAAAAAACTCATCCTCACCAACAGGCAGTCGCCCGGCGACATCGTGATGCTCACCGCTGCGGTGCGCGATCTGCACCGGAGTCATCCGGAGAAATTCGCGACCGATGTGCGCACGAGCTGTGCGGCACTTTGGGAGAACAATCCGCACCTCACGCCGCTGCGCGACGACGACCCGGAGGCCACGCGCATCGAGTGCAGGTATCCGCTCATCCATCGCAGCAACGGCGGCCCGTGGCACTTCATCCACGGCTTCACGCAATTCCTCGCGGAGACTCTCGGCGTGCAAATCACGCCGACGGATTTCAAGGGCGACATCCACCTCGCGCCGGGCGAACGGAAATGGATTTCGCAGGTGCAGGAAATCACACGCGAGCCGGTGCCATTCTGGATCGTGAATGCGGGAGGGAAATTCGACTTCACCGCGAAGTGGTGGGAGCCCGCGCGCTATCAGTCCGTGGTGGATCACTTTCGCGGGCGCATCCTCTTTGTGCAGGTCGGCGAAAAGGCGCACCACCACGCGCCCCTGGACGGCGTGCTCGATCTGCGCGGCAAGACGAGCCTGCGGCAGCTCGTGCGCCTCGTGCATCACGCGCAGGGTGTGCTGTGCCCGGTGACACTGCTCATGCACCTCGCCGCCGCCGTCCCGGTGCACGACAGGATGCCGAAGAGCCGCCCGTGCGTGGTCATCGCCGGCGGACGCGAGCCCGCGCAATGGGAGGCGTATCCGCATCACCAATTCCTCCACACGAATGGCGCGCTCCCCTGCTGCGATCACGGCGGCTGCTGGAAATCACGCACCGTCCCGCTCGGCGACGGCGACCAAAAGGACGACCCGGACAGGCTCTGCACGAACGTGGTGCATCTGCGCGATCCCGCGCTCAGCTACGTGCGCAGGCCGAAGGAACCAGTTCCCGCGCACGCCGCGGCGGATGCCCCGGAACGGAATGCGGGGGATTTTCTCCCGCGCTGTCTCCACCTCATCACCGCGGAAGAGGTGATCCGCCGAATCAATCTCTACTTCGACGGCGGCGCAGTGCGACACCTGACGGCAGCGGAATGGCGCACCTGCGAAGAGACGATCGCAGGCCTCGCGCAGACGGGCGGCATCTGATGCGCGTCACTTCCGCTGCGCGCCGATGACCTTCATCGCAAACGGCACGACTTCCTCATTCATGAACCGGATTCCCACCTCCGCCTTGTAGTGAAGCGGATCTCTGGCGAAGAACCCCCTGGCCACTCCATACGGGCTGGATGACAGGTCCAGCAAGTCCGGAAAAATCGCGCGCACGTCATCCACCCACGCCTTGCATTCCTGCTGCAAGTGCAGCGCCTCGATGTGCCGCACGGCCTCCTCGTGAATCGGCGGCACCACCAGCACACAGCGGATATTCCGCTCGCGGAGAGTCTCCGCGATCTTGTGGAGGAATGACAGCCTGTGCGGTGACTGCAGGACGGCGTACGCAGCCTGTTTCTTGTATTCCTCGAGGCGCACTTTTCCAGCAGCCGGATCATCACGCCTCCTGCCATTGCCCCGTTCCACCTCCGTGGTCGAGCCGTCCGGGAGGAAACGCCTCGGCGTCCGCCTCCTGCAGGAGAAGATCGTCTTGAACGAGAACTGCACCGTCTGCAGGTTCAACAGGTGCTCAGCGGTCGCCGACCAGCTCCTGGCTCCGAAGATGTCGCCTTCCAATGCGCCAGGATCATTCACCCCGAGATCCATGCCGAGCACGACGAGTTTCTGCCCGTGCGCAAAGTGGTGGAGGAACCAATACATCTGCTCAGGATTTGCGGCGGCAAATGCGGCGTTGAAAAAGCGGAGGCCCTTCACGTCCGAGGCCTGGATGACCTGCATGCGGCTGTTGCCGATGTATAGCGCGTCGTGCGGATAAGTCTTCACCCAGTCGGCCTTCACCTCACGCTCGGCCATGATATACACACCAAGCCGGTTGTTCCCGAAGCGATCGGATGGATCGACGAGGTAGTTCATCAGCGCGAGCCCGAGCACGGACACGAGGCACGTCGCGAGCATGACCAATGTGAAACGTCGCGCCGGAGACTTCATCAGAAGTTGTAGTAAAGGAACTCGCCGGACTTCGAGATCGAGAGAATGGCGACGCCGAGCAGAAGTCCGCACAGGCCCGCGCGCACTGTGCCCATGTGCCAGTGAAACCAGCGCCCCTCCTCCGCAGCCTCCGCCTTCACGGATTCGGGATAAGGCTGATGCCGGCAGAAAATCTCTGCGGTATTCGGCAGCAGCCACACATAGGCGAGAAGGCAGGCAATCCACGGCCACGCGCTCGCCTTCAACAGCAATTGCGCGCCCGCCAAAGGCGCCGCGCCGAACCCGGACATCGTCGCAAGCAGATGCCCTGCAGCACGCAGATCCGTCGCACGGAAAAGCACCCAGCCGATCACGATCAGCACAAACGTGAACGCCCGCGCCGTCCACGACGTGAGCCACGGCGGCAGCAGTGCAGGACGTGCGCGCTTTTTCCAGAACGCATGCCAGAGGTGATGCACTGAGAGGCACACCCCGTGGAAAAGTCCCCAGAGCGCAAACGTCCACGCCGCACCGTGCCAGAAGCCGCCGATGAGCATCGTGAGCACGAGGTTCACGTGGCGCCGGGTTTCGCCGTGCCGGTTTCCGCCGAGCGGGATGTAGAGGTAGTCGCGCAGGAATCGCGAGAGCGTCATGTGCCAGCGATGCCAGAATTCGGCCACGTTCGCGGCCTTGTAGGGCGAGTTGAAATTCAACGGCAGCACGATGCCAAACATGCGCGCCAGACCAATCGCCATGTCCGAGTAGCCGGAGAAATCAAAGTAGAGCTGGAACGTGTAGAAAAGCGCGCCGGCCCACGCATCGCGCAGATCCATCGGCCCGGCGAGCGCGGTCGCGCCGAAGACCTGCGCGGCGTGCTCGCTCACGCGATCCGCGATGACCGTCTTTTTGAAAAGCCCGACGGCAAATATCGCGAATCCGACGGCGAGATTGTTCCAGTCGAACCGGTACGTCTTCGGTTCGCGGAACTGCGGCATCATTTCCCGGTGATGGATGATCGGCCCGGCGATCAGGTGCGGAAAAAACGTGATGAAGAGCAGGAAGTCGCCGAGGTCGTATTCGCACACCACGCCGCGGCGCACATCCACGAGATACGCGATCTGCGTGAACGTGAAAAAGGAGATGCCGAGCGGCAGCACGATCTGCCCGATGTCCCAATGCGTGCCGAAGGCGGCGTTCACATTGTGCACGAAAAAATTGGCGTATTTGAAATAGCCGAGCAGGAGCAGGTTCGCGGTGACGGCAGCCACAAGCCCCGCATGCGCGGAGCCGGAGCGCCCCGCCTTCACCTCCGCGCCGATGCGCCGGCCGAGCGAGAAATTCACCAGCATCGAGGCGCCGATGAGCAGCGTGTAGATCGGATTCCACCAGCCGTAGAAAACGAGCGACGCGAGGGTGAGCGACGCCTTCGCCGGCTTCGGCCCGAAGAAGCGCGCAAGCAGGCAGAACGCGCCGAGCGTGAGCGGCAGAAAGAGAAACAGGAAAACGTGTGAACTGAAAAGCATGCGGACGCGGCGCGCGGCTGCCATCGGGCACAGCGCGTTCGCCGAAGCGCGGCGTCAATGGGAGAAACCCGCGCAGGCTGCGAGTCAAAAATTCCGCGGACTCGCGTTCTGCCGCCGCGCGCCGGCGCATGCTCGCGGCCTGCGTTGCACGCAGCACGACGCGATCACGCCAGCGCCTTCGCGATCGCA
>JAYWEO010000454.1:0-2476 GCA_043779225.1 Prosthecobacter sp.
CGCGATGCAGGAAAATCGCGCGGCATCGCCGGAGCACGGCCCCGCACTTCCGCAGGATGAGCAGGAAGCGATCGACGCCATCGCGCGTGAATTCATGGAGCGGTTCAAGGTTCCCGGCATGTCAGTGGCGTTTGCGAGGGACGGAAAGTTCGTGCTTCAGCAGGGCTTCGGCATCGCCGACATGGGGACAAAGGAGCCCGTCACACCCGCGCATCTTTTCCGCATCGCGAGCGTGAGCAAGCCGATCACCGCCGTGGCGATTTTTGCGCTCATCGAGCGAGGCCTGCTGCGGCTGGATGATCTGGTCTTCGGCGAAAAGGGGAGGCTCGGCTTCGATTTCGGAAAGAGTGTGCCGGAGGATGTGCAGCAAATCACCGTCGCGCATCTGCTCACGCATACCTGCGGCGGGTGGGCGAACAAGACCGCGGACCCGATGTTCCTGCACCCGGCGATGAATCACCGCGAACTGATCGAGTGGACGATTCAAAATCAGCCGCTCACGCAAAAGCCTGGCGCGGTGCATGCGTATTCCAATTTCGGCTACTGCATCCTCGGGCGCCTCGTGGAGAAGCTGACCGGAATGAAATACGCGGAGGCCGTGCAGCGGGATGTGCTGGCAAAGTGCGGCATCACCACGATGCGCATCGGCGGCAGCACGATTCCGGAACGCGCGAAGTCGGAAGTCGTCTATTACTCGAATGAGTTCGGCCTGTTTTCGGGAGCACACCAGTATGCGCTCAATGTTCCGCGCATGGATTCGCACGGAGGCTGGATTGCGACTGCGAGTGATCTCGTCCGATTTGCGATGCATGTGGATGGTTTTCCAAACCCGCCGGATATTCTCCGGGCGGAGACCATCAAGACGATGATCACGCCGCCTGCTGTGTACGAACACTACGCCTGCGGCTGGATCGTGAACAAGATTCCGAACTGGTGGCACAACGGCAGCCTGCCCGGCACCACGGCCATCATGGTGCGCACCGCGCGCAGCCTCTGCTGGGCCGCGCTCGCAAACATCCGCACCGAGGGCATCGGCCTCGCGATGGATCAGATGATGTGGAAGATGGCGAAGGCCGTCCCTGCATGGCGCGCGTGAAAATCACCCCTCTTTTTCCTCCGCGCTCGTCGCTTTCGCCGCGGTCCAAACTTCTCCGTTGCTTCGCTCCTTCGCGGTTCAATTTCCCTCCGCCTGCCGCCGCCTGCGCCGCACGCGGCCGAGCCAGATGAGCGGGCCGGTGATGGCGAGCAGCGGGAGCGTGAAGCTCGCCATGCACGCGAGGATACGCGTCGGCCAGCCGAAGATGTCGCCGGTGTGGACCTCGCGGTTCCAGAGCTTCACGATGCGCGTGCCGAGCGGCGCGGTGCGCGAAGTCTGCTGCGAGAGGATTTCGCCGGTGAATGGATCGAGGTAGAGATTCGTGCGTCCTGCGGGCGTGCGATCCTCCGGGAATTTCATCGAGATGCGCACGGGTGCATTTGCGCCGAGACCCTGGATCGATGTCGCGCGTGCCCCGGGCACGGCGTTGTTCGCCGCAGCGAGCAGAGCATCCGGGCCGATGCGCGTGGTTGCCTTCGACGCGATGCTGCCTTTCGGAATCTGCGCTTCCTCCTCGTGCATCGCCTTGTTGAGGAATGTGCGCGCCTCCTCGTCCCAATGGATCACGATGCCCGTCACCGCGAAGACGAGCATGAAGACGGACGCGTAAAATCCCGCGACGTTGTGCAGTTGGAAATTTCTTTCCCGGCCCGACTTCGAGCCAGAGAGCTTCCAAAGCTTGCGCGGCCACCACAGGATCACTCCGCTGACGGACAGCAGCAGCAGGAAGACCGCTGCCGTCACGGTGATGAATTTGCCCTTCTCCCTGTCCTTGAGCAGCAGGGTCGTGTGGAACTGGTGCACCTTCGCCGCGAAGGTGTTCGCCGTGTCCATCGAGCCGAGTTCCGCGCCCGTGTACGGATTCACCGCGAGGCGCAACGGCTTCCCCGCTCCCGCAGGCCGCAGGCCGATGAGCGTCGCGATGCGTTCATCCTCAGGCAGAACCAGCCCGGTCACTTTGCTCCCCGGATGCCGCTGCACGATCTTGTCGCTCAGTTCGTCGAGCAAAAGGCGCGCGCCTTCCGGGCTCACCCATGTGAGCTGGGGATTCAGCCAGTGATCAATCTCACCCTCAAACACCAGCAGCCCGCCGCTGCCGCCGAGGAGAATCAGGAACACCGCGGAAAGCAGCCCGCCGACGAGATGCAGGAAGAGGAGGGCTTTGCGGAAGCTCATGGCGCGCTACTTCGCGACGGTCTCGATGAGCTGGTTTTTCACCGGCTTCAGCGTCGCTTTGTGTTTTTCCACCGCGGCTTTGATTTTCGCGATCACATCCGGGTGCTCGGCGGCGACGTCGAAGGACTCGCCGGGGTCGGCTTCGAGATTGAAGAGCAGCGGCGGGTCGTGCGGCTCGGGCTTCGGCGCGCCGTAGGCGGGCTG
>JAYWEO010000455.1:0-6708 GCA_043779225.1 Prosthecobacter sp.
GCGCGCCGACTTGCACTTGCTGCGGCCCACGCTCTTCGTTCCGTGCAGCACCTGCCGCTGGAGGTTGGAAAAATCCACCACATCATTGTCCACGATCCCGATGCGCCCGATGCCCGCCGCCGCGAGGTAGAGCAAAATCGGCGAGCCGAGCCCGCCCGCGCCGATGCACAGCACGCTCGCGGCCTTCAGCTTTTTCTGACCGTCGAGCGTCACCTCGGGCATGATGAGATGGCGCGAGTAACGTGCGATTTCGTCGTTGCTGAACTCGATGCGCTCCGTCCTCGACGGGTCGATGATGCTTGGTGTCGGCATGGCAGTTTTCGGAAAAGGGCGCGAACACTAGCCGCCCTGACGCGGGATGCAAACAGCGAGGGGCTGAATTTTGAATCCGACATTCTCTGCCTGCATCGCCCTCGCCATTGGCTGAGGTTTTTGAAATACAGCGCTCCATGCTGAATTTCATCTGGCTCGCCCTCGTGCTCATCGCCGTGCTCGTCGGCGGGTTCACCGGGCGTCTGGAGCAGATGACCGAGGGCGCTTTCTCGCAGGCGGCGGATGCGGTGATGAAAATCGCGCTGCCGCTCATCGGCCTCATGGCGATCTGGCTCGGCATGATGCGCCTCGCGGAGCGCGCAGGCTTTGTGCAGATGCTCGCGCGTGCATTGCGGCCCGTGATGCGCCGGCTTTTTCCCGATGTGCCTGCGGAGCATCCCGCGATGGGCGCGATGGTGATGAACATGTCCGCCAACATGCTCGGCCTCGGCAACGCCGCGACGCCGCTCGGCCTGCGTGCGATGGCGCTGCTGCAAAGGCTGAACCCGCATCCGACCGTCGCGAGCAATGCGATGGTCACATTCCTCGCCGTGAACACCGCGAGCCTGCAGCTCATCCCGACCACCGCGATCAGCATCCTCGCGGTGCAGGGTGGCAAGAGTCCCTCGAACATCGTCGTGCCCGCGATCCTCGCGACGGCGATCGCGATGACGTGCGGTGTCACCGCTGCGCGGTTTCTCTCGCGGCTGAATATTTTCCGCGTGCAGCCTGATGCCGATGCAGCCGGACCGACGAGCGCTGCAGCCGACACGGAGATCGCGGTGGAGAAAATCGAGGTGCGTCCCCTGACCGGCGCAGGACGCGGAGTGCTGGCGGTTTTCCTGCTCGCGTTTGCGTGGATGCTTTTCGCGCTCGTGTGGCCGGCGGGTGCGGATGCGCTTCCGGCCATGCTTGGCGCAAAGTGGCGGCATGCGCAGTTCTGGCCGGATATCGGCACCGCCCTGCGCGTGCTCCGTGCGCTCTCGATGCTCGCAGTCCCGTTCCTGCTCGCATTCATCCCGCTCGTCGCGGCGCTGCGCGGGGTGAAGGTGTATGAGCAGTTCTGCGAGGGCGCAAAGGAGGCCTTCGGCACTGCGCAGCGGATCATTCCCTTTCTGGTCGCGATGCTGATCGCGATCCGGCTGCTTCGCGATGCGGGCGTCGTGCAAGCGGTCACCGAACTGCTCAGGCACCCACTCGAATCCGTCGGCTTTCCGCCGGATCTTCTCTCACTCGCGGCGATGCGGCCCCTGAGCGGCAGTGCATCGCAGGGAATCTTCGTGGACCTCGTGAAGACACACGGCGCGGACTCGATGATCGCGCGGATGGCCGCGACGATCTACGGCAGCACGGAGACGACGTTCTACGTGCTGGCGGTCTATTTCGGCAGCATCGGCATCCGCAAGACGCGGCACGCCGTGGCGGTCGGGCTGACTGCGGACATCATCGCGACGGCGTGCGCCATCGCGGCGTGCAGGCTCCTGCTTTGATCTGCCACCGCGGTCACTCCGTCCCGAGTTCCGCGTTGGGAATGTGCCCGGTCTTCTTCACGAACGCCTGTCCTGCCGGGCTGAGCATGAATTCGACGAAGCGGCGCACCTTGCCCGCGGGTTTCCGCGCGGTCGCGATCACCAGCGGGCGGGCGAGCTCGTATTTTCCGGAAACGATATTCTTCGGCGTCGCCTCCACGACGGAGCCGTCGTCGAGCCGGATGCCGAGCACATGCACTGCGGCGGGGCGCTCCGCGTTGTATTCGAGTATGGAGATCGAGCCGCCGTTGTATTCCACCGCGGTGGTGACATCGCTCGCATCAGTGAGCACCTCGGCCTCGATCGGCGGGGCCTTGCGCGTGTCGTCGTAGAGGAAAAACATCAGCAGCTCCCATGCGCTGCTCCGCGTGTCGCGGTTGTAAAAGATGATCTTGCGGTCCTCTCCACCGAGTGCCTTCCAGTTTTTCACGCGGCTCTCGTAGATGCCTCGGAGCTGCTCCTTGGAAATGGCATGCACGCCGGCTTTCCACACCGGCTCCGGCACGACGACGAGCAGCGCCTGCTCGCCGAATTGCGCCTCGGTGAATTTCTTGTCGGGCCACGCCGCATGTTCGCGAGGAGAGACTTTCCTGCTCAGCAGCGCGACATCCACCACATCCTCGCCGATGGCTCCGACCGCGCCGCCACTGCCCCCTTCGGTCACGATCCGGAATTCGAGCCCGGTGTCCCTTTTGATCTGCGCGGACGCGGCGGTCACGGGCTCCGCAGCCACCTGCGCGCCGCGGATGGAAATCAACTCATCGGCTCGCGCAAAACCCGTCGCGGCAAGCGCGATGAAGAGGAGGGTGAGGAGGAGCCTGAAAAAAATCACGGTGGGAAAACGCACTGCATCGTGCGGCAGGCGGGCACATTTTGCAAACCATGCGCTCATCAAGTAGTGGCTCATTTTGGAGCAGGAAGCCATGAAATCAGGAAATCTCCTTCATGGGTTCATGGCTTCCTGCTTCATCAGTTTCCAAACTGAGCCACTGCCGCTCATCACTGGAGCCCGGTGCGCTTGCGGATGATGCCGATGCGTTCCTCTGCGAATTCCCGTTTCTTCGCGGGCAGCAGCGGATCGGCCGCGGCGCGGCGCAGGTGTTCGAGGGCGAGCGGCGCGTGCGTGGCGTCGTCAATCGCCGCATGCGCGTGCGCCTCGCCGAGGAAGAACTCGTACTCCGCAACCGGGCGTCCCTCGTCGCGGGCGAGCGTGATAAGCCGCGTGAGTGCCTCGATCTCGACGGGGATTTCCTTTGCCTCATGGGCGAGCTGCGCGTGCTGCCAGAGCCGCACGGGTTCCTCGGGCAGCAGGGTGTTCAGCCGCTTGGAATACTTGAACGCATCGATGTTGTGCCGTGTCGCGCGCATGGCCTGAATCTTCGCGGCGAGCGCCGGGACGAAGTCGGGATTCTTCGCCAGCGCCTTGTCCGCGTAAGTCTCCGCCTCGGTCCAGTGCGCGATTGCGATGTGATAGCCGGCGATCCCGGCGAGCACATCGATCGAGTGGTTGTTCAGCCCGTTGGCCTCGTCGAGCCAGCGCTTCGCCGCGTCCACCTGCCGGATGGCGAGCATCTTTCCCGCGGACATCGCGAGGAAGGTCGCCTGATCCCGCGGGCGCACATGGCCGAGCTTTTGCCGAACGGGCTCCGCATCGGCGGGCTGCCACACGTGCGTCGCATCACGTTTGAAAATGAATGCCCAGTGATCGAGATACACGAGGCGGAAGTCGCGCTTCTCGGGCTCCGGTTCGAGGAGATGATCGAGCAGCCGCTGATAGTTGCTCGGGTCGCCGACCAGCAGCAGCGTGTCGAACCGGAGCTGCCGGTCGAGCTGGCGGAACAGCCTCGGGTTCTGCGGTGCCTGCACAAAGGCGCGCGACCGCGAACTCGTCCGATCCCGATCTTCCGCGGTGAGCAGTTCAGGCCGGAGCTTTTCCAGCCACGGCAGCGCGAGGCCGTTGAAGTAAAGCGACTTCCCCTGCACCTCCGCGCAGGCGAGCTGCGGGGTCGTCACGACTGGCGGCGGAGGGAAGAGCCGCGTCTCGATCGCCGGCCAGTTCCAGACGATGCACGACACCACGGCGGCGAGCAGCACGAGGATTGCGATTTTCCTGCGCGCGGATTGGGAGAGCTTCGGGAATGGCATCGGGAATGCGGAGTCTAGCGGCTTTCGCCGCCAGTGTCATTGCGAAGGAGGGGGAGGCCTGCTTCGTTTCCCGCTTGCGTCACGTGGCACCGTGCCTTAGTTGCAGCGCTCCTTTCGGCAACCGGGTCGGTAGCTCAATGGTAGAGCAGCGCCCTTTTAAGGCGTTGGTTGCGAGTTCGAGTCTCGCCCGACCCACTGCCGGTTTCCCTCTGAAACCGGCATGGATACAGGATGCCATGCCGTTCTCCTCGGGAGTTATTGCGAAGGCGACGTGCGGATGTCCCACGTGACCTTGATGTCGTGCTTCGAGGCATAGGCCTTTCCTGCCGTCGTCAGCTTGTCAAAGAGCGCCGCAAAGCCGGGGCCGTATTTCGTGCCGATGCCCGCGGCGAGCGCATCGATCTGGCCCTTCGCTGCGCCATCATCATAGAGTTTGGCGAGCTGCTGATATTCGTTCCGATACACGGGCAGCACATATTCATGCAGCGCGATGGAAGCCTGCACCATCTCCTTCGCATCACCCGACTGGCTGAGCTTCCGGATCTTTTCGAGCGCCTTCTCCACGAAGGCGATTTTGTCATCAATGACCTCCTTGCGCTTCATCGGTGCGGAAGCGCCCGTCTTGGCATCCGTGAGCTTTTCGGACGGGCTCTCCAATTGCCTCAGCAGCCCCCGGCTGGCGAAGTCCGCGATCATGTTGCAGTTCAGCACCGCGCGTTCAAAGCAGATCCTCGGTGAAGCACTGTCGCACGAAGCGAGGGCGCAGCAGAAGGCGGCGCACAGGAATAGCCGCAGGAATGCTTGCACAAGACCGCGCCACACGCCGGTTGAGGAGGAATGAATGCCCCCGGGGATGTTCATGCGTCTGTTCCTGTCGTCTAAGAATACGGCTGTCTATTCCGAATATCCCGGCTGTTTATTCGCGGAATGGTTTTTTCCCATCGCCGTCGAAGTGAGAGCCGACGCGGTCCTGACATTCGATCCGGAGCAAAAAGCCCTCGCGGGAGCAGCAGGCGTTTCAGTCCTGCCCAGTGCCGGCCGGCGGAGTCAGTGAAAATATCTTCTCTGTCCCTGTTCTCTCGCAAGCCTGCGGGCTACTCGGTCTTTCGTGGCAAGCGGGCCATCGCCTCCTGGAGGTGGCGGTAGCGTGGGCCGTAATCACCGGTCATGCTCAATACCCTCTCGTCCAGTGGTGCTCCGGCTACCGCCTCCTGCTCGGGCTTATGCGAATTCTTTGCCCAATACGAACTGCGCAAAATCATCAGCCTCTCGCGGTCTTTCATGTGCTCGAGATTCTGCGCTAATGATGCGGGACGATTCTTCGCTGCCATAGTTTCATTCTGGGTGGGTCCACGGCGTGTATAGATGCGCACCTCTGTGTTTCGCACGGCCAGCGTGGTGTCATAGAGCGCCTCTCGCGCGCAGAAATCCGCTTCGTCGCTTCCGATCGTGGACGCTAGTGTTTCACGAAACTTCCCGAGCAGCGGGCCGCGGTCAAAGGGAGGCACGACGACTTCCTGAGAGCCATCGCTTTTCACTCGCACGTAAGCATTCTTCAGTTCCTCGGCTCGCACATCGTCGAGGAGGGTGGAAATGCCGTCTCGCAGCAGGTTCGTTTGGTCTGGGGTGAGTTCCAGCAAATCGCACACGACCTCTGTCAACTCCAGCGACTGGGGTTTGATCAATTGAAACGTCGGGTGGGCTGCCAGCACCCGCAGTCGCTCCGGCCGTTTCATGGGTTCGTAGTCCGCAGCGGCGTCTGCGTTCGCGGTTTGCGAGGTGGATTCCGCCGCCGCATGATTATTCGGGGCGCTCGTCGAGCCCGGCTGCGCGACGCCGCGCCGGTCCAGCACGATCGACTGCACGCTGAGAGTGGCGACTCCGAGGACGAAAATCAGAACGTAAATTCTCTGGGTGCTCATCGCTGCTTGCTGCCGGTTTCGACGCCGCGCCGGGGCAGTTGATAGATTGCCGCCCACAAGTGTCGCATCCGGAAGTCGTGATCGTCTCCGTCTCGACGGGAACTCCAAGTAGTAAGCTTTACCGTCGGAGCGGTCCAGATCATGCGCTCCTCGCTCGCGCCCCGAGCCACAGGCACGCTGATCTGCACCGGCTTGGAGGCAAGCGTTCTCTCGAAAGCTTCCCGGTCTTTGCCGTCCTTGCCTTTCTCGGTGTAGCTGCGCATTTCGAAATTGCCCGCAGCGAGAGTCGAATCGTTAGGCAGGCGTTCGTTGACAAAGTCCGCGATTCCGTGTCCGAGGCTTTCGTCGAGTTCTATCGTGAGCGCGTCGATCAGTTCCTTTCGATCGAAAGCCGGCACCACGATTTCTTCACTGCCGTCGGCATTCACCTTGACGTAGGCGTGCTTCACTTCCTCGGCCCGCAGGCGATTGAAGAATGTCCCAAGCGATGCATTGAGGGCGTGCGCCTGATTTGGAGTCAATCCGAGCACCGCGATGGTCGATGCATGAACGGCGAGCGTGCCGGATTCGCTGCTGACGAGCCGCACGAGCTTCGCGGCGAGCGCCTTTTCCTTCACCAGCGGCTCGCTGCCACCGCGGATGGAGGCCGCAGATCTTTTCTCCTCAGCCCGCTCGCCATCGCGCCCTTTGGATTTTGCGGTCGCGGGAACAGAATCAGGCGCCGCTTCTGTCGCTGCCTCTGCTGCTGATTGCTGCGCTGGTTGCCATGCTCGCCAACCCGCCACACCGAAGCAAACGAT
>JAYWEO010000456.1:0-5795 GCA_043779225.1 Prosthecobacter sp.
TCGTGGCCATGCTCGGGAAGACCGAGGACGAAACGCTCCGCGCCCGCGTGCGCGAGCTGAGCGTGCTTTTCGGCGATGGCCGCGCGCTCGACGAGGTGAAGCAGATCGCGCTCGACGGCAAAGCGGAGATGGGCGCGCGCAAGGCCGCGCTGCAGACGCTCATCGAGAGCAACCCGACCGACCTCCGCGCTGTTTGCGAGCAGCTCCTCGGCACGCGCTTCCTGAACGCCGTCGCCGTGCGCGGGCTCTCGCGGTTCGACGATCCGGCCATCGGCGACAAGCTCGCGAAGAGCTACAAAAGTTTCCAGCCGTCCGAGCGCGGTGCGGTGATGGAAACGCTCCTCTCGCGCCCCGCGTTTGCCAAGTCGCTGCTCGCCGAGGTCGCCGCCGGGAAAATCCCGCGCGCCGATGTGACGCCTTTCCACGCGCGGCAGATCCGCAACTTCAACGATCCCGCGCTCACGAAACTCCTCACCGAAGCATGGGGCGAATTGCGGGAGCCGGCGGCGGACAAGAAGGCGCTTATCGCGAAACTCAAGGCGCGGCTCACGCCCGAGACACTCGCGAAGGCCGACCTTTCCGCAGGGCGCGCGGCATTCACCACGGTCTGCGCGGTGTGCCACCGGCTCTACGGTCAGGGCGGCGAAATCGGCCCCGACCTCACTGGCTCGGGCCGCGATAATCTCGACTACCTGCTCGAAAACATCGCCGACCCGAGCGCCGTCGTGAATGCGGATTTCCGCATGACGATGGTGGAAATGAAAGACGGTCGCGTGCTTGCCGGCGTCGTCCCGGCGCAGACTGCGAGGACCGTGACTGTCCGCGCGCTGACCGGCAGCACGACGGTCGAGCGTGCGGACATCCAGAAAATGGAGCAGCTCGCGATCTCGATGATGCCGGAGGGATTGCTCGAAGTGCTCAGCGAGACACAGGTGCGCGACCTCATCGGCTATCTCATGCAGAAGACGCAGGTGCCGCTCAAGTAGTCTCGCGCTTCAGCGCGCCATGCCGTGCGAACCCAGCTTGCGCCATGTTCAAGCGGATAGCCGGACGTTGGGCACCGCGCCTGCGTTCGTGAGCTGCGCGAGCTAAAGCTCTTGACTACTTTGGCCGCGCCATTCGCCGCGCTTGTGACGGCGCGCGACTGCGGTCTTTCCTCCTGCGTCCCGAGACGCCAGGCTGCGGAAATGTTCCGCATTTTCACGGCCCTCGTCATCCTCACGCTTTCCGCGATCGCGGAGCGTCCCGAAAAATGGGCGCAGCCGGTGCCGGGCACTTCGGTGAAAAACCTGAACCGTGTGACGGCCCAGCTTTACCGTTCGGCGCAGCCGGATGCCGCCGGGATGCGGGAATTGGAGAAGCTCGGGATCAAGACCGTGGTCAATCTGCGCGATCTGAATGACGATCAAAAAGAGGCGCGCGGCACGAAGCTGCGGCTGCACCGGGTGAAGATGGACGCCTGGCATATCGAGGACGAAGACGTCGTGCGGGTGCTCGCGCTATTGCGAAAGACGAAAGACGGGCCGTTTCTGATCCATTGTCATCACGGCGCAGATCGCACGGGCGTCGTGTGCGCGATGTTCCGGATGGTCGAAGAGCGCTGGAGCCGCGAGGACGCGATCCGCGAACTCGAGGACGGCGGCTACGGCTTTCACACGACATGGGTGAATATCCCGCGCTATCTTGAGAAGGTGGACATCGAGAAAGTCCGCCACGAAGTGGATGCGCTGACGAAGTGACGCGCCCGGTTCAGGGCTAACCGCCGCCTAGGGATGGCAGCCGCAGCCGGTGCCGCAGCCGCCGGATTCCGCACCGTCCGCGATCATGGCTCCGGCTGGCATGGGTTCGCCGACGACGCGGACGGCGAATTTCATCTCCTGCACCGCGAGGTGTTCGCGGATGTTGCTGATGAAATGCTCGATGACCGGGTCGGGCGTTTCCGCGCAGTCGAGCTGGACGCGGATGGGCTTGCCGGTGAGCTGCGGGAAGGCGTCGAACAGCTCACCATCGAGCGCGAAGCTGAGGTAGGCGTTCAGTTTTTCCTGAAGCTGGAAAAGGCGCTCCTCGGAGCCATCCCACGGACGGGGCTCGACCATGATGAGGACGATCTCGCCGGCTTCCTTGTCAAACGCCATGGCGTCGAGGCTGGCCGGATTTTCGACGCCAAAGGCGGGAGCCTTGTCGGAATTAGCGCCGGGTTCGGGTGAATGGTGCTGGCAGCAGGAGTCGCTCACGATGCAAAGGGATGGACGAGGACGGGCGGCATGTCAAAGACTCGCGGCATGAAAGCGATCCCGGTGCGGAGCACAAACAAGGGGCAGTGGCGGTTTTTATCCACTGCTGTGGGGAATTGTTCATCCCTGCACCCTGCTTATTCATCAGCACGTTCCGTGATGAGTTGATTTCTGTAATTTTCTAGTCTCTCATTCTAAGTCTCTTACAGAGAATTTTCCGAAACTTTTACGGAGGCGCGCGGACGTTGGCAGGAAATTTGCTAACGCTCCCGCTGCCCCGAAGCCTTCGGTGCAACCAACACCCAACTACCACCACACACACACCCATGTACATCAAATCCCCATTCAAAATGGCCCTGCTCGCAACCGCACTCGGCGGCCTCTTCGCCGCTCCGCAGACAGGACTCGCCGGACCCGGAAAAGAAACGAAAATCGTGAAGCCGGAGGAGAAGTCCCGTTACGCCTTCTACGGATGGGTCGAAGGCGGATTCACCGGCAACTTCTTTTCGCCGGGTGACAATCAGAATTTTGGGCGGCTCTTCGACGACCGCTCGAATGAACCGGTGCTGAACCAGTTTGCTTTGACCTTTGAGCGCGCGCTGGATCCGAAGGCCAGCGGCTTTGACTGGGGATTCAAGGCGCAGGCAATGTTCGGCACCGACGCGAGGTTCATCCATTCGATGGGCTTGCTGGACAAAGCAATGAAGACCAGCATTTACCAGCCCGACATTGTCGAGGCATATCTGAACTTCCACTTCCCGGTGCTCACCTCGGGCGGCGTGGATCTGAAAGTCGGCAAGTTCGTCACGCTCGAAGGCGCGGAGACGATCGACCCGCGCACCAACACGTTCTACTCCCACAGCTACATCTTCAATTTCGGTATTCCGTTTAACCACACGGGCGCGCTGTTCACGGTGCATGCGACGAAGATGCTGGACATTTACGCCGGCATCACGCGCGGCGTGAACACGAGCATTGAGGATAACAACAGTTCGCCATCGTTCCACGGAGGTTTCGGGCTGAACTTCAATGAAGGGAAATTCACCGTGCTGGCCACGACGCACATCGGACCCGAGACCGCGAACAACTCCAGGAGCCTGCGCTACCTGAGCGACGTCACAGCGATTTGGAAAATCACCGACAAGTTCACCTCAATCACCGACCTGAACTACATCTACGACGAGGCGGCGGATGCGCGCGGCTATGGCGTGGCGCAATACTTCACCTATGCCTTCAGCGACAAGGTGAGCGCCAGCGTGCGCGGGGAAGTCTGGCGGGATGAAAAGGGCTTTTATGTGGCCTCGTTTGCCGATGCGCATGATCCGATTCGCGGACTCCGCGGACAGGCCTTCACTGATCCTCGGACGGTGGGTGGCGGAAGTACGACCTATGGGGCGCTGACTGCGGGGATGACTTTCAAGCCCGCGATGCCAAAGCCTTTCTCCGGGCTGATGATTCGCCCGGAATTCCGGGTGGACACTTCGCTGAACGACACCAGGCCCTTCAATAACTCATCCACCCGAACGATGTACACGGCGGCGATTGACTTCGTGCTGCAATTCTAAGAACACGCCCTCAAAAACCACACAAAAACCAACCCAATGAAAACAATCTTAGGCTTTATACTGACCGCCGTCTTTGCCCTTGTGCTGATGCCCGGATGCGCCACCAGCGTCCACCATGCATCGAAACCAGGGGCCATGGAATGCACCGTAACAGACGGCAAACTTCTCGACGATTCGGGCAAGCCTATGAACGGCTGCGTCATGATGCATCACGGAAAAATGATGGTCATGAACGGCAAACTGATGCCGATGAAAAAGAACATGACCATGCCGGATGGAACGGTCTGCATGGTGAATGGCACCTGCGTGATGAAAGACGGAACAAAACGGAAACTCAGCGAGGGAGAAATCATCTCGTCCACTCCGGGGAATTTCCGGGTAAAAGGACTCAGCTTGCCGGGCTCACATTACTAATCGACCGCCCGAGAAGGGCTGGAATCCTCCGGACGGAACCCGTCCCAAATCAATGCGTCAGGCTTGCAGCCTGGCGCATTTTTTTTGTCCCTTAGCTCCGTGGGATGTCAAGAATCGGAGGCGACGGAAAACCTTGAAAAAGTTTTGGGTAGGGAGGCCTTTCCTCAGCCGTGTCGGTGGTCGCTCGGGGCAAGAATCATTCTGTTCCAGTGAAGTTATTCACGAGTTATTCACAATTGCGGCAAAAAAAGTGTTGCGCCCAATTTGCCACGTCGGTAAAAACCCCACCGTGCCGTAAGGCACCTGTAGATAACCACAACACACCACCACTAATAACACCATGAACAAATACACCACCACAGTTGTCGCATTCGCGGCAGCGTGCCTCGCAGGTTCCACCGCCTACGCCGGTCACCAAACCGTCCGGCCGATGAAGAAGATCGTCGAACCCGTGCAGGAATCCTGCATCACAGGCGACATCGGCTTCGACGTCGTCAGCAACTACATCCGTCACGGCATCGCCTTGGAGAACCAGGGCTTCATCATCCAGCCCTACGCGAACCTCCATTTCCGCATCTACAAAGGCGCGGGCGCGCTGACCTCGATCACCGCTGACATCGGCATCTGGAACTCCTTCCACAGCCATCATCCGGGCATCGACAGCACGACTGCGAACTGGTTTGAATTCGACTTCCAGACCGGCCTGACGTTCAACTTCGATAAGCTGAGCCTCGGCACCTACTTCAAGACATATGAGAGCCCCTCGGATGTCTTCAATAACGCCTACACGGTCGGCATCCGCGTCGACTATGACGACAGCGCCGCGCTCGGTGGTTTCGCACTCCGCCCGTATGCGCTCGTCGAGCTCCAACTCGAAGGCACCACCGGCAACAACTTCCCCGGCGGCTCCTACCATGGTCGCGGTCAGTATTACGAAGTGGGTATCGCTCCCGGCCACACTTGGGGTGACCTCACGCTGTCGCTGCCCGTCAAGGGCGGCTTCGGTTCCGGCGGCTTCTACCTCGGAAACCGTGGCTTCGGCTTCGTGTCCGTCGGCGTCCGCGCCGACTACGCGTTGAACTTCGTGCCCGCCTGCCTCGGCAAGTGGACCGTCAACAGCGGCTTCACCTACTACCGCCTCGGCGGTCAGAACGGCCCCACGAACTTCAGTGGCGCGTCCGGTCTCGGCCTCTCACAGGCTCGTACGGACAAGAACCAGCTCGTGTTCCAGGGCGGCCTCAAGGTCGCGTTCTAAGAATACAGCCAGTCTGTTCATCAATTCACTCCCTTGGGGCGGCAACGTCCCAAGGGAGTTTTTTTGTACTGAAACCCCACTGTTACCGAAATCCAGCAGCCGTGAATTGGCATTTCATTGCTTCCGTCTATTCCAGAAATGGACGCCTCTTGCCACTGCTTTCAGCCGGGTATTTTCCGAATAGGAATCACAGGACAGATTTATTTCCGACGCCCACCACCGATGGCACAGTCACTGCTAATTAAAGCATCAGACCCATGGCCCAAATCGCATGAACTTCCTCGTTGTTGACGACAATCGCCTCCTCAATCGCTTCCTGACGACCTA
>JAYWEO010000457.1:0-4275 GCA_043779225.1 Prosthecobacter sp.
TGTGACACCCGGTTCGCGATTCAGCGGGGCGAAAAAAAGCGTCGTGAGGCCGGGCGGATTATACGGCGCGGCGTACGCGGTGAGCACGCTGCCGGGCACGACTTCCGAGGGCACCGTTCCTGTCTGCCCCGGCTTCAGCCAGCCGACCGTGAGATGATCGCCGCCGCCATATTCGCGCACGCGCGCCTCGAAATAATACCGCTGACCCGCGGTCAGCGCGATGAGGCCGGACTTTTGCGAGGGATATTTGTTCCACTCCTGGTAGTTCGTGTAGTTATCCGAATAGCAGCGGCGCACGAGATTCGCCGGCTGATCATTCGTTGAGAGCGAGAAGTCCGAGACATCGTCTGCCGCGACCCAGAAGGTGTAATTTCCTGTCGTCGGCGCGGTGATGTAGCCGCGGATGCGACCGCCATAATAGTCGCCCACATCGGTCCCGGTATCGAGCAGGCCCAGCGTGCGGAGACTGGTCGCGGGCGTGGTGAAAGGCACATCGTCGAGCCCCGAGTAGCCGTCGTACACCGTCCACATTTCCTCGACCACCTGGCCCGGACCGGGCAGCGGCGAGAGCGTCACCGTCGCGCTCGCAGGCGTGCTTAGTACATAGGCACTGTTTTCGGAAAGCGTCACGATCACCGTCTTCTGAGCCGCGATGGTCGCGGCTGGCTTGATCGCCACGATCACGTCCACGGTGTTGCCGCCGAGCGGGAATGCGACCGTGCCGCTCAGCGTGGAATAGTCTATATTAGGCACCGCAGTCCCGCCTATCGCATAGGTCACGGAAAGCGGATTCACATTTCCCGCCCGCGTGAAGCGCAGCGTGGCCGTGTCGCCAAATGCCATGGTGGCCGTGGCATCCATCGTGGTGACGCTGATGGTGTTGGCCGAGGCAAGCGCGTTGAGGATCACCTGCCTGTCGCCGAGGCCCGTGTTGAAAGTGTCCGGCCGGAATGGATCAAATCCAAGCTGCCGCTCCTCCCAGTCGTTCACGCCGTCGCCGTCGGAATCAAAGTCCGTCACCACGATCCGGAAGAATTCCTTGACGCTGGAGCCCGTGCCAAAACTGGCGGTCAGGTCGCTGCCGTCGCTGAGCATGACCGCTCCGAGATTCGACCAGGATGCACCATTCGCGAGCGTGGCAGATGTCTGCACGCGGTATGCTTTTCCAGCGACGGACTTCCAAGTCAGCGTGACCGCCCCGCTCACCATCGCGACGGTCGGCGTGGGCGGGCGTGAATTCGCATCCTGAGGATTCGTGCCGGCGACGCCTTCCTGCCAGTTCAGTGCGCCGTCGCTGTCATTGTCGTCGTTCGGATTCAGCCCGGAGACGCCGTTTTTCAGCTCCCAGATGTCGCTGATGCCGTTTCCATTTTCATCGATGAAGGCCGCGCTCGCGATGCCGCAGGGCACCAGTGCCGCGACGAGGATCGAAAGCACGGCCTTCGCGAGGCCGCGCCAATCGAATTTTTTTCCGAACCGGGAGGAGACACAGGAGCGGGATGGCGTCGCAACCGGCATCGGTGTGAGGCATGACGGAGAATCGTCGCCGGCCTCGGCGGAGTGATGAAGGGAATGCTGAGGGGGGCAGCCGGGGGACTTCATGCGGCCACCGTTGAGCATCAGCGCGGGAAGTCAACGGCCGCGCTGCTTCGGATGGCCTATGTCACCGAAAATTAATTGTCACCGGTCTTATTCCCCGCCTCGGCGGGCCGCTGCTCCGTCATCCGCATCGCGACGAAATAGAGCACGCACACGAGCACGATGCCGATGACGATCCAGAGCGCCTCGTGCTTCACCGCATGAATCAGCGCGCCGAGATCCACGCCGATTCCCGACTGGAGCGCGGCGAGTTCGCGGGCGTCGAGCTTCGCACCCACGCGGCCGCCGAGCCATGCGAGGATCCCGCACCAGATCGCCGAGCCGAAGATCGTGAGTGCGCTGAAGCGCGGAAAATTCATTTTGATGATCCCCGCGGGAATCGAGATGAGATGGCGGATCACCGGCAGCAGCCGGGCGAAGAAAATCCCGCCGGATTCGTAGTGGTGCATGAAGCGCTCGGCGCGCGCGACTTTCTTCGGCGGCAGGAAGACGTAGTTCCCGTAGCGCGCGATGAACGGACGCCCGACGAGCCGCGCCACGAGATACGTGATCGCCGAGCCGAGCCACGAGCCGAACGTCCCTGCGAGCACCACGCCGGTCAGCGTCATGTGTCCGCCCTCCGCCGCGTATCCTGCGAGGATCGCCGCGGGCGGGATCACGATTTCGCTCGGCACGGGAAAAATGGAACTCTCCATCGCCATCAGGATGATGACGCCGACGTAGCCCCAGTCGTGGACCCAGTGAAACCAGACTTCGATCAGATGCTGCAACATTGTGCCCCGGTCTAACAGGCAGGCGGATCGCGGCAAGCTGCATCGCTCTGCACAAGGATTCGACACCGCGCATGCACTCGTCTTGTCTCCACCGAGTTCCATGAAGCTCCCCTACCTCCTTCTCGCCTCACTCTTCATTTTCGCCGCCGCGCACGCCGCGGGTCGCAAGCCGAACGTCATCTTCATCCTCGCCGATGATCTCGGCTACGGCGATGTCGGCGCATTCGGGCAGAAAAAAATCCGCACGCCGAACCTCGATCGCCTCGCCGCGGAGGGCATGAAGCTCACGCAGCACTACGCGGGCAACAACGTATGCGCGCCGTCGCGCTGCGTGCTCATGACCGGCAGGCATCCCGGCCACGCATTCATCCGCGACAACCGGCAGGCGAAGGCATTCGATCCCAAGTGGGACGAGGGTCAGACGCCGGTGCCCGCGGGCGAACTCACGTTCCCGCTCACGCTGAAAAAACTCGGCTACACGAGCGGCGGATTTGGAAAATGGGGCCTCGGTCCGGTCGGCTCCACGGGCGATCCGCTCAAGCAAGGCTTCGATCGTTTCTTCGGCTACAACTGCCAGGGCGTCGCGCACAATTACTACCCGACGCACCTTTGGGACAACGACAGGCAGCGCGCTTTGGACAACCCGAAATTTTCCGCGCATCAGAAACTCACCGAGGGCGCGGATGTGAATTCACCAGACGTGTATGCAAAGTTCTCCGGCAACGAGTATGCGCCCGACCTCATCGCCGCAGAGGCGCGCGAGTTCATCCAGGAAAACAAGGATCGTCCTTTTTTTCTGTATTACCCGACCACCGTGCCGCACCTCGCACTGCAGGTGCCGGAGGACTCGCTTGCGGAGTACGCAGGAAAATTTCCCGAGGAGCCATACGACGGTTCGCGCGGCTACCTGCCGCACCGTGCGCCACGCGCCGCATATGCCGCGATGGTCACGCGCATGGATCGCGAGGTCGGACGCATGGTGGAACTCGTGCAGGAACTCGGCCTCGATGAAAATACGATCTTCGTCTTCACGAGCGACAATGGCCCGCTCTACGACAAGCTCGGTGGCACCGACGCGGAATTCTTCGAGAGCGCAGGCCCGCTGAACGGGCGCAAGGGCTCGATGTTCGAGGGTGGCATCCGCGAGGCGACCATCGTGCGCTGGAAGGGGCACATCGCCGCCGGGACCACGAGCAATCGCGTGAGCGGATTTGAGGACTGGATGCCCACGCTGCTCGATCTCGCCGGTGAGAAAGCGGCGACGCCTGGGGGCATCGACGGCATCAGCATGGCGCCCACGCTACTTGGCGGGCGGCAGGATGAGCGTCCATTTCTGTATCGCGAATCGCCCGGCTACGGCGGGCAGGCGTGCATCCGCGTCGGCGAATGGAAGGTGATCCGTGAGAAGCTCCATCCCGGCCCGAAGGCGAAGCTGAAGCCGCGCGACATCCAGCTTTTCGATCTTGCCAACGACATCGGCGAGAATGACGACGTGGCCGAGCAGCATCCCGACATCGTGGAAAAGCTGAGCAAGCTCATGCAGGAGCAGCACGTGAAGTCCGACCTCTTCCCCATCCGCGCTCTCGACGCGCAGTGATGGGGAATTGAACCGCGAAGGAGCGAAGGAGCGAAGGGAAGATGAGCGTTGGCAGGCTCAGGTCTGATTCCCTTCTTCTTCGCTCCTTCGCTGCTTCGCGGTTCATTCCCGCATCCGCGTTCTTGCGAAGATGCGCGTGCGCCCCTAGCTTCGCCGCCCTTTCTTTATGTCCGACGAACGCAAGACTCCCGAGCAGCGACACCAGATGACCGACATCGAACGCCTGCGCCACAGCGCGGCGCATGTGCTCGCCACGGCCATCCTCCGCATCTGGCCGGAGGCGCAGTTTGCCGCGGGGCCGCCGGT
>JAYWEO010000458.1:0-6305 GCA_043779225.1 Prosthecobacter sp.
CGCCTCGCAGCCGCGCAGGCCGCCATCGAGGAAAAGCGCGCCGCGAAGAAGAAGTAACGCGGGCGTTCATCGCTCAATTCCAAAACCGCCCCGGTCGTAAGGCCGGGGCGGTTTCTTTTGTTGCCATACCGGCCAGACATCCAACTCGACGCCCTCAGTGGGATCGGCTATTCGCATCGCTCTCACATGGCTCCACACGCTTCACCACGCAACGACAGCACTCCGGGTGCAAAGTGGTGGCGCGTGGATTTTCACACGCACACCCCGCACTCGCGGGATGCGTATCCGAGGGGCAAAGCGAAAGACGACAAGCCTACGATTACCGAGCGGGATTGGCTGCTCGCGCACATGGCCGCGGGACTCGATGCGGTGGTGGTGACGGATCACAACGGCGGCGGGTGGATTGACCCATTGAAGTCGGCATACGAAACGCTCAAAGCCGCGCCCCCTGATGGTTTTCGTCCGCTGGAAATTTATCCGGGCTTTGAACTCACCGTGGGAGACGGCTTCCATCTGCTGGTCGTGCTCGATCCGTCGGCGGGAACGACTGAAGTGACGGCTTTGCTTGGAGCGGTCGAGTATCCGATTTCGGAGCACGGAAACCATGAGGGCAAAACGCAAAAGAGTGCGGTGGATTGTTTCAAGAAGCTGCTGGAGCACGATTGCATTCTTGTTCCCGCCCATGTGAACGGAAAAAAAGGGCTGCTCCATGATCGGCTCCTGAAACTTCCGGGTTCTTCCGTCGAAGACATCGAGCCCAAGTCCGCAGTCTTACAAATCGATCCACGGAGCAGAGGTGCGATTTTGGAACACGCTGACGTGTTCGCGCTAGAGTGCTGGTGGCTTGGAAAACCCGAGTGGAATTTGGGCGATGAAGCTCCGAAGGGGAAATTGTTCACAACTGTTTTTGGCTCCGACTCGCACGAGCGCGCTGAGATCGGACGCCGCACGACTTGGGTTCGCATGGCGGAGCCGACCTTGGAAGGTTTGCGTGTTGCACTGCTCGATGGTGCGCCGTCGGTGCAGCCTTTCGTGGCTGGCGAAATGCCGGGGCCGAACGCGCCTTCCCGGATTTGCGGGATCACGATCTCCGGTACCCGCCACATTGGGCGGAAACAACCAGAGCGCGTAGATTTCAATCCCTCACTCAACGCCATCATCGGCGGGCGCGGCACAGGGAAATCGAGCATTCTCGAACTCATCCGCAAGACAACCAAGCGCGGCGAAGCGTTGCGGCGGACGGACGAAAGCATCTACAAGGCGTTTATCGACCTGATTGGAGAGATTGCCGACGACTCTGCGCAGACGCCGGTGCCGGTGGTCGAACTCGATTACGAGCTTCACGGGCAGGTGTTCCGCCTGCGTTGGAGCAGGGATGATGGCTACGCACTGAGCGAGCGACAGCAGGACGGGAACTTCAGCCCGACAGTCGGTGCGGGAGAGGCGTGGGAGACTCGTTTTCCGCTGCGTATTTTTAGCCAGAAACAGCTCTATGCTTTTAGAGAGAAAACCGCTGCGCTCCTCGACGAAGTGGATGCGGCTCCGCAAATCGGCATCTCAGAGTGGAAGCGCAATTGGGAGCGCACAGCAGGAGAGTTCGTGCAGTTGCGCGGAAAGATCGCGGCTCTGGAGTCCGACCTTCAGCAGCGGGCCAATCTCCAGGCACAGCTTGATGACAAGCGGCGCGAAATCCAGGTGCTCGAAGATGCCGGGCACAAAGCAGTACTCCAGCAACTCGCGCTCCGCAGGCGCCAGCGCGGCGAACTGGAAAAGTGGGATGAATACAGCGAGCCGCTGGCTGCCTCGATCGAGGATCTCGCCGCAATGCTCGCGCTGCCACCACTGGCTTTGACGCAAAGCGGTCCTGCGGGCGCGGAGGAGACAAAACTCGCCGTGGCGTCTGAAAAGTTTCGAGCGGAACTCGAAAGGGAAGCAGCCGTGCTGCGCGCGGCGGGCGAGCGGATCGCAACTGCACGTGCTGCCTGGCTCACCGAGCGCTCGCTCACCGGCTGGCAGGTTCGGAACGACGAGAGCGAGAGAGCTTACAAGCAATTGATCGAAAGCCTCGCCGGAAAGACGAGTGTCCGGCCCGAGCAATACGGGCACCTTGTCCAGCAAGAGCAGGTATTGAAAAAGCAAATCGAGAAACTCGATGCGAAGGCGAGTGAGAAGGAAACCGTCACCCAACGCGCTCGCGCACTGCTCAGGGAACTGAAAGTAAGCCGGGAAGTGCTCTCCACCCATCGAAGCACCTTCCTGGGCAAACTCTTCAACGAGGAGAGCAACCTGAAGGCCACGCTCAAACCGCGTGGCGACATCAGCGGGGGAATCGGCGACCTGCGGAGCATTCTGGGCCGGGAACAGGGCGTTTCCGATGCAGAGTTTGAGAACATCGCGTCGTATCTCTCCGCCGCGGACGATACCGCCGATCTCGATGTGCGTATCGGCAAAGTGAAAACCGCATCGCTTCATGTGAACCGCACCGGCGAGCTTCCAAAGGACGTGACCGGGCTATCCTGGAATCGCCCATTTCTCTCGCACCTAAGAACTAGATCCACTGAGGACATGAGCAAGGTGCTTCTCTGGTTCCCACCCGATGACCTTGACCTCCGCTATCGCCAGAGCAGCAGCGGAGAGTTCAAACCTTTGAAGAAAGCCTCAGCTGGCCAGGTGGTAGCGGCGGTGCTCGCCTTCATCCTCGCACAAGGCGACGAGCCACTCATCCTCGACCAGCCGGAAGACGATCTCGACAACCAGCTCATCTACGATCTCATCGTCCTCCAATTGCGCGCCAATAAACAGCGGCGGCAAGTCATCGTCGTCACGCACAATCCCAACATCGTCGTCAACGGCAACGCCGATCTCATCATCCCGCTGCACGTTCAGAACGGCCAAACCGCCATCCCAGTACGCGGCGCTTTGCAGGATCCCAAAGTCCGCGAGTGGGTTTGCAACATCATGGAAGGCGGGCGAGAAGCCTTGGAGCGGCGTTTCAGGTGCATCATCCACGACTGACCCGCCATGTTCGACACGCCCACTGAATTGCTCGACAAGATCCGCCTCGGCGAGGACTCGCTGATTGAGTTCAAGTCGATCACCTGCTCGGCAACTGGAATCCGCGAGCCACACCCGGACAGCCTCGCGCAGGAGCTCGCAGCGTTTGCCAACTCAGCGAAAGGCGGCGTGCTGATTCTCGGAGTGAACGACAAAACGCGTGAGCTCGAAGGCCTGTCTCCCTCCGACCTTGACGCTGCGGAACAGACAATCCGAAACCTCTGCAATGATCGGATCGATCCTCCGCTCACATGTACCATCGAGCGGCTGGAGTTGCCCGACTCGCTGGGCATCTCCCGCGCAATTCTCAAAGTGGACGTGCCGCGCAGTTTGTTCGTGCATCGCGCACCGGGAGGTTATTTCGAGCGCATCGGCAGCTCGAAACGCGAGGTCGCCACCGCGCGACTGGAGCGCCTGATGCAGCAGCGCAGCCAGAGCGGCCTGCTGCTTTTTGACGAGCAGCCCGTGCCGGGAACCAGCGCTGGCACGCTGGATGCGGAACTGGCCGGCCGTTTCGTGAGCGGAACGGAATCACCGACGAACGAATCTCTTCACAAGCTCGGCATCCTCACTTTCGACCCTGCCGGCAAGGAATGCTGCACGGTGGCTGGCGTGTTGCTGGGAACGCGAAACCCCGAGGTGCATTTGCATTCCGGAGCGCTGATCGAAGCGGTGCAATTCGCGGGAATCGAGCAGGACTCTGCAAATCAGATCAACGCCCGTCGAATTAGCGGGCCAGTCGATCGCCAAATCATTGACGCGTTCGCCTTCTTGCGTGGCGGCATTGTCCGCCCGGCCCGAAAGGAACCTGCCCGCGTGGAGGCGCCGGCCGTTAGCGAACGTGCGATCTTTGAGGCGCTGGTGAACGCCGTCATCCATCGGGATTACTCCATCGCTGGCTCGAAGATTCGCCTGTTTCTTTTTGAAGATCGCCTGGAGGTTTATTCGCCGGGTGGACTGCCAAACACTCTCACGGTCGAATCCATGGCGCACCGCCAGTTCACGCGGAACGAAACACTCGTCGGCCTGCTCAATCGTCTGGATTTCACCGACAACCCACCCGAGGCGCCCATGCGGCGCGGCAAATTCATGGAAACCCGCGGCGACGGCATCAAAGTCATGCAGCGTGAAAGCGAGCGGATCGGCGCACTGCCGCCGAAAATCGAACTGATCGACGACGCGGAACTGCGCCTGACTCTTTTTGCAGTGAAATAGTCTCCGCCTCGGCATCGCGTATCCCGAGATCACCGGGACGCAGGCGCGCGCGATTTTTGAAGCCGCCGCCGAGGTGCAGAAGAAGGGCATCAAAGTGAAGCCCGAGGTCCTGATTCCGCTCGTGGGATTCAAGAAGGAACTCGATCTCCAGGTCGCCATCGTCCACCGCGTCGCGGCGGAAGTGCAGAAGGAAAAGAAGGTGAAGCTCAGCTACCAGGTCGGCACCATGATCGAAGTCCCGCGCGGCGCCCTCACCGCCGACGAGATCGCGCAGACCGCCGAATGCCGAAGGCATGGAGCCGCCATCCTCCGCCGATCCTACGGCTCAATTCTTCAGCTTCGGCACGAACGACCTCACGCAGACCGCGCTCGGCATTTGCCGCCTATTTTTTGAAGGTAAGATGGGGCGGCTATCTCGCTGCGCTTCGGTTCGCGCGACGACATGGGCAACTTCCTGAACGCCTACACCGAGAACGAAGTCTTCAAAAAGAACCCGTTCGCCTCGCTCGATCAGACCGGCGTCGGCCAGTTCGTGAAGATCGCCATCGAAAAAGGCCGCGCCACGCGTCCCGACATCAAGCCCGGCATTTGACGGGCGCCTCCGCGCCCGCGCTTCGCGCAAAGGCTCTGCCCTTTGTCCATTTGCCGCGTGCCGCCGCACGCGCCCTTCGGGCTGCACTTCGTGCAGGCATCTCGCTCCTCTCGATGCGCTCCGCTCGATTGCGGCGAACACGGCGGCGATCCGGACAGCGTGAAGTTCTTCCACCGTGTGGGCCTGAACTACGTGAGCTGCTCGCCCTTCCGCGTGCCGGTCGCCCGCCTCGCAGCCGCGCAGGCCGCCATCGAGGAGAAGCGCGCTGCGAAGAAGAAGTAAGCCACGCGCTCACTCGCAAGAATCACGAAAGCCGCCTCGGGAAACCGGGGCGGCTTTTTTGCTCTCACACGCGCCACCCGCCATGATTGCCAACGCAGCGGAACGCACATAGCCTCCGCATCATGAACGACGACGAATCCACATCCCTCCGGGAACCCGTGCGCAAGCGCGTCGGTGGAAGTCTCGCCGGCATGAATCCCCTCGCGCGCGTCGAGGCACTCCGCCGCAATGCCCGCTCTCTCCTCGGTGAAAAGTGGAAACCCCGCGATGATGGAACCCTCGTTCGAAAAACTGTTGGCGCGGCTCGCTGAGAGTGGCGTCCGCTTCATCCTCGTCGGCGGACTCGCCGTCGCGCTGCACGGCTACGTGCGCCTCACCGAGGATGTGGACATCCTCCTCGACTCGTCCGAGGAAAACCTTTCCCGCTTCCTCGCGTGCCTTGCCGATTTTGGCGAAGGCTTCGCGCGCGAACTCAGCGTCGCCGATTTCACCGACGAGGAAGGTGCCATTCGCATCGTCGAAGAAACCGAGCACAGCCAGCTCGACGCCTTCACCCGAATGGCCGGCCTGCGCTACGCCGATCTCGCCGCAGATGCACTGCCGCACCGGCTCGCCAGCCACACGTTCCTCTATGCCTCGAAGGCCGCGCTCATCCGCCTGAAATTAGCTTCAGTCCGCGAAAAGGATCGCATCGACGTCTCCGCCTTGCGCCGCCTGGAAGACGATCCGCGCGCATTCGATTGAACCTGAGTCCGCGACACAGCGCACGATTGCATCCCACGCCGGACTTCCTACTCTCAACGCCGAATGAAATCCCCGACCATCGCAAAAATCTCCTGTGCAGCCATCCTCGCCGCGTGCAGCGTCACGCCCCTCATGGCTGATCCCAATACCGAAAAAGGCGAAGCGTTCCTCGCTGAAAACGCAAAGAAAGAAGGCGTGAAAGTCACCGCCAGCGGGCTGCAATACAAGGTCCTCAAGGAAGGCACCGGCAAAAGCCCGCAGGCCACGGACAACGTGCAGGTCCACTACAAGGGCACGCTGCTCGACGGCACGGAATTCGACAGCTCCTACAAGCGCGGCGAGACGGCGAAGTTCCCGCTGAACCGCGTCATCCCCGGCTGGACCGAGGGCGTGCAGCTCATGAAGGAAGGCGCGAAGT
>JAYWEO010000459.1:0-5368 GCA_043779225.1 Prosthecobacter sp.
TGCGGCCCCATGCCCATTACCTGCACCACGCGCCCGATCGCGCCCTGCTCGATGAGTTGTCCCGCGCGCACGCTCGCCTCTACGTGCAGACGCTCGGAATAATACACGGCATATTTTTTTCCCGTGCGCTTCACGGTGGCGCGCGCCTCTTCGAGTTGCGCGAGTGTCGTGAAGGGCGCCTTGTCGGTGAAGTAGTCCTTGCCCGCATCGAGCACGCGGCATCCGAGCGGGCCGCGATCGCTGGGCACTGCGGCGCTGGCGACGAGCTGCACGTCCTTTTGAGCAAGGACTTCATCAATCGAGCGCAGCACTTTTGCCGCGGGATATTTCTCCAGGAACTTCTCCACCTTCGCCGTGTCGGGATCGAAGACGTAACGGCATTCGCCGCCCGCCTCAGTGAGTCCCTGGCATTGGCCGTAGATGTGGCCGTGATCGAGCGCGGCTGCCGCGAAGACAAACTCGCCCGGCTTCACGACCGGCGAGGGTTTGCCCACGGGGGCGTAGTTCATTCCGTCTGATTTCTGGTGTGCCATGTGTGCTTGGAAAAATGGAGGTCGTGCGTGCGAAATGCAACGCGGCGGTGCGACGGAAATCCGTCCTGCGAAAACTACGCGGGGAAATACGGCGCGAGGATTCCGACGACCTCCTCATTCCGACGCCAGTCCGAGAGGAACAGTGCGCGCGCAGTGTCCACCGCGCGGCCCAGCGTGCGGAGTGCGGTGTCGAAAGGCGTGTGCGGCGCGAGGGTCGGCGCATCGGCGAGATCGCGGCAGAATGCCTCGGCCGAGCGTCCCGGAAAAAACGGGAGGATCGATGCGAGCACGCGCGACCACACTTCGAGCGGCAGCGATCCCGCGACGACTGCGGCCTCGCCTTCCTTCGACGGACGGATGAGGTGCTGCGGGCCGAGTGTGGCCAGCCAGCGTTCGTCGGCCTTCAGGAGATCGAGGATGCGCGTTTCCAGCGGCGTCTCCGGATTTTCCGCGCCCGCTGCGCGGAGAAGACTGAGCGCCGTGTCAAGAATGATCGGCAGCGTGAGATCCGAACCCGCGTAGAGCAGGCGCAGTGCGAGCACGCCGAGCGCGTAGATGTCGCAAGGGCTGCTCAGCGGTTGCAGAACCTCGAAGGGAACCTGGCTGAACGGGATGCCCTCGTAGCTGCGCAGCGTGGCCGTGCGGGCCTCGTCGAAATTCAGCGGGATCGTGCGGAACGCCGCCTCGCCCGGAGCCATCGCGGTCTTCGTGTCAATGTAGCCGATCAGCTCGACGGTGCCCGCGTCCTTCATCGGCAGGCGCAGGCGCAGGAGTTCATTCGGCTGCACGCTCAGTCGTTCGTGCGAAGAGAGCGTGCCTTCGAGTGCGATGCCGCCTTCGGCGGGAGAAAGAGTGCGGCGGATGCGGACGCTTCCGAGTCCGGCGCGCGGCACACCGAGTTCCTCGGGACGATAGATCGAAGCCGCAGGCGGCACGCGGCTCGCGAAGTAGCGTGTGTTGCTCGACGGCACATCGAGCGCGACCGCGTCGCCGGGGCGCACGAGCGAGACGCGCGAGGCCCAGCAGAACGGAAGATTCCCGCCGGTCGCCGCGAGGCTCACGCGCAGGCTGTCGGGCGTGACATTCAGCAGCGGCAGACCCGTGCGGCGCACCTCGTCGGCGACGGCGCGCACACTTTGATCCACGAGCAGGAGCTTGAGGCAGAGCACCTCGGCGAGGCGGCCGGCTTGATCGCGTCGCGCCCCGTAATAGTGCTGCCCGCCCGCGCGCATTTCCGTCTCGTCCTCGAGCTGCTGATACACGCCGCTGAGGCGGAAAGGGCGCTTCGCATTCACGAGTCCGCTCCACGGGCGTCCGCCGAGCAGTTCCGCAAATTCCTCCAGCGCGAGTGGCGCAAAGCGGCGCGCAAAAATCATCCCGCCGCCGGGATTCAGCGGGACAAGCTTCGCGCCAGCGGGCAGCAGCGAGTGAAGTTCAAGCGCGTTCACGGCACCGAGGGAAGTGCTCCCGGCCTCGTCGTTGAGCTTCACGAAGAGCCCGCCTGCCGCGCCTCGGCCAAAGCGCGCGGTGCTCTCGGAATATTTCGGCAGACCCGCCGCCGCGAGTGCGCTGTCGTCGCTGCACACTTCGATCAGGCCGTTCTCGTTTGCAGGATGCACTGGCTGCCACGTCGCGAGATCCACAAACGCAGGCAGCGGCGGCGTCTTTTCGCTGCGCGAGGAAAATGAGCCTTCGGTGTCCGCGCCGCGCAGGCGTGTGACGAGCTGCTGCCATGCGGCATCGCGCGCGGTGTTTGAAATCACAAGCGTCTCGCCGGGCGGCTTCGCGTCAATGTCCTGCATCCAGAGTTCGAGCCATTCGCGCACGCTGCCATCCGCGTCGCACATCGCCCCGAGGATCACGCGGGCCTCGGGAGTCTGGCGCAGCAGGATGAGATGGCCGGTCGCGGCATCGGGCTGATCGCGCAGGACGGCGCAGAGCCGGAGATTCGCCGCGGCCTCGGCGGCGGAAAGCGGGACGCAGCGGATCGAGGTTTCCTGCGAGGGGGTGGATTTTTTTGCGGTGACCATGCTCATGCTCGTGCGGGCGCCCTGTCTGCCAGTTTCGCGCGCGTGCCGCAACTCCCGTCAGGGCTTTTTCTCGGCGGCTTTTTCCTTGCCGCAAAGCCGTGCCGTGCGAAACACGCAGCATGCGCCTTTTCGCCGCGATCCTCGCAGTGGTTTTCCTGACCGCGCATGTTCACGCCGCGGCCAGGCCCGGCGCGAAATCTCCGCCGGAGCAGACTGCGAAGGAAAAGGCGAAGGCCGCCGAGCAGGCTGCCACCTTTGACGATCGCGAGGCGCTCGCGAAGCTGCAGGCGATGGACATTTTCCCGGACATGGAGATCGAGGACTCGGCCTTTGCGGATGCCGTCTCAGTCGAGGTCGAGTGCCTCGAATGCGAGAACCCGGCCTTTTTCAAATCACCCGCATGGCCGCTGCACGTGGCGCGCAAAGTGGCCGCGCGCACGGGCG
Organism: Prosthecobacter sp.; assembly: GCA_043779225.1. GTDB lineage: Bacteria > Verrucomicrobiota > Verrucomicrobiia > Chthoniobacterales > Chthoniobacteraceae > SXWH01. The sequence continues at coordinate 3,008 of JAYWEO010000459.1, forward strand.
TGAAGCCGCTCTCCGTCGCGGAAATCCGGAGGCGCGTCGCGGAAAAATTTGAGGTGGATGCAGATGCGTTCCAGCAGGTCCACGGCATCCAGTTTGTATCCGCGCGCCTCACGCTGGGCGAGGAGGTGCTCGATGTGCTGCCGCAGCTTGCCGCGAGTGTGAATGCGCGGGGCTTCACGGTGGATTGCGACGGCTCGCTGCTCGCCGCGCTGGCGGATGTCTCGCAATACGAACGAAACGAAGGGGAGAGCAGTGCGGACTATTGGAAGCGTCAGCGCAAACTGCTGGCCGCGGTGGCGGACGCCCGTGTGGGACAGGAGTCGCTGGAGATAAAGTTCGAGTTCCACAGCGAGACAGTCACTGCTGCCGCGAAGTCCGGCGAACGTCTCGTCATTTCCGAGGAGGGAAAGGTGAGTGTCTCGAAAATCGCGCCCACCGCGCATGTCGTGCGCGCAACCGATCCGATCGGCGCGCCGCAGAAATCCGCGCCCAAGCCTGTGAAATCTGCCGCGGGCCGCAGTGCAAAAAAGTGATCGGGGCTCAGGGCGCGATGCGCAGCACGCGGTTGTTATAGCTGTCGGTGATGACGAGCCTGCCGTCCGGCGCGATGGTGACGCCGTGCGGGCGCGCGAGTTCGCACGCGAGCGGATCGCCGCCGATGCCCGCGGCGCCTTTCTTTCCGGTGCCGGCGATGCGTGTGATTTTCCCGGTCTTCGGATCGTAGCGGCGAATGGTGTGTGTCTCGGCGTCCGCGATGATCACGTTGCCGTCGCGGTCGAGGCAGAGGTGTTTCGGGCCGCTCATCGTGGCTTCGAGCGCCGGGCCGTCATCACCGGAAAGGCCCGGCTTCCCGGTGCCGACGACCGTCTTTATTTTCCCGGCGGCGTCCACCAAGCGCAGTGCATTCCCGTTGCGCTCTAGGATGTAAAATGAACCGTCCGCCGCCGCGACGACTGCGCGTGGATCGCTGAGCGGCGCGCTTTTTGCGTCCGCGCCATCCTCGGGCTTTCCGGCTTTGCCAATGCCTGCGACAGTCTCGACGATGCCGGTCGCGAGCGCGATGCGGCGGATGCGCTTGTTATCAATGTCCGCGACGTAGAGATGCTTCGCCGAAGGATCGAGCGCGACCTGGATCACGGTGCCGAAGTCCGCTTTGTCCGCCGGGCCGCCATCGCCGCTGAAACCCTTTTTCCCCGTGCCTGCAAAGGTGGTGATGATGCCGGTCTTGCCGCTGATTTTCCGCACGCGGTAGTTCCATGCGTCGGAGAGAAAGATGTCACCCTCGGGAGTCACCGCGATGTTGTGGACGCCGTTGATCTGCGCCTTGCGTGCGTCGCCGCCGTCACCCGAGTAGCCTTTCATCCCAGTGCCGCCGATGATTTTCATGATCCCGGCCTTGTCCACGCGAAGCAATCGGTTCCCCGAGACCATCTCGATGATCGCGAGCGTGCCATCCGGCAGGAACTCTGTGCCGAATGGCTCGCGCAGCACGCACTCCGTCGCGGGTGCGTGGGATTCCTTGGTGCCGCCACCGGCGATGAGTTCGATTTTCGCAGCAGCGGCGGATGCGCAGAGCGAGATGAGGATGCCGAGGGTGGGGAGGAGTCTGTTTTGCATGGCGTGAAAAAAGTGGGAGGCGATGGTGCGAGTCGTGGAGGGAACAGGGGACGTGAATGCCGGACGCGTTCCGCCGCGCTATTTGCCAAGCCGCTCGTGGATGCGCGCAAGCTGCTCTGCGACGCGTGCCGATGCCGCCTTCACATCGTGTTCGGCCTGGGCTGGCTTGGAGGCGGCAGGCGCACCTTCCGGCTTCACGATCGTCTTCTTCGCACCCGACCCGCCGTAGCTGGTCGCGCTCGGAGTGAGCAGCAGATCGTCCGCAAGCGAACGATGCGGTGTGGTGCCGAGGGATTGCAGCACGCCATGATACGCCTTCACCGCTTCCCCGGGCGTGATCTCGTGCTCCACGATGCGCCGCAGGAATTCGATGAAGGCGAGCGGGTTTTCCGCGTTGTTGATCTTGCGTCCGTAGAGCGCCACGCGCGCCCCGTGCTTCTGCGCATCGGCGATGAGCTTGAACGCATCGTACGTCGTCCCCGCGCTCCCGCCGAGGATGCCGACGATGAGCTGCGAATCATAGGCGACGAGTTCCTCCATCGCCTTCGGGCCGCGCCACGCGATCTTCAAAAAGAGCGGGCGTCCCTTTTCCGTCACCCCGGCGAGACTGCGGATGATGTGGTCGTTGATGAACCCATCCAGCTTCTCTGGCGGCAGCCCCGTGTCCACATTCGGGTCGAAGACTTCGAGGAAGTATCGGAAATTCTTCCGCTCTGCCTCTTCGCGGAATGCCTTGAATGCGCT
>JAYWEO010000460.1:0-5334 GCA_043779225.1 Prosthecobacter sp.
GAACAGGATGGGTAAGGCCCAACCAACGAGGAGCAAGTCGAGTTTGGTAGGAGTTGCCGGACGGCGAATCATGATGAGAAGGAGAAGCGCTACGTAAACGCCGAGTGAGTATGAAAAAATCTGCGCGCTCTCACCCATGTCCAATACCGTGCCGCACCAGAACGCAAAGAAAGCACCCCACGCAACGGCGCAAAAAAATTGATCCGCGGTATTTCTCGCTGAATCTAGCCGTCTTCTTGGAGCCGCTTTCGTTCACAAGAGACTCTATATCATGTTTGCTTTACGCAAACACGCCCATCGCTGGCTTCGCTTTGTTCCCGACTGACATCGGGCGTCCGCTGGGCGTCATCACTTCTTGTTCGATCGGCAGGCCCGCGGCGTAGCCGATCGTTGCGTGGAAACTTCCGACGGTCATTGCTTTGTCCGCAGGCTCGTAGCCCGTCGCGTCGCTCGCGCCGTGGACATAGCCGCGCTTCACGCCGCCGCCTGCGAGCACGGTGCTGAATGAGAGCGGATGATGCCCGCGTCCGCCGCCGTCGAAGCTCGGCTTGCGGCCAAATTCCGTCGTCACCGCAACGAGCGTGGAATCGAGCAGCCCGCGCGCATCGAGATCACTCACGAGCGCTGCAAAGGCGCGGTCAAATTCCCCGCCGCGATCCTCCATGCTGTCGGCAAGTTGCTTGTGCATGTCCCATCCGCCGCTGGAAACTTCGACGAAGCGCACGCCATTCTCGATGAGCCGCCGCGCGAGCAGGCAGCCCTGGCCGAATTTGTTGCGCCCATATTTTTCGCGCATCGCGGCCGGCTCGGCGGCGATGTCGAATGCCTTCAGATCGCTGCTCTTCATGAGTTCGAGCGTGGTGTCGTAGAAATCACCGTAGGCCTTCACATTTTCGTCGGCCATCTTTTTGCCGAAGGTCGCGTCGAGCTTTTCAAGCAGGCCGATGCGTTTCGCCTGCACATCGGCGGAGACCTGCGTCGTGGAATTCACGAGACCCTGATCCGGATCAAGGATCGGCAGCGGCGAAAATGCGGCGGGGAAATAGCCGTTGCCGTGATTTGCAGGACGGTTCACGCAGACGGTCGAGGGCAGCGTCTTGTGGCTTTTTCCGAGATAATTCTGCGCCCACGCGCCGAGCATCGGATGCACGATGGTGCCGCGCTTTTCATAGCCGGTGCGCATGAGATACTGCGCGTTCGCGTGCACGCCGACCTTTGCGGTCATCGAGCGGATGACGGCGATCTTGTCCGCGATCTTCGCGGTCTCGGGGAGATACTCGGTGAGTTGGAATCCGGCCTTCGTCGAAATCGGAGCGCCGGGACCTTTTGAGTCGCCGGTCTTCGGATCGAATGAATCAATGTGGCTGAGCCCGCCCTGCAGTTCGAGGAAGATGACGTGCTTCGCCTTTCCAAAGCCCGCACCGCGCGCGGCGGCAGTGATGGCGGATGCGGCGGCAGCCTTGTCAGTCGAGAGTGCGCGGCCAACGAATACCGGCAGAACGGTGAGGCCGAATGCGTAGCGTGCGCAGCGTTCGACGAAGGTGCGGCGTTCGATGGGATCGCGAAGGGAGTCAGGATTCATGGGGATGGGTGAGGTGAATTATTGGATGAAGAGAAACTCGCGCGTGTTCGCCAGCGTCCACGCGATGTCGCTGATGCCGAGGCCGGTCGTCAGCGCCTGGGTGGCGATGGGGCGCTCCTCGGCGGTGGGCTTGCGGGCGAGGAATGCGAGGTAGAGCGAATCAATCTTCGCTTCGTCGGAAGACGCGCTGGCGGCCACCGTCACGGCTGCGCAGTTCGTCTCGCTGATGAGCTTGCCCGCGCCGCCATTCATCAGCATGAGCGCCTGCGGCACGCTGCCGTCGGTCGTATTCGTGTCGGCGATGAGCCGGTCGCTCTGGCCGAAGAGGCGCAGGAAATGCGTCTCCGCCGCGGGCTGCGGCAGTTCGCTCGCGCGTGCGAGGATCATGCCGAAACGCTGCTGCGGTTTTCCGCCCTGATACTCGGCGATGAGACCCTTCTCCGATCCGCCGCCGGCTTTCTTTCCGCCACCCTTCATCGATGCACCAGAGCCGCCCATGCGCTCGATCACGTATTTGAAATTTTCCGGCGTCACCGCATCACCGGGCAGCGACATCAGCTTCTCGTGCTCGCCGCGGCGCAGGATCATGTTGTCCACCTCGGCGCCTGCGCTGAGCACCATGAGGCTGTCCCACACCTGCTCGGCAGTCATGCGGCGCACGAGCGGGCCGGGGAAAAGATACGGGCCTTTTTCCAAATCGGGCGAGGCGCTCGCCGCGCGCTGGTAGGTCTGCGAATTGAACAGCACGCGCTGGAATTCACGCAGGTCGAAGCTCCCCGCCTTCACGATGGTCGCGAGATGCGCGAGCAGCGCGGGGTTGCTCGCCTTCGTCGGGTCGTCGAGGTCCGACACCGGCTCCTGCACCGCGAGGCCGAAGACCTTTTTCCAAACCCGGTTCGCAATGTTCGCCGCAAAGCGCGGATTGCTCGGGCTCGTCATCCATTTCGCGAATTCGCTGCGGAGCTGCTGCGGGTTCGCCGTGTTCACGCGATACGCCGGGTTCGTCTTGTCGGCCTTGCTCCAGGTGATGAGCGTGGGCGTCACCGGCGAACTCGCCTTCACGTCGCTGTACTTGTAGTCCTTCGGAAAAGTGAGGCTCTGCTTCGGGGTGTCCACCATGCGGTAGGCGTTCGCATTCGCGATCATCTGCACTGCGCCCTTCGGCAGGCCCGAAGCCGGTGCGCCTTTGCCGCCTTTCGCGAGCTTCTTGCCGGCATTCAGCATCTTCTCATCCACACCGTCGCTCGCGCCAAAGAACGCGGCCATCTGGTAAAAGTCGCGCTGCTTCCAGTCCGCGAGCGGATGGTCGTGGCACTGCGCGCACGCGACATTTGCGCCGAGGAAAGTCGTGAGCAGATTCGACACGCCATCGAGCGGCATCTGCGCATCGTAAAGCAGGAATCCCGTCGCGCCATTGTCGCAGATCTTGCCGTCGGCGGTCAGCATCGTCTTCACGAGCGAATCCCAAGTGCGATCCGCGTGGAGCTGATCCTTCAGCCAGTCCTGGAAGGTGAACGTCGGCACATTCTTCCCGAACGTGTCCTTCGCGCGCAGCATGTCGCCCAGCCAATTGTACATCTGCATCGTGTAGCCGGGCGAAAAGAGCAGCTTGTCGATCAGCTTCGCGCGCTTGTCCTTCGCCGTGTCGGCCAGAAAGGTGGAGGCCTCCTCCGCGGTCGGGATGCGGCCGATCGCATCGAGGTAAATGCGCCGCACGAACTGCTCATCCGTCGCATCCGGGTTGAACTTCAGCCCCTTCGCCACCAGCGTCGAACCGATGAGGTAGTCGATCTGATACGCCGCCTTTTTCACATAGTCATTGGCAAAGGAACGCTTCCGCAGCTTCTGCGCATAGTCATTCGCGAACGCGCGGTCGGCGGGCACGAGATTCGTCAGATTGATCTGATACGTCTGCCCCTCCTTCGTCTGGATCGTCACGATGTTCCCATAAAGCGATGCGAACGCGGCCGCGATCGTCCTGCCCGACGGATCGCTCCACGTGCGCCACGGCGAAGGCAGCTCCTCGTTCATCGGCTTCGACTCCGGCGGTGCGGGCTTGGGCGGCAAAGCCGAAGGCGCTGGCGTCGGCGCAGGCGTCGGCTGCTTTTTGTTCGGCTTAGCGCCGGAGGCGGTGGCTGTCCACACGAGGACGGAGCAAGCTGCGATTGAGGCGGAAAGGACGAGTCGTTTCATGGCTGCGGGGATTTTGGTGAGGCATTCAAAAGCCTCACGATGGAAATAGCGCAAGTCCCGTGCTTTGCGACTGCTATTCGCCGCCGGTCAGTCCCGGCAAGGCTCGTAACTGCGCTTGTGAAAGCGCAGGCGGATCTCCATTTCCTGCATTCGACACGCCAGTGATTTTTTCTGAAACTCCGCGCTCCCGTTCCCGAACTACAAGGCAAGAACCATGAACGCACCCATCGCACCTCACACATTTCACACCACCCGCTGGACACTCGTGCGCCAGGCCGCAGGCGGCGCAGCCGAGGCCGTCGCCGCGCACGCGCTGTCCACGCTCTGCGAGGCATACTGGTATCCCGTGTATGCCTTCATCCGCCGCTCGGGCAAGGGGCCGCACGATGCGGAGGATCTCACGCAGGGATTTTTCGCGCAGATTTTGCGAAAGGAAACCTTCGCCGTCGCCGACCCCGGCAAGGGCAAGCTGCGCAGCTTCCTCCTCACCTGCGTGCGCCGCTACCTCGCCGACGAGCACGATCGCGCGATGGCGCAAAAGCGCGGCGCGAGTGTGCTCGTGAGCTTCAGCCCCGACTGGGCGGAGCAGACCTACGCCACCGAGCCGGTGGACGACCTCACGCCCGACCGCCTTTTCCAACGCCGCTGGGCGCTCACCGTGCTCGATCATTCGCTCGAAGTCCTCGGCGACGAATACGCCGCTGCCGGGAAGGGCGAGACCTTCGCGACGCTGCGCCCGTTTCTCGGATTCGCGCCCGACCCGGAGAAGCGCTACGAAGACATCGCCGCGCAGACGGGCACGCCGGTCGCCACGCTGAAGACAAACGTCTTCCGGCTACGGAAACGCTGGCGCGAGCTGCTGTTCGAGCAGGTGGCCATCACGCTCGATGTGACCTCGGAGACGGACATCAAGGCGGAACTCGGAGAGCTGCTGACGTGCGTGTGACGCCCGCGAACTTTCCCTCCCATTTCCCCACACCCCCGCATAGAACCCACACCCGCGATCATGGAACCCGACGACAAATCGCAGAAGGATCGAGCGCCCGACGCGCCCGACTCCACACCGACTCCCCGCATGGATGCCGGCGAGCTTTTCGCCCGCGCGCTGAACACCGTGCAGCCCTCGCCCGGCGCGAACGTCTGGACGCCGCCGCCACTCGAGGAACTCGCCCGCCTGCTCCCGCAGTATCGCATCGAGGCATTGCTCGGCCACGGCGGCATGGGCGCGGTTTACAAAGGCTGGCAGCCCACGCTGGATCGCGCCGTCGCCATCAAGCTCCTCCCGGCCGAGATCGCTGCCGACGAGGAATTCGTCGCCCGCTTCGAGCGCGAGGCGCGCACGCTCGCGAAGCTCCAGCATCCCGGCATCGTCGCCGTGTATGACTTCGGCCGCACCGCTGCGGGGCACCTGTATTTTGTCATGGAATATGTGGACGGCACCGACCTCCACAAAATGCTCCGCGCCCAGCCGCTCGCGCCCGCGCAGGCGCTCGAGGCCATCTGCCAGATTTGCGACGCGCTGCATCACGCGCACCAGCACGGCGTCATCCACCGCGACA
>JAYWEO010000461.1:0-5915 GCA_043779225.1 Prosthecobacter sp.
GAAGTCGCTGAAGCAGCCGCCGCTCGCCCAGATGAAGCTGTGGAAACGGGAGAGCTGCCACTGCAATTCCGTCGGCTTGCCGGGCAGGTTGTTGTCGGGACCGGGATATTTTTCCGAGAATGCCGAGCCGATCGGCGGCGACATGCGGTAGCCGCGCATGAGCATGATGTCGCCGATTTCGCCGTCCTGCACGCGCTTGTGCAGCTCCTGCAGCGCGCGGCTGTGGCGGCTGTTCAGGCCCACGCCGACCTTCAGGCCCTTCTTCAGCGCTTCCTCGTTCAGCTTCAGCATCAGGCGCGACTTCGGGCCGTCCGCCGTCACCGGCTTTTCCATGAAAATGTTGACGCCCTTTTCGATCGCATATTTGAAATGCACCGCACGGAACGCCATCGGCGTCGTGAAGATCGCGACGTCGCCCTTCTTCAGGCAATCAATCGCTTTCTTGTAGCCGTCGAAGCCGATGAACTTCTGATCCTCCGACACCTTCACATTGTTGGGCAGGGCTTTCTTCAGCGAGTCGTGGCTGCCCTGCATGCGGTGCTGGAAGATGTCCGCCATCGCGACGAGATTGATCGGCGGGCCGCTCTGATCCATCGCGTTCTTTGCGGCGCCGGTGCCGCGGCCGCCGCAGCCGACGAGTGCGATATTGATGGTTTCGCTGCTGGCCGCATGGACGAATGGAATGCTGACGCCCGCAAGCGCGGAAGCGGCAACGATCTGGCCGGAGGTCTTCAGGAATTCACGGCGGGAGGAGAGAGGAGTCTGTGGGTTGTTCATTGCGCGGCGAGTCTCGCGGGATGTTTCGAGCGGTGTCAATCGCCATGCTCCACGCGACGATTTTTTGCGTCAGAAAAAGGCGGAACTATTTTCAAACAGATTCGGCACTCGCCGGTCTTATCTATTGTTCTGGGGGGAACACCCGGGGTCGTCGGAGGGTCCTATGGATACCGACGGCCCCGGAAACTCCTCCGGGCTGTGCATCGCAGGTTGGTCACGCAATTATTTCCCGGTCGAATGGTGGATGCCGTCGCAGGGATCGGCGGTTTTCAACCGCCGAGGATGTCCGGCATCACGCGCCTGATTGCAATGCACCCGCACGGCGGTTGAAAATCGCCGATCCTTGCGCGCCGCCGCGCTTGCCGCGTTCGGAACGTTGCGCTTCCATCGCCAGCGGTGAATCCCGCTTTGCATGTTGATCTGGACGGTGCGTGGCCGCGCGAAGCAGCGGCGGGCGCGGAGTATCTCGATGCGCGCGAATGGGGGCCACGTCTCCGCTTTTCCTCGCCGCGCGCGGAGATTGAGCGATTTCACGCCGAAGTGCAGCCGCGCCTCGCGCCGTTCACGCTGTACGGCTCCGGCGAATTCCATCACCTCAGCGCGCTCTGGCTGCGGCAGTTCCGCGAGCCGCTCGTGCTTGTGTCGTTCGACAACCACCCGGACTGGGACGTGCGCCCGCCGCACTGGGGCTGCGGCGGCTGGGTGAACCGCGCGCTCGAACTCCCGCATGTGCAGTCCGCGACTGTGTGGGGCTGCGGGAATTTCGAGTTCAACTGGCCGCACCGCTGGTTCGCAAATCATCGCGCGCTCGCGGATGGAAAACTCGCGGTGCATGTGTGGAAGGAACGCATGAGCGAGAGTGTGCGCGAACGCTGGCCGGTCATTTCACGCGAAGACTGGCGCGAGCAGTTCACCGCCTTCGCGGCGAAGCTCGGCGGCAAGCGTGTCTATGTGACCCTCGACACGGACTGCCTGCGCACTGAGGACGCGGTGACGAATTGGGAGCAGGGGCTTTTCACCGCGGAAGACATCGCGGAGGCGCTTGCAATTCTCCGCAGCAGCAGCGCACACATCATCGGCGGCGACGTGTGCGGCGCGTGGTCGCAGCCGGAATACGCGCGGTGGAAGCAGCGCTTCGCCGCAAATTTTGATCGGCCCAAGCTGCCGCCGATCGATCCGGCAAAGGCGCGCGAGATCAACATGCGCTCGCTCGCGATTCTCTGGCCTGCGCTCACCGGCATGTGAGATGCCGCGCAGTGCGGGGTTGGAATTCCGAAACGCTCCGCTAGCTTTCACAAAAATCCGCACCATGCCGAATCGCTCCCTCTTCCGCCTCATCGTCGCCTGCCTGCTGACGGCATTTCTTTTTTCCGACGCACGGGCGCAGCAGGGGGCGGATGGAAAGCAGATCACCGAGACGGCGCTGGTCGCCGACACCGCGGCGTTCGAGCCGGGCAAGCCGTTCGAGTTGGGTGTGCACATGAAGATTGCCCCGAGGTGGCATACCTATTGGCAGTTCGGCGGCTCGCCGAGTTTTCCATTTGGGATCGAGTGGGAATTGCCGGAGGGATGGCAGGCAGGGCCGATCGGATTTCCGCTGCCGCACCTCGTGGTGGACGGAGACGGGCAGTCGCTATTCGCATATGAGCACGAGGTTTTTTTCACGGTGAAGATCACGCCGTCGGCGAAGCCCGCGCAGGGCGAGGTGCGCATCGTCGCAAAGGCGAAGTGGCAAGTGTGTGCAGAGACGTGCATCCCCGGCGGCGCGGACTTGGAACTGAAGCTCCCCGCCGGTGCGGTGAAGCCCGCGAACGCGGAACTTTTCACAAAATGGATGGCACAGTTCCCGCGCGAAGATGCGCCGCCGACCAAAGACGTGAGCTACGAGGCAAAGGACAAGGTGCTCGTGGTGCGCGTGGGCGGACTGCCGAAGGATGCGACGGTGGAATTCTTCCCGCAGCCGCCGGAGGACTTCGGCAGCACATTTGAACTCGGAAAAAAAGTGACGAGCGAGACTGCGACCGACGGTGCGCGCGTTTTCGGATTTCCATTCGAGGACAAAGTCCCGGCGAACCTCGCGTGGAGCGGACTGCTCGTCGTGCAGAAGCCCGGCGGTGCGCGCGAGGGCTGGATGCTCGGCAAGTCGGCAACATCCGCACCCGCACCGAAGCCCGAGAGCACGCCGAAGCCGGTTGTAAAAACGACGGCAGTCACGGATGCCGGCGGCTGGGATCCCTTTGACGACATCCAGAAAGGTGAGAAGAACTCGAAGCAGAGCGGGCTGCTTTTTCTCCTCGTGCAGGGATTCCTCGGCGGGCTGCTGCTGAATCTCATGCCGTGCGTGCTGCCGGTGATCAGCCTGAAGATTTTCGGATTCGTGCGGCAGGCCGGGGAGGCGAGGGATCGCATCTTCAAGCTCGGCCTCGCGTTTTGCGCGGGTGTGTTCGCGTTTTTCGGAATCATCGCGACGCTCATCGTGGCGCTGGCGTCCTTCGGGAAGACGTTCGGATGGGGGGCGCAATTCTCAAATCCCGTGCTGCTCACGGTGATGCTCGGCGTGGTGTTTGTCTTCGGGCTGAGCCTGCTCGGTGTCTTTGAAATCACGCTCGGTGGCGCGGAGTCGAAGCTCAGCGAATTGTCCTCCAAAGAAGGCGCGGGCGGCGCATTCGTGCATGGCCTTTTCACCACGCTGCTCGGCACTTCCTGCACCGCGCCGCTCGTGGGGCCGGTCATCGGCGCAGCGATCACGCGGCCGGGCCCGCAGGTCTTCGCGATGTTCGCGGCGATCGCAACGGGACTTTCACTGCCGTATTTCCTGCTCACGTGGCAGCCGGCCTGGATGAAGTTTTTGCCAAAGCCAGGGACGTGGATGGTGCGTTTCAAACAGGTGCTCGGCTTTGTGATGCTGGCCCTTGTCGTGTGGCTGCTGGATTCGTTTCCCACGCCGCGCGTCGTGGTGCAGGCGTGCGCTTTTCTGCTCGTGCTCGGCTTCGCGTGCTGGCTGCTCGGCAGCTATCACGAGAAGCGATGGGCGCTGCCCGCCGCGCTGGCCTTTGCGGTCGCGGGATGGTTCTCATTCGTGCATGGCCGAATGGCCGTGGCTGCGCCGACTGCCGCGACGGAGACAGGTGCGGACGGTCTCGCGTGGGAGCCGTTCAGCGTCGCGCGCATCCGGCAGGCGCTGGAGGAAAAGCGACCCGTCTTCGTGGACTTCACGGCGAAGTGGTGCCTGAACTGCAAGGTCTATGAGGCGACCGTGATCAATACTGCTCCAGTGATCGCCGCAATGAAGGCGAAGGGCGTGGTGACGATCAAAGCCGACTACACGCAGCAACCGCCGGACATCGAAGCCGCGCTGCGCAAGACCGGTCGCGCGGGAGTCCCAGTGTATGTGCTTTTCCGCAAACGCGGCGACTACTGGGTCGCCGACGGACTCACTCAGGCGGGACTGCTCGAACAGCTCAACAAGCTCTGAAGCGGATCGCCCGGCCCCGCGCTAGGCGGGCGTGCCGGTGAGCGACTGCTTCACGCAGAGGAGCAGCTTCTCCGATGTGTAGGGCTTTTCGAGGAAGTGGCTCACGCCGAGACCTTCGAGGATCACCTGGTTCTCCTTTTGGATGTGTCCGCTGGAGATGATCACCTTGGCGTCCGGTGCGAGTTTCTTCACGGACCTAGTGAGCATCACGCCATCCATCATGCCCATGTGCAGATCGGTGACGATGAGGTGTACCTCGTTGCGCCGCTCGAAGTAGAGTGCAAGCGCCTCGGTGCCATCCTCGGCGGTGTAGCAGCGGTAATTGTGCGCCTCGAGCGTGCCGACGATGACCTCGCGGATCGCCGATTCGTCGTCCACCACCAGTACGAGTTCGCCATTGCCGCGCAGATCGGTGATGCATCCCGCATTCTTTTCTTCCGCTTTGGCGTTGAGGCTCGCGGGCAGGTGGATTTTGAAAGTCGTGCCGACCTTGACTTCGCTTTGCAGGACGAGGAAGCCCTTGTGGCCTTTCACGATGCCGATCACGGTCGCGAGGCCGAGCCCCGTTCCCTTGCCCTGCTCCTTGGTCGTGAAGAACGGGTTGAAGATTTTCTCCATCACCTCCGGCGTCATGCCGCTGCCAGAATCGGTGACGGAAAAGCACACGTAAGGCCCAGCCGTGGCACCGGGATTCACGCTGGCGACATGGTCCGTCACATCCACGTTTTCGCACGAGACCTTCAGCGAGCCGCCCTGCGGGGACATCGCATCGCGCGCGTTCACGCAGAGATTCAGCAGCACCTGGTGGAGCTGGGTCGCATCGCCGAGCACGGTCCACAGATCCGGCGCGAAGTGCGTCCGGATGTCGATGTTCTTCGGGAAGGTCTGGTTCATCACCTTCACCATCTCGGTGAGGAGGTGCTTCGGCTGGAGCAGTGCGCGTTCTCCTTCCACGCCGCGGGCGAAAGTGAGCACCTGCTTCACGATTCCCGCGCCGCGCTCGGCGCTGCTCTCGATGATGTCCACCATCTGCTGATCCTCCTTCCGCATGGATTTGCGGAGGATGCCCGAGGCCATGAGGATCGGGGAAAGGATGTTGTTCAGGTCGTGCGCGATGCCGCTCGCGAGGGTGCCGATGCTTTCGAGCCGCTGCGCCCGGAGGAATTGCGACTCGAGTTTCTTCGTCTCGGTGATGTCGGAATTGATCAGCAGGATGGACTTCGGAAGCTTCGTCTCCTCGTCGCAGCCGAGGGTCCAGCGGCTGTTCACGATGACATTGCTGCCCTCCCGGCGCATGTGGGTCATCTGGCCGTTCCAGTCTCCTTTTTCCACGATGGAGGCCATGCACTTCAGGCATGTCTCCGTGTCGATCCTCAGCAGCTCTTCCGCGCGCTTGCCGATGGCCTCCTCGGACTTCCAGCCATAGACCTCCTCAGCACCCTTGTTCCAATACCGGATTTCACGTTCGAGCGTGCAGATGATGATCGCATCTGCCGCGAGGCTGAGCATGTGGGAAAGCTCGCGGCTTTCCTCCTCTGCGCGGAGCTGGCTGGTGCGATCGTGGATCGTGGCGATCAGCGCGCGTCGGCCTTGGAAGGTCACGCTCTGCCACGAGGTCTGCACGGCGATCACGCGACCTGCCTTGGTCTTGTGCTTCCAATGC
>JAYWEO010000462.1:0-13095 GCA_043779225.1 Prosthecobacter sp.
CGCATCCGAACAGCCTCCGCATCACCGCCGAACTGCTCACGAACTGGCACATGCACGCCCATACCGTGCGGGACGTGACCAGCGCCCTCACCAAGCTCCGCGATGCCAAGTCCGAAGGACGGCCCTACGATCTTTTCGTCGCCGACGCCGTGCGCCCGGAGAGCCCCGGAGTGAAGCTCGCCTCGGCCATCGACACCTATTCGGAGCTCGCCTCCACGCGCGTCATCCTGCTCGTCTCCTCGACACGCCTCGCCGAGATGGACCGCTGCAACCACGCCGCGATCCGCGCCACGCTGATCAAGCCCGTCACCGCCCGCTCCCTGCGCATGGCAGTGGCCAAGGCACTCGACGGCCCGAAGAAGGAAGGCGCGATGTCCGTGCCGAAAAACGGCAACGTGCCCGCGCAGCGTTCGCTCGAGGTGCTCATCGCCGAGGACAACGCCGTCAACCAGCGCCTCGCCCGGCTCAATCTCGAAGGCTGGGGCCACAGGGTCACCCTCGCGAACGACGGAGCCGAGGCCGTGGACGCGTTCAAGGAAAAGGAATTCGACCTCATCCTCATGGATCTGCAGATGCCGAAGCTCAGCGGCTTCGAGGCCTCCTTCGCGATCCGCAAGCTGGAGAAAATGCGCGGCATCACCCGCACACCCATCCTTGCGCTCAGCGCCAATGTCCTCAAAGGCGTCCGCGACGACTGCGTGAAAAACGGCATGGATGGCTACGTCTCCAAGCCCGTGCGCCAGCCCGAACTCCTCGGCGCGATGTCCCAGCTCATCCAGCACCTCTTCGTGGATCGCACCGCCGGCGACGGATTCCTCGCGGCACAGGTTTCCAAGAACCCATCCGGCAGCCCCACGTCCGCAGTCTTTGCCGCACCGCCCGCCGGGATTGATTCCGGACAGGCGGAAAACCTCGCCTCGCGACTCCAGCACCGCGGCATCCCGCCCGAGCCCTCCGCACCCATCGCCGCACCGAGGCCTGCACCCGCTGCGTCCATTCCCGTACGGACTCCCGTCGCACCCGCTCCGGCACCCGCCATCGTGGCGACACCCGCACCCGGGAGCCCGATGCCATTCGATGAGGCGATGCTCATGGAAAATCTCGGCGACGACATGGCGATGCTCGGCGAAGTCATCATCCTCTGCCGCGAAAATGACGCGCCACGGCTCCTCGCCGAACTCGCCACAGGCATCCAGGAACGAAATGCCGATGTCATCGCCAAGACGGCACACGCACTCAAGGGAATGGTCGGCGCATTCAACGCGACCGACGCGTGGAGCGCGGCCAAGCACCTCGAGGCGACCGCGAAGGCGGGCAATCTGGATCGCATCAAGCAGGAGGCGGACGACTTTGTGCAGAAAATGCGCACCCTGATCACCACCCTCGAAACCTTCGCAGGCACCGATCACCGCGACCTGCACTGGATCTGACGCGCACCCGGCGGCGCAAAACTCACGCCCCGAAGTGAAGGCTACTTCTTTGCAGGCTTGCACTTCTTCGCCTGCTCGTCGCTCACGCGCTTGTGCGTCTCCGCGCCGATCCAGATGTCTGTGCATCGCGACGGGCTGCCGGGGAATTCCGTCGTGAGATTCGCCAGCAGCACGTCGCCGACGGCGATATCCGCGAGCTTCGCCGCCTGATCACCGCGCCACACCCGCGTCTCCGCATTCACGCGCAGCTCCGCGCGCCCGATGTCCGGGATGCGCTCCATGTCGCCGTTGTAGTTCTTCGTCTCGGGAATCTGCCGCGCGACGTGCAGCCTGCCCTCACCGAGCTTCAGCGCCTCGACGCGCCACGTGATCACATTCGACGCGAGAAAGCTGAACTCATCACTCACGAGCGACGCCTTCGTGAACGCGCCCTTCTCATCCTGGTAAAGATGGAACCGGCAGCGCGTGCCCGGCGGGATGTCTTCCATCTCCGCCGCAGCATTCAAAAATTTCACCGCACCCTCGGGGATGACCGCAAAGTCCACGACCTCACCCGTGCGCTCCGTGCGAAACTGCCCTGTGCGCTTTGCCGCGTCCACTTTCACCAGTTCACCAAAGACGAGATGCTCAGAAAATGGCGGCGGCACCTCGCCAGCCTTGAGGTAAAACCACGGCAGCCCCTCATTCCCATAGTCCGTGCGAAACGGAAACTGCGCCGGATATTCCCTCGCCACATTTTCCTTCAGCTCCTCCGTCTGCAACCGCGCGTAGCCATAGCCCATGAGGCTCTCGCCGTAACAGATCTCCTTCGGCGGCCAGCCGTTTCCATAGACCCGCACGCAGCGTCCTTTCCGAAAACCTTCGAGCATGTATTTCACTTCGAGCACGAGCTGCACGCCGCTGCACCCGTAGCTGTCGATCGGCAGCTTTCGCACTTCGATCTGCGTCGCCTTTTCCTTGTCCGTCACCGGATTCCACGTCCGCAGCTCATCATTTGCCACGCAGATCGCCGCCTCCTTGCCCGCGCCGAAATCACTCATCCACGTCTTCGCAAAACTCTTCGGGTCGCCGCTGAAAAGCGTCACCGTGATCCGGTTCCCCTCCGTCCTGTCCACCCAACCCGGCAGCCCGCGACGCTTCGTGAACTCCATGAATTTCTTCCGCTGCACCTCCGTCGCCAGCGTGTGCGTCTCCGTGCCGGCCCAGATGTCCGTGCACATGCCCGGACTCGTCGCGGTCTTGCCTGTGATGTTGAAAAGCAACTCGTCGCCCGCCTTCAGATCATCGAGCTTCACCTGCACCAGCTCCGCAGTGCCGCCCATGCCGCGCCACACGCGCGTATCCTTCGTCACGAGCAATTCCTTTTTTCCAAGGTCATCCTGCTTCTTCGGAATGCTGTGCTTCGTCGTGAGCAGCCTGCCCTCGGCGAGCTTCGCCTCATCGAGCCGGTACGAAAACGAATGCCCCGCATCCATCGAGTACTGATCCTGCATCGTCGCGAGCCGCGTGAAATTCCCGTGCGCATCCTGGTTCAGAAAAAAGAGGAAGAACGTCCCCATCGGCACATCGCGCAGATCCGCCTCGGCATTCAGGTAGTTCACCGCGCCATACGGCGGCATCGTGAAATCCATAAGCTCCCCCGTCTTGCTCGCACGGAACTGCCCCGTGCGATGAATGAAATCCGCACTCACCAGCTCACCGCTGATGCGCCGGTCCGAATGATGCGGCGGAAATTCCAACGCCTTCGGCGCATACCACGGCAGATGCGCATTCGCAAAGTCCGTGCGGAACGGATAGCGCGCGTCGGTCTTCGGCGCTTCATCGCCAAAGGCTGTGATCGAAATTGCAGACAGGCCAACCGCAGCGCGCGCAAGATTTAGGAGCATGGCTGGGAAATTCATCATGTGGTGAAAATGGAAGCGAGCGACGACTGAAACCTTTGACCATCGGTTCAGGCGATGACGCTTTCACCGCATCCAGGCACCGGACAACGGCCGCGTCCCTTATTCCGAATCACAACCTGACGACACACAGAAAATGGACTTCACCCCGCCCGCGCAATTGCGCAGCCTCCTCCCCATGAAACTCCGCCCCTTCGCCCTCGCTCTCATCCTGTCCCTCGTCGGCATCGTCACCTCCTCCGCCGACGAGCCCAAACTCACGCCGCTTTTCAACGGCAAGGATCTCACCGGCTTCAAGGCCGAACCGTCGAAGGCATTCTGGCGCGTCGAGGACGGCGTGCTCATCGGCGAGAACGACGCTGCGAAGAAAGGCAACTACCTCTGGACGGAGAAGGAGTACAAGGACTTCGTCATCGAGTTCGACGTGCGCTGGAAAGGCACGCCCCCGCGCGGAGTGGACACCGGCATCGAGATGCGCAAGCCAAACATCCAGCTCCAGCTCGGCGTCTCCGGCAGCCTGAAAGTGGACATGTCCGGCTCCTGGTACACCGGCGGCAAGGAGAAGTATCCCGAGGCCGGCCAGGCCAAGGACGCGAAGACACTCATGAAACCCGAAGGCGAGTGGAACCACTTCCGCATCCAAGCCAAGGGCGACACCTTCACGTGCTGGATCAATGGCAAAAAGGCGTCCGAATACACCGATGCGAAATTCTCCGGCGCAGCCCCGCTCGGCCTGCAGATCCATCCCGGCGTCGAGATGAAGTGCGAATATCGCAACGTGAAGATCGCCGAGCTGTAAAGCGCATGGCGTACGGGGAGCGCTTCGCCACCGGCACCGCCGCAAATCAAGAGCGCAAATTCCTATGAAGCGTGCAGACTCACGCGCATGGCCTCGAAATTCATGCAGCTCGTGCTCACGCCCGCCGTGCAGGCTGCGCAGGAGCGATACTTTGGCAAACACCAGTCCGTCACTGACGCCCCCGCGCGCGACCCGTTCACCGGTGACGAAGCCGCCTTCATCGCGAGCCGCGACAGCTTCTACATGGCCACGGTGAACAGCGACGGCTGGCCCTACCTCCAGCATCGTGGCGGCCCGCCCGGCTTCCTGAAAGTGCTCGGGCAGCATCAGCTCGGCTTCGCCGACCTCAAGGGCAACCGCCAGCTCCTCAGCACCGGCAATCTCGATTGCGACGACCGCGTCGCGCTCTTCCTCATGGACTACCCGCGCCGCGAACGCCTGAAAATCCTCGGCCACGCCCGCGTCCTCGACGCCCGCGAACACGCCGGCTTCGGCGACCTTTGCGACCAGCTCAGCCCATCACCCGCGCTGCGCGGCAAAATCGAGCGCCTCTTCCTCATCGAAGCCGTGAGCTACGATTGGAACTGCCCGCAATACATCACCCCGCGCTTCACCGAGGCGGAAATCGAGGCGCACGCGGCCCCGCTCAAGGCGCGGATTGCGGAACTCGAAGCGCACGCCGGTCGCAAGGGTTGATGGATGCCGTACTGCACGAAGGTTCGTTTCATCGCTTCCTGTCTGGCCCCTCAGCCCTGTGGATGAAAGTCCAGAGTCACGCACGCACGGAGATCGATCAAAAAGTTCTTGCGGCGTGGCAAGCCGTCGCGTATCTAGCCAAATCATGGCTAGACAGAAAAAGGCGACCTACACCGCCACCACTCAACGTTTCGGCGAGTGGCTGCGGGGCATACGTGAAACCAAACACCTGCCGTTGCGAGTTGTCGCCGCTGCTGCAGAAATGGACCAAGCTCACCTTAGCAAAGTGGAGTTAGGACAGCGTTTGCTTACCGCAGAGCAAGCCAGTGCAATCGCAAAGTTTTTCGGTATCGCCGAAAACGAAATCGAGGCGCGACGAATCGTTGAGAGATTTCGCCTCGATCACGCAGACAACCCAGCAGCCGAACAAGCCATCAGCATGCTCCACGAGGATGCTGCCATTTACGGAGCAAAAAAATGAGCGCGCCCAAAGCCAAGGTTCATTCGTCAACAAAAGGGGTCAGTCGCGATGCAAGTCGCCACAACTACATATCCCTGTTCTCCGGCGGCATGGGACTCGATATAGGACTGGAGCGCGCCGGATTCAACTGCGTCGTGTGCAACGAAATTGACCCTCTGGCTGTGGAAACGATCAAACTCAACAGGCCAGCGTTGCCTGTAATCTCTGATTCTGTTGAGCAGGTGACGCTGAAAACACTGAGCAAGGCAGCAGGATTCAACGTTGCAGGCATTGACCTGCTTGTTGGAGGTCCGCCCTGTCAGGCGTTCAGTGTTTTCGGACAACGCAGGGGTCTGAATGACGGTCGGGGTCGGATGATTTTTGAGTTCTTCAGACTCGTGGATGAAGTCAGACCCAAGGCATTCCTCATGGAGAATGTTCGTGGGCTTCATTCGATGCCCCTGATGCCAAAAGGAATGGAGCTTGAAGGAACCAAGGTGGCGCTTGAACACACCGAACCTGGGTCGCTTCTCCGTGAGCTAATCCGTCAGTTCGAAAGCATCGGCTACCGTGTCGATTGCTATCTCGTTAATTCTGTCAACTATGGCGCGCCCCAGATTCGAGAACGCCTTTTGTGCATCGGCTCACGATTTGATGTCGACCCTGCGTTTCCACCGCCGGAATTCAGCAACAGACCTGCCGACAAGCTCCCGCCGTTTAAAATACTCGGTGATGTGATTGGCAGCGGATTTGTTGATCCCGACCCGACGATGATGAACTTCAGTCCTCGAAAACTGAAGTATCTGGCGCTGGTTCCACCGGGAGGAAATTGGAGAAATCTTCCGGAGGACGTTCAAAAGGAATCAATGGGGAAAAGTTGGTATTTGAAAGGCGGACGAAGCGCCTATTGGAGGAAACTCTCTTTCGATTTCCCCTGCCCGACCGTAGTGACTATGCCAAACCACGCGGGCACGAGCATGTGCCATCCTACGGAACTCAGGGCATTAACCGTCGGTGAGATGGCGGCGGTTCAGGAGTTTCCGCGTGATTGGAAATTTGTCGGGTCTCCAACGGATAAATGCCGACAGATTGGAAATGCAGTTCCGCCACGCCTCGGTGAAGTAGCCGGTCGAGTGCTCAAACGACTGTTGCAAGGAACCGCTGTAATGTCCCCAATGAAAGGCAAGCCGGTCAATTCTGGCCGCATCATCCACGTCAGACCGCACGTCAGAACGCGGAGCTATTTCAAAGACGGTGAGGTGATCGATGGGCACACGGGCTATTACGACCGCCGGAAATCATCTGATGAACAGATGCAACTGACGCTTGATGTCGCAGAATTTGCTTAGCCGTTAATCTTCCGGATAATGCCTTGCCAGTCTATGGTGTGATCAGGCCGGACAAAGGTTTGAAATTGTTGGGCGAACTCTTTTCGGTAGCCTGCTAAAAGGTCGGCAAGTGACCCCATCGACTCTTTCGCAACGGTGAAGCCTTGGAGAATGCCTTCGAGAACCCATTCCTGTGTTTGTTGTTCACCACTGTTTAGCCACGTCCAGAATTCGCGCCCGGCGTAAACATGAACGTGTTTTGTGATGTCCGTGACATTGTGATGCGCACCTCGGTTGATACCTTGAAGAATGTCGTATTTATCCGTCAACATGTCCGTTGTTCCGTAGAACACACCCACTGCGATCTCATCAAAGGTGAATGTGCCCAACCCTTCGGAATCCCGAAGATCAAGCAGTTCTTTGAACGCCTTGTTCAACTGCACTGCCATAGTTAGTTGAATTGTCCATCTGCCAGCTTTAACCGACAGTAGCTTTGCGGGCTTGCCGTTCGCGGGCGGGATGATGTGGTCGATCTCATCGAATACATGCATAGAGAATGGGCGGTTTCGACGTGCTGCTTTGTCGAGTTTGGTGGTTCCGAAGACTTGGGGGAGAATCTTCTCGTCGATTAGCTTTCCAAATCCAGTCGCGTATCCTGTGGACAGGTGTGCGGCGACAAGGAATTCCGCAAGTTCAGCAAAATTTTGAAATTGGTGAATGCCGAAAATGAGCGGGAGCAAAAATGGATTCACTGCCATTGTTTCGTGTCGGAGTTTCACGAGTTTTTTTCTCCGATGACCCATCCACCAAACGATCTGTTTTGAAACTCCTGCGATGACGGCTGCTTTTTCCATATGTGTGTTGAATTTAGATAAAAGAGGGGGCGCGATTCGCGTAATTGCGTGCCGCAGAAGAGTTGGCTGAGGAGCGGGGTGACAAAGGTCTAAGGATGAAGGTTCAATATCGAAATGACGGAACGATACTTGGCGACCGCTCCCACCTGCGCCTCTCGCCCCTTCCGCTCCGCGTGGATTTTGACATGGAGATGGATGTGCTCGTGAGAGAAATGGAGTCCCCGCCTCAGGTGATGATCTCCACCTTGCCCGCGAGGTTGCGGGTGAAGGCGTGCAGTTGCTTTTGCGCGGGGTCGAGGTGGCGGAGGGTGAGCTTGTCCTTCGTGATGAGCAGGTGGGAGAAGCCGTAGGTGGATTCGGAGTAGGGTTTGCGCTCGGGCTTCTTCAGCTTCGTGATCGAGGCACCACCTCCGCCGGAGACGACGAAGGAGGTGCTGACGTTCTCGAATTCGAGGTGTTGCAGGTCGTGGTCGTGTCCGCAGAAGTAGGCGGCGACGCCGTATTTCTGGAAAAGCGGCAGCCAGGCGGCGATCAACTCGGCGGAGTCGCCGTGCGGGCCGTTGCTGTAGAGCGGGTGGTGGCCGAAGGCGAGCGTCCACGGGGCGCGCGGCTTTTTCAGTTCGGTCTCCATCCAGGCGCGCTGCTTCACCTTTTCCTCCTTGGTGAGATAGGCGAGCTTGTTCTGGTAGTTGCTGTCGAGGATGAGGCAGGTGACGAGCGGATTCTGCGCCGGCCAGTCCACGCGATACCACTTCTCCGGCATGGTCCAGCGGGTGCCGGGATTCGCGTCGGCGTAGGAGAGTTCCGCGGCGACCTTGTGGGAGCCTGCCTCGTCGTAATCGTGATTGCCGAGCATGGCCCAGCACGGCCCCGGAAAGGCGCTCGCGGGATACATGTCCTCGAAGCCTTCCTTCCACCGCGCCGAGGCGACGCCACCCGGCATGGTGCCGTAGAAATTGTCGCCCAACATGAAGAGGCCCTCGGGCCTGATGCGGCGGGACTGGACGTAGGCCTGCATGGCGGCGGCGACCGCGCTCTGCATGGAGGGGGCATTCGGATCGCCGTCGTTCGCGCTGGGAGCGGCGGGGGCGGCACCGGGGACGGCGGGCTTGGTGAGTCGGTATTTCTTCACGTTGCCGAAGTCGCCGAGCATCAGGAAATTCAGCCCATCCTCGGTGGTTGTCGGTGCCCCGAAGATGGGAAGCCGGTCGGCCAAAGCCGCCGCAGCGCTGTAGGCGAAGACCTGGCGGAGGAGGTGGCGGCGGGTGATTCCGGGTGAGGTGAAATGGGAGGGATTCATGGAAGGATTGGCAGCCAGTGTGAATCCCGAGGCGGGCGAAGTCATGGAGGAAATGTGGCCGCGAAATCGTATTTCAAAGCGTGCATAT
Organism: Prosthecobacter sp.; assembly: GCA_043779225.1. Classification (GTDB taxonomy): domain Bacteria; phylum Verrucomicrobiota; class Verrucomicrobiia; order Chthoniobacterales; family Chthoniobacteraceae; genus SXWH01. The sequence goes on from JAYWEO010000462.1 coordinate 8,857, forward strand.
CCAGATGCATGTGAGCGCGAGTGAAAAATCTGGTATCCCCTGAAAATAGCCCAGTGCTTCAGCACTGGGTTCCGCACGGTCTCGGATAACCAAGTCCCGCAGGGACGGAAGAACCGTTCTGCCGTCCCTGCCGGGACTTTGCTCGCTTTCCAATCCGTTCACCCAGCACTGAAGTGCTGGGCTATTCTCGAAACCCTCACTATGCCTGTCATTGTCAGACAACCGGATAAACAGGTTTCAAAGTGCGGGGCACCGGCTAGAAACCTCTCACCGATGCCATACGTCCTGATCCTTCATGAAGTCGCGGATTACCCAGCCTGGAAGCTGGTCTTTGACGGCGCTGCGGGCATCCGGCGGGAGGCCGGGGAGCGGTCTTATCAGGTGCTGAAATACGAGAGCGACCCGAACCGGATTGTGCATTTCTCGGCGTGGACTTCGATCGCGGATGCGCGGCGTTTTTTCGAGTCACCGCGGCTGGTGAAGATCCGGAAGGAGGCGGGTGTGAAGGCGCCGGAGTTCATCTATCTGGAGCAGCTCGAAGTGGGCACGCTTTGTTCAAGCGGGCACGCGCACCCGACGGGCACCCATGCCTGAAACGCACCGCCGCATGATGCCATGAAGGCCTTCGCAGCAGCCCTCTTGCTTGTCTCGCTGCCCGGCTGCTCTTCGCCGAAAATGCCCGGTGCAAAAAATGGTTCGCAGGACCATGTCGTGCCGATGCGCGCCGCTGACCGCTGATCCTCCCATCTCCATGAGCAACCTCTTTTCAAAAATCCTCCGGGCGATGCTCGGATTGTTTGCCGCGGTGCCGGTGATTTCCGCCGCCGAGCCGTCGCCGGTGCCGAAGGATTTCAGCGCGACCATCGGCGGCTTCTTAGGAATGTCCTACCATCTGGAATTGCACGGTGGCGTGCTCACTTACACGACTTTCGACGGCGGGCCACGCAATACCAAGCGCGCGAACGTCACACCGACCGAGATGCAGTGGCGCGAATTCCGGCAGACGCTCGATCGGTTGAAAGTCTGGAAATGGCGCGCAAAGTATGAGGACGTTCGTGTAAGGGACGGCACACAATGGTCGCTCGAAATCACCTGCGAAGATCGAGCCATCAAGAGCCATGGCAACAACAGCTACCCGGAATCCAGAAACGGACCGGATGGGATGCGGTACCGGAGCAAGGCATTCCAAAGTTACCTCGACGCCGTTCAGAAACTGATCGGCGGGAAGACCTTCCAATGACCACGACTGCGCGCTGAGCGCACCGGGCGATTCTAAACGCAGCCGCCCTTCACCCAATCCAGCGCCTCTTCGCGCGTGCGCAGTGTGCCTTCGAGCTGGCGGTTCGAGACGGCGTCGAGGATTTCCTTGAACTGCGGGCCCGGCTTCATGCCGAGCTTTTTCAAATCCTCGCCGCTGATGAGCGGCGGCGGGATGAGCGGCTCGGCGGCGAATTCCTCGCGCTTGCGCTGCACGAACTCATAGTTGTCCACCATGCCGTGGCTGCTCACGCAATCCACGCGGTGCAGCTCCATTTCATCATCGAATCCGGGGCGTGCCATGAAGCGCTTCAGCTTCGCGACGCGCATGTCCTGCACGTCCTTGAAGACCATGTGATTTGCGACGGCCATCACGGTCGCATCGATCTCCGCGCGGCTGAAGCGCAGGCGCGCCATGATCGCCTCGGTCATCTCCGCGCCGAGCTTGTCGTGGCCGTTGAAACGGATGCGCCCCGTCTCATCCACGGCGAAGGTGCCGGGCTTGCCGATATCGTGAAAGAGCACGCTGAATACGAGCGGCATGCTCACCTCCTCCGGCAGCAGCGCGAGCATGGCGCGCGTGTGGACGAAGACGTCGCCCTCGGGGTGAAATTGCGGCGGCTGCTCGCAGCCCTTCAGTGCGGTGATCTCGGGCAGCACCTCGTGCATGAGCCCGCTCTCGACGAGCAGATCGAAGCCATGCACGCGATTGCGGTGCAGGAAAATTTTCACGAGCTCCTCGCGGATGCGCTCAGCGCTCACGTCGTGGATTTCCGCCGCGTGCTCCTTCACCGCGGCCCACGTTGCAGGCTCGATGGCAAAGCCGAGCACCGCGGTGAACCGCACCGCGCGCAGCAGCCGCAGCCGGTCTTCGCAAAAACGCGCGACGGGATCCCCGATGGCGCGCACGACGCGCGCCTCGATATCACGGCGGCCATCCACATAGTCGAGCACCTCGCCGGTGAGCGGATCGAGGAACAGCCCGTTCATCGTGAAATCGCGCCGCTCCGCATCGAGCTGCGGCGTGCTGAATGTCACGCCCTCGGGCCGGCGTCCATCCACATAGGCATGGTCGCTGCGGAACGTCGCCACCTGGAAATCGTGCCCGCCCTCATGCACCACCCCGACGCCGAAGTGCGCGCCGACCGCGTACGTGTGAGGAAAAAGCGGGCGCACCTGCTCGGGCCGCGCATCGGTCGCGATGTCGTAGTCGTGCGGCGCGTGGCCGAGCAATTGATCGCGCACACAGCCGCCCGCATAGAGCGCGGTGAAGCCCGCCTCGCGCAGGCGGCGGACGATGGAGACGGCGATCTTTGCGAGCGAATCAGGCACGCATTGAGGGAAAGGGACACGGGCGCGAACCGCAATCGGGAAAGAGCCGGTGCAACGCTGATGATTCCCTGCCTCCACAAGCGCGGCGCGACTGCCGAACTTTGGCCGCGCTGTTTCATTTCGCTCAGTGACGCGACACACAATCCCGCAGCCCGTCACGCATTTTCAGAGGAGAAAATGCGAATCGGATGATCTGGCACCGCGTTTGCTGATGGTGCGCAGAGCGCCACCAAGGTGCCAAATGCCGGACTGAAGACCCAACCGTACGGCGCAACGGAAAACACCACCGATGAATACGCAACAGGGAACCATTGAGACAAATACGGGGCAGCCGACGGAAAGCGCCAGGACCATCTGGATCAGCGCGGCGGTGAGCGCGGCCTGCTTCGCACTCTATTTTGCGGAGGAACGCGGATTCCGCATTTTTGAGCCAAGCGTGCAGACCTTCAAAAGTCTGGAGGAAGCCGTACCATCGCCGATCGAAATCCTGACCGTGCTCGGCTTCACGAGCCTCGGTGTCTGCGCCAGTCTCGTCGCATTGATTTCATCCGTGATGTGGATCGCACGGCACGTGCATTCCGTGCGGCACGCAAATGGTGCGGCGCAGGGTGCCTTCGCCAGCGGCGCGGCTCATCACAGCGCATTGTAGCCGGACGAGGCGGATTTCGCGGACACGCGCGCCCCGCCGCACGGAGAATCCGGCGAAGACAATCGCGAGCGACACCTGCCAACTCTCGGGCATGAGGATCGCGGCGAGCAGCGGACTCATGAAACCGGCGAGACAGATCACGACGGCGAGGGCGTTGCAGACAATGGCGAATGCGGCGAACACTGCGCTGGGTAGAGTGACCGGATTCACTCTCCGCCGCACTGGCTCCATGCGGTCCCGCCGTCCCCGCGAAGCTCAGGTTGCTGGCCATTGCCACGGCCACCCTTCGGGCTGCCTGCCGTTGCGACGGCTCCCGTTCGACTTCGCTCAGGGCCTGAGCTTGTCGAACGGCAAGTCCCGGAGCCTGCCGATGTGCGGCAGGCGCTGTCATTGATGAGTGCCTCTTGCACAGCATGCGCTGGCAGCCTTCACGCGCCGCCGCACCGGCTCGGTGCATTGTCGCCTGCGGAGATGCAGAAAGTGGACGATGCGCTCCGGTCGCGGCTGGGTCTTTGGATTTGCTCACCAGTCACTTTTCACCAATCACCAGTCACCGCTTCCGCCCGCCCCTCGCCACGAAGCTCAGGTTTCTGGCCGTTGCCACGGCCACCCTTCGGGCTGCCTGCCGTTTCAACGATCCGCACGGCAAATATGGAGGATCTTTACGTGCCGGTCGGCTCCGTCTTCCCAAAAATGGATCGCGAAACCAGAGTGAACATGGACGTCGAGCAGGCGTCCTTCGCTGTCAGGTTCTCGGTAGTCCGAATATTGGTGCGGATACTCGCGGATTTCGCGGAAACGTTTCCAAAGGACTTCCTGCTCGCGCCGCGGGAGCGCCGCAGAGAAATCGAGCACTTCCACCGCGATCAGGAGACGATATTTCACTCCGAACCGTTCGGGGGCAGGCCGAGCCGCTGCCCGAATTCCTCCAGCGTCACCCAATTCCCCGGCGTCCGATCGTCAATCTTCCGGGCCATCTTTTCGGCAAAATCCGGTTCGTC